>NZ_JBYSYE010000009.1:50582-132711 GCF_058782925.1 Pseudomonas sp. FW305-E2 | reverse complement strand
GCACCTACGGCATTCAGCTTGCCATTCACCGCTCTCACTCCAGATTCTAATCCCCCATCAAGACACAAGCGGCCTTGTGTCGCGATGGGCTGCAAAGCAGCCCCAGACGCCCTCAGCTCCCGCCCGTCAATCATCCTCCACAACCGGCTTCGGCGGGTCCTGCCGCAACCCGGGCAATGGCTGATCCTTCGGCGGGCCGGGCACTGGCATCGGCGGCAACAAGGGCGCCCCCGGCTGGCTGTCATAAGCCTTGGGCGGCGTACTCGGGGTAATCTGCGGGTATGGCGTAGGCGTCGGCGTACCGGGCGCGCCGGGTACTGGCGGCGTGAGCCTGGGTGGCGTGCTGGCAGCTTCTGCCAAGGGCAGGCCAGCCATCAACAGCGCGGCGAGGATCGCGTGAAACATCAGCAACCTCCTGTCGGGAACCTTTCTACAGGCTACGCCTAAATCAACGCTTTCGCCTGTCCGCCTGACCTGCAAGCGCGCTAGACTCAATGGCATAACCGTCACTTGCCTGATCAGAACAAAGGAAACACCATGAGCTCCACCTCTTCTGCCGCCGCCACCGCGCGCCTCGACCGCATCCTGGCTGATGCCAAGCGCGACAAGGAAATGGGCTACCGCGACAAGGCCCTGAGAATGTACCCGCACGTATGCGGCCGCTGCGCCCGCGAGTTCGCCGGCAAGCGCCTGAGCGAGCTGACCGTGCATCACCGTGACCACAACCACGACAACAATCCTCAGGACGGCTCCAACTGGGAGCTGCTGTGCCTGTACTGCCACGACAACGAACACTCGCGCTACACCGACCAGCAGTACTTCAGCGAAGGCTCCACCAGCACCCCGAGCATTGCCAAGGCTACGCACAACCCGTTTGCCGGGCTGGCGGGCATGCTGAAGAAAGACTGACCATCGATTCGCCCCCCGCTGCTACCGGGCAGCCCGTATAATCGCGCTTTTTTCGCGAAGGGCCCCGGTACGTGGCAAACAAACGATACAGCTGCATCGGCCTGTTCAACCCCAAGTCGGCAGAAAACGTCGGCTCTGTGATGCGCGCAGCGGGCTGCTATGGCGTCAATTCGGTGTTCTACACGGGCAAACGCTATGAACGCGCACGTGACTTCGTCACTGACACCAAGCGCGTGCACTACGACATCCCGCTGATCGGCATCGACGACCTGCAGCGCATTATCCCGCTGGGCTGCACGCCAGTAGCGGTAGAACTGGTGGAGGGTGCGCGGCCATTGCCGGATTACACCCATCCGGACCGGGCCATTTACATCTTCGGGCCAGAGGATGGCTCGTTGAGCGAAGAGGTGCGGGGATGGTGTGAAGAGACTATCTACATCCCGACCGAGGGCTGCATGAACCTGGCAGCGACGGTGAATGTGGTGCTGTACGACCGCTTGGCCAAGGGGCTGAATACCCGCTCGGGGCCCAAGTTCAAATAAAAAGGCCGCCACTGCGGCGGCAGGACAGACCTGCCAACACAGGGCGACCGAGTGCTGAGCTCCGTCAGAACAGCACCGAAACCGGGCCGAACATTGCCTCGACAAACCATGGGTTGTCGCGATCAACGCTGCCGACGATGGTTGGCTGCACGCTCCCCTACCTCGGTTTCGCCCCGTGAACAATGCTGAGTTTCTGCTCAGCGGTGTATTCCAGGTACGACGTGATACGCTTGAAATGCGACTTGCAGACGATGCCGCCCTGCCGATTGTCAGGCGCAGGGATGCCTAGTGCAGCACCTTGCTCTGCAGCACATCGGAACGCCGCCCCAGCACGTTCTCGCTGATCTGCACAAAGTCTTCGGTACTGACGCTGGGCAGGCGCATCAGCCCCCGCACCACATCGTCCAACGAACGTTTGGCCTGGGTGTGAATGCGGATTTCCTTGTCCAGCGCCTGCAACAGCATCACGCCGCGGGCCACCTGGGCCGGGCTTGCGCGTTCACCCTTGAGCCGGTTGACCTTGGCGCCCTGCTTGCTCAGACGCGCCTGCCAGACCTGGTAACGGTCATCACTCATCCCGCCCGAGCGGCGTAGCAACTCGTTGGCGTAATAATCGGTCAGGCTCTCTACCAGCCAGTCACTGCCGTCACGCCCGTGAATCTGCGCGAACAGTTGCACCAATTCGCGCAGCAACGGGCTATTGCCGTTTTCGCTGACCATGGGCCGGGCACTGTTCAGGTACAACGAGCCCTGCGCAGCCATAGCCCCTCGCCACATGCCGTCACGCGCCCCGACCAACAGCAGCTTGGGCGGGTTACGCGGGAACACAGCTTGTAGTTGTGGCCAGACGAATGTGAGCAAGGTCAGGCTGTCCATGCGCCGCATACCCTGCCCCACCGGCGCGGCCACGGTCACTTCGGTCTCGCCCAGGCGAGCGCGGCGGCTGCCCAG
The DNA here is from genome assembly GCF_058782925.1 of Pseudomonas sp. FW305-E2. Taxonomy (NCBI): domain Bacteria; kingdom Pseudomonadati; phylum Pseudomonadota; class Gammaproteobacteria; order Pseudomonadales; family Pseudomonadaceae; genus Pseudomonas; species Pseudomonas sp. FW305-E2. The sequence goes on along the minus strand of NZ_JBYSYE010000009.1, from coordinate 130,309 downwards.
GTCGCCGGCAAGCATCCAGCCGGTCGGGCGATCGAACAGGCGCGACACGTTGTCGATGCGAAACTTCCCCTTGCCGATACGCGGCCAGGACGTTTCGATGCTCTTCCAGCCCTCGGGCAGGTCGAAAGCCAGGCGCGCCACCAGCTCGGTACCATCCTGCTGGTCGAGGCGCGCAGGGGGTATCAGCTGGTCGCCGAGGAACAGCGCCCAGTGTGGGGTGATGCGTGATGAATAGGCGCCGCTGGCCAGCTTCTGGTCCAGCTGCACACGGTAGCTGAGGCTGGTCTTGCCGGCCGCTGGCTGCCAGATACCACGCTGCCCCTTCAGCTGCCATTGCCCATCGGCCTGGAAGCCGCTGTAGGCCCCAGCCTTGCCCAAGTCGAAGTCCAGGCTGCGCACGGCGCTGCCTTCAGCCAATGTCACGCGGACCTCGGCCTGGCCGCTGGCAGGCAGCAAGCGCACCTGGTAGTCGAGGTCGACCTTCTTCGCCCAGGCCGGCGAACTGGCCATCAGGCCCAACAGCAACAACAGCTGGCAACGCATACAGAAACTCCTTGTTTCCCCGAGGCAGCGGGCTACGCCGGTCAGCTGGCGCGAAAGATCAGGTGGTCTTCCCAGTCGTCTTCGTGCACATCGTGTTCACTGAGCATACGCCCCGACTGGGAAATGCGCTGTTCATGAACCTGTTGCCGGTCGCCACAGACCAGGTGGTGCCAAGCCGGCAAGTCCTTGCCCTCACTGACCAGACGGTAACCGCAGGTACTCGGCAGCCACTTGAACTGGTCGGCCTTGCCCGGGGTCAGCTGGATGCAGTCTGGCACGTGGGCGAAGCGGTTGGGGTAGTCGCTGCACTGGCACGTATCCAGGTCCAGCAGTTTGCAGGCGATGCGCGTGTAATAGACGCTGTTGTCGTCTTCGTCCTCGAGCTTTTGCAGGCAGCACAGGCCGCAGCCATCGCACAGCGACTCCCACTCTTGCTGGCTGAGTTGTTCGAGGGTCTTGCGCCGCCAGAACGGCGCGTTTTCAGCGATCATCACACAGGGTTCCTGCATTCATCTTGGGGGCCACGGCGCGCGGCGGCGCCAGTCTAGAGCCTGGGCTTCGGCAAAGCCAGACCGCTTGTCAGTCGCGACGGCACGCAGTAGCGTGCGCTTTTCCCGTCCGTTTGCAGGAGCCGCCATGAGCGCCAACCCCCGCATTGCCGATTACGCCATCAACGAGCAGTTCATCAACCGCTGGTCACCACGCGCCTTCACCGCCGAGCCGATCAGCGAAGAAACCCTGCTGAGCTTCCTCGAGGCCGCCCGCTGGGCACCGTCGGCCTACAATTCGCAGCCTTGGCGCTTCCTTTATGCCCGCCGCGACACGCCGAACTGGGAGCGTTACCTGAGCCTGCTGGTGCCCTTCAATCGCAGCTGGGCGCAACAAGCGTCGGCGCTGGTGCTGGTCATTTCGAAGACTACCTTCGCGGCCCCGGGCGCTACGGAAGAAAAACCGGCCCTGTGGCACACCTTCGACACGGGCTCTGCCTGGGGGCACCTGGCCCTGCAGGCCAGCATCAGCGGCTGGCATACCCATGGCATGGCCGGCTTCGATCAGGACCTGGCACGTCAGGAACTGAAGATTCCCGAAGGTTACGCACTGCATGCCATGGTGGCGATCGGCAAGCTGGGGGACAAGGCCAGCCTGGATGAAGCCCTGCAGGCGCGTGAAGTGCCAAGCCCGCGCAAGCCGCTGAGCGAGCTGGCTGCTGAAGGCGATTTCAGCCTGTAAGGTTTGTGTTGGCCGTGCTGGCCTCTTCGCGGGCAAGCCCGCTCCTACGGGGATATCACCACCCTGTGCTGGAGGGGTTTACCCGCGAAGAGGCCGGTACAGGCCACAGCAATCAGTAGCCCCGGGCGAAATCGACTTCGCCACGCAACCCCTGCCCCGCCGCATACGCTCGCACATTCTCCGCAAACAAGCGCACCATCGCCGCCGGCGAGGTGGGCGCTGAGCTGTGCCCGGTCAGCAGCAAGCCCCAGGCGGTCCAGAACGGGTGTTGCTTGGGCAGCGGTTCCTGGCGGCACACATCGATCACCGCACCGGCCAGATGGCCCTCCTTCAACGCCTCGACCAGGTCGGCATCGACCACCGCCACACCACGTCCGGCATTGATGAACAAGGCCGAGGGCTGGAAGCACTTGAACAGCGCTGCGTCATACAGGTCATGAGTCGCCGGGGTATCCGGCAGCAGGTTCAGCACGTAGTCGACCTGGCCGACCATGCGCGGCAGGTCGGCCAGCGCCGCCACCTCGACGAACGGCGCCTGCTCACGGGCGCTGCTGGCAACGCCGTACAGCGCCACACCAAACGGCTGCAGGAACTCGGCCACACGCTGACCAATGTCGCCTACACCCACAATGAGGACCTTGCGCCCTTCCAGGCTGCGCCCCGGGCGGTCATCCCACCGCCGCTCGACCTGGCTGACCAGGCGCGACAGCACCTCACGCTCATGGCCTAGCATATAGGTGAGCATGTACTCGGCCATCACCTGCCCGAAGATGCCTACTGCGCGGCTCAGGCGGTAATCACGCGGCAGGCCGTCGGCCAGCAACGGCGTGATACCGGCCCATGTCGACTGTATCCAGCCAGGCTTGTGGCCTTGGCGCAGCAGACTGGCCAGCAAGTCCGGCTGGCCCAGCCACACCGGACACTGCGGTGCCTGACGGGCCAGTTCGGCAGAGTCGCCGCTGGTCAACACTTCCACTTCTGGCGCGGCGGCGCGCAAAAGCCCGGCGTATCGAGCATGGTCATGCTCAGCGATCAGTACACGCATGGTCAGACGGGGTCGTTTCGGCGCAGCAGCTCTTCGGGCAGGTGCTCGATGTACTCATCTTCCAGCGGCGGCATCTGCAGGTGGTAGCCTTGGCTTTCGAGGTTCTCCAGCACCTTGGTGATGTCCTCGCGGGCCAGCTTGCGCTCAGGGCTGAGCACCAGGTCGAAAGCGTGCACGGGGGTGCCGAAGAACGGCAGCAGGCCTTCAGGCACGCGCTCCAGGCCGTCAGCCTTGAGTACGTACAGGTACATTTCGTTCTTGCGTGGGCTCTTGTAGATCGAGCAAATACGTTTCATCGGGTTTCTCCGGCACCTGCCAGGTTGTCCAGCAGGGCCTGGCCCATGCGCTCACGGCGCCAGCCGCGCAGCGAATCGGGCAGTTGATAAGGGCCATTGGGGTATCCGGTCTTGAGCAGCGCCTCCAGGGCTTTCTTGCGCAGCATCAACTCGGGCGCAATCCCCAGGCGCTCGCCTTCGGCCTGGCCGATGGCACGCAGCTGCTTGAGAAGGCCCGCAGCCTCGATCGGCAGCGGCTCGGGCAAGGGCGCTGGCCATTGCTCGGCAGGCAGGCTGGCGGCGCGCTTGATCAGCTGGATGAGGCACTCGCCGTCCTGACGAATGGTGCGTGGGTGCATCTCGTCGATCTTGGCCAGGGCCGACAGGTTGTTCGGCTGGCTTTTGGCCATGGGCCACAGCGAGTGCTCCTTGAGGATACGATTACGCGGCACATCGCGGTTGCGCGCTTCGCGCTCGCGCCAGGCGCACAGCTCACGTAGCACTGCCAGTTGTTGAGGCGCCAGCTTCCAGGCCAGCTTGACGTCGCGGTACAGGCTTTCAGGCTCGACTTCACGGCGCAACGCAGCCACCAGCTCGGCGCCGTCTTCCAGCACCCAGGCATACTTGTCGTCACTCAGCCGCGGGCGCAGCACGGTGAACAGCTCGGCCAGGTGCACGGCATCTTCGGCAGCGTAGCTGACCTGGGTTTCCGAGAGCGGGCGTTGCAGCCAGTCGGAGCGGGTTTCGCCTTTGGGCAATTCGATGCCCAGCACTTCCTGCACCAGCCGCGAATAGCCCATGGAGAAGCCCAGGTTCAGGTAACCGGCGGCCAGCTGAGTGTCGAACAGCGGCTGAGGCAGCTTGCCGGTCAGGCGCAGCAGCACTTCAAGGTCTTCGCTGCAGGCGTGCAGCACCTTGACCACACCGCTGTCTTCCAGCAGGTCGGCCAAGGGTTGCCAGTTGCCGATCAGCAGCGGGTCGATCAGAAAGGCGCGTTGGCCGTCGCCGATCTGAATCAGCCCGGCTTTCGGGTAGAAGGTGTCGACCCGCATGAATTCGGTGTCGACGGCGACGAAGGGCAGCAGGTGCCAGTCGCGGCAGTGTTCGGCCAGGCTCTGGTCGTCACGGATCCAGTGAATTTCGATGGCCACAAGGCTCTCCCACTAACATTGGCGCGCAGTATATACGGCGCGGGCACTGCGGGTGAAACTGTCCCGCTTTTCGGGGGCAGTCCACCCTGTGGGAGCGGGCGCACCCGCGAATGAAGGCAACACGGTGTATGGCCCGGGCTTGCCCGCTCCCACAGGGATCGCCCAAGCTTGCATGAAACGCGACTGGCTTCAGCGCTTGGCCGCCAGCCAGGGCCGGCAACTGGCGAACATGTCCAGCGACTGTTGGTAGAGCTCGGTATGCACCTGCAACAGGCCAAGCATCGAGTGGAACAGGTTGTCCTGGGACAGCGGGGCATCGCTGAGCCGTGCCAGGCAGTCGGTATCGACGCCGAAGTCCTCCTTGTAGCTGTCGGAGAACCAGGTCAGCAGCGGCACGTGCTTCTGCGGCTCGGGAGCGATGGCGTAGGGCGTGCCGTGCAGGAACAGGTTGTACTCGCCCAGCGACTCGCCGTGGTCGGACAGGTAGATCATCGCCGTGTCGACCTTGTCTTGTTTGCTGCGCAGGGTATCGATCAGCGAGGCCAGCACCTTGTCGGTATAGGCCAGGGTGTTGTCGTATCCGTTGATGATTTGCTCCTTGCTGCACTGGTTCAACGCGTTGCTCTGGCACACCGGTGTGAAGCGCTCGCCATCACTGGGGTAGCGCTTGAAGTACTCGGGGCCGTGGCTGCCCATCTGGTGCAGCACCAGCACGGTGTCCTTGTCGAGGTTGTCGATCAACGCGTCCAGGCCTTGCAGCAGGATCTGGTCATGGCATTCACCATCGGCGCACAGCTGCGGGTCCTTGAGGTTGCTGACGTCGATGAACTGCACGCGATCGCAGGTGCCTTTGCAGCCCGACTGGTTGTCACGCCACTGCACGGCCAGGCCGGCACGCTGGAGGATGTCCAACAGCCCTTCGCGGTTCTTCGCTACGCGGGCATCGTAATCCCTGCGCTTCATGCCCGAGAACATGCAAGGCACTGAAACCGCTGTTTCCGTACCACACGAGTGCACGTCGGAAAACGCCAGCAGGCCTTGCTCTTTGGCGAGATTGGGCGTGGTATCGCGGTCATAGCCCAGCACGCCGAAATGGTCTGCCCTGGCACTTTCCCCGACCACCAGCACGGTCAGCGACTTGCGCTCATGTTTTTGCCAGGCCGCATCACGCTTGGCATCTTCGCCATAATGCTGGAACGGGCGCGAAGCCGTACCGACACGCTCGCTGACATAACCAATGGAGGCCCCGACGATATTGCTGGGGGTGAGCATCAGGCGCAATTCATGGTGATTGCGGAACAGCGACGACAGCCCTTGATAATTGACCAACGCGACCGAGCCAATGGTCACCACACAGGCACCACTGACCACCAACTTGCCCAGCAACTCGCGGTGCCAGGGGCGGTAGGCGATCTGCGCCTTCCACAGCAGCACCGATGGCAGCACGCCCAGCAGCAGGATATACGCGGCAAAATTGAACGACATCAAGTCGCGCACTTCCGCAACATTGGTCTCGGCCATATTGCGGAACATCGCGGCGTCAATAAGTACGCCGTACTGGTTCATGAAGTAAGCCACGCCCGCGCCACTGATGAACAACACAATAAGTACCGGCTTCAATACATACCGGAAGGCAAGTAACGTGAGTATGAGATTGAAGGCGAACAGCATCAGCACAGCAAACGCCAGACTCAGCCACAACCCCGACAGGCCGGCAGGAACCGCCGCTTGCAGATGCTCCCAGAGGAACATGTTGAAGCCGATCAGCAGGTAAAGACTGGCCAGCAGCGTGACCCATTCAGTCCGCAGGGATTTGAAGTTGAGCATTAGCGTTCGCAATCAAGAGTGATTATCACCCCCAGGCCAAATGGCACTGTGGGAAAGTTGGGCGAACTCTAGAAAGCACGTCATCAATTTTTTGTGAAAAAGTCGGTAACAATTTCGTGAGGGTGCGTCTTTTACCAATTATCTCAAAACCATTCAGCTGCCATTCAGCCTGAACCGCCGTCACAAGCCTGCGCAAAGACAGCTATCCTCAATGGTCAGGACCTTACCGACAACCCTGACAGAGGTGAAGAAATGCCAGTTCCGCACGATCTGCTCGCTGACCTGCACGTTACCGCTGATGCATTCCAGGCACTCATAGAGAAGGATCAGGACCTGCACAAACTGCACAAGGAGTACAACGCCAAGGACAAGGAGGTGGTAGCCGCCGAAGGCAACGGCACCAACGACGAGGCCGTCAACCGCCTGCGCAAGGAAAGGTTGCTGATCAAGGACAAGATCGAACGGATCATTCATCCGCCCAAATCCTGACAGGCATTTATTGAATCCACCGGCCTCTTCGCGGGTACACCCGCGAAAGGGCTGGGCCTGCTGGCCAGTATCCCTGGCCGTTCACCTTTGCCGCCGCTACCGTATTCGCGGGCAAGCCCGCTCCTACATTGAACTGCGACACCTGCAGGCGCGGGCGAGAGCCGGGCCTGCTGGCCAATGCCCCTGGCCGTTCACCGTTGCCGTCGCCTCCGTATTCGCGGGTAAACCCGCTCCTACCACCTGCAGGCGCGGGCGAGCCCGCGAAGAGGCCTGCAGCCCTACACAGCAACCAGCGCTTTCAACGCCCCATCCAGGTCCTCGACCAGGTCACGGTAATCCTCGATACCTACCGACAACCGCAGCAGGTTCTCGCTGATCCCCATCACCCCTTTCTGCTCTGGGCTCAGCGAGCAGTGCGACATGCTCCAGGAGTGGTTGATCATGCTCTCCACCCCGCCCAGCGAGTCGGCCAGCACAAAGATCTGCAGCGCCTCCACCAGGCGGTTGAGCGCGGCGCGGTCGCCTTTCACTTTCATCGCCACCACCGCCCCGCCACTGCGCATCTGGCGTTTGCACAGCTCATGCTGAGGGTGGCTTTCCAGCCCTGGGTAATACACCTGCTCGACCTGCGCGTGACCTTCCAGGAAGCGCGCCACCTGTAGGGCATTGGCACACTGGCGCTCCATGCGCACATCCAGGGTCTTCAGACCGCGCAGGGCCAGGTAGCAGTCGAACGGCCCTTGCACCGCCCCTATCGCCATGCTGATACGGCGCAGGCGCGCCAGCAACGCATCATTGGCCGCCACCACCACACCGCCGGTGAGGTCGGAGTGGCCGCCAATGTACTTGCTGGCCGAGTGCATCACCAGGTCCACGCCCAGGGTGATCGGGCGCTGGTTCCACGGCGAGCAGAAGGTGTTGTCGATGCAGGTGAGGATGCCCTTGGCCTTGGCCAGGTCGCACACCGCCTTGATGTCGACCAGGTGCAGCAACGGGTTGGTCGGCGACTCGATCCAGATCAGCTGGGTTTCCGGCTTGATCGCAGCCGCTACGGCTTCAAGGTCGTTGAGATCGACATAGGTGGTGGTCAGCCCCGAGGTGCGGCTGCGGTAATCTTCCATGATGCGGAACGTGCCACCGTACACGCCATTCATCACCACCACGTGGGCATCCTTGGGCAGCAGCTCAAGCACGGTTGCGGTGGCATTGACCCCCGAGGCGCAGGCCACAGCGCCCACGCCTTCTTCCAAGGCAGCGACACAGGTTTCGTAGGCATGCCGGGTGGGGTTGCCGACGCGGCTGTAGGAATATTCCGGCTTATCGTCCAGGCTGCGCTTGGTGAACGAACTGGCGGTGACGATGGCCGGAAAAATGGCGTTATCGGCAACGCTGAACTGCTCGCCGGCGTGAATGGTACGGGTGGCGAAATTGCGCGGCTTGTCGGACATGGTCAGGCCCATTGGCAGAATGAAAGCTGCAACTATCGCACAACCCAAATCATCTGGCCTTGGGGTAATCTGTGAAATATTTTTCTGCACGGCCAGCGCGCGATATGGACAGTTTCGACCAGCACATTCTTACCCTGCTACAGCGTGATGCCTCGATCTCGCTGAAGGACCTGGCCGAGGCCGTCAACCTGTCCACCACACCGTGCTGGAAGCGGGTCAAGCGCCTGGAGGAAGACGGCTACATCCTCGGCCGCGTCGCCCTGCTGGACCCCGAACGGCTGGGGTTGGGGCTTACCGTGTTCGTCCAGCTCAAGACCCAGCGCCACGACAGCGCATGGCTGGAGCAGTTTGCTGCGACGGTGACCGGGTTCGAGGAAGTGATGGAGTGCTACCGCATGTCCGGGGACTGGGACTACATGCTGCGGGTGGTGGTGGGTGATATTGCAGCGTATGACCGGTTCTACAAAAAGCTGATTACCCGTACCGATGGCCTATCGAACATCACCTCCAGTTTTGCCATGGAGCAGATGAAGTACACCACGGCTTACCCGGTGCATCGCGCCTGACCGGTGCTGGATTCTTCGCGGGCAACCTCACAGGATCACCTCAACCTCAAGCGCTGTGGGGTCCCGTAGGAGCGGGTTCACCCGCGAAGAGGCCAGCACAGGCACCCCATCAATCCGAGGCCAGCACCGCCGCAATGCGGTTCCCCGCCTTGGCTTTCACGACCTTGATTGCCACGAATTTCGAGGTCGGGGTATAGGTCCCCTCACCATAACTTTCCAGCGGTACCAACGGGTTGGTTTCCGGGTAATACGCCGCCGCCTGCCCCTCGGGCACGTCATACGCCACCAGGCGGAACCCGGACACCCGCCGCTCCACGCCATCCTCCCACAACGACACAAGGTCTACCTGCTCACCCGGTTCGAAGCCCAGGCGACGGATGTCCGCCTCATTGACGAACACCACTTCACGCAGGCCGAACACCCCACGGTAACGGTCGTCCAGGCCATACAAGGTGGTGTTGTACTGGTCGTGCGAACGCAGGGTCTGCAAAATCAGGTCGGGCTTGTCACCACGGGCCAGTACCTTGGCGTTGACCAGTTCCTCGGGCAGCGCGTGGGGCATGAAGCGGGCTTTGCCCGTGGCCGTGCGGAAGTTGCGATCGGCGGCATTGTTGCCAAGGTGGAACCCGCCGGGGCTGTTCAAGCGTTCATTGAAACCGGTAAAGCCCGGAATCACGTCAGCGATCATGTCGCGAATGCGGTTGTAATCGGCCACCGCGTGCTCCCAGTCGATCGGCTGGTTGCCCAGCGTGGCCTTGGCCATGCCGGCAATGATCCACGGTTCCGAGCGCATATGCGGCGAGCGCGGGCGCAACTGGCCGTGGGAGATGTGCACCATGCTGAAGGTGTCCTCCACGGTCACGCCTTGCGGCCCTTCGGCCTGCAGGTCGATTTCGGTACGGCCCAGGCACGGCAGGATCAGCGCATCGCGGCCGGTGACCAGGTGCGAGCGGTTGAGCTTGGTGGAAATCTGCACGGTCAACGCGCAGTTCTGCAGCGCCGCGTGGGTGCGCGCGGTGTCCGGGGTGGCTTGGGCAAAGTTGCCGCCCAGGCCGATGAACACCTTGGCCCGCCCCTCTTCCATAGCCTTGATCGCCAACACTGCGTTGTGCCCATGGGTACGCGGCACACTGAACTGGAAACGTTGTTCGATGGCGTCGAGTAGCGCCGGCGAGGGTTTCTCGTCAATGCCCATGGTACGGTCACCCTGCACGTTACTGTGGCCACGCACCGGCGACAGGCCTGCGCCGGGTTTGCCGACGTTGCCACGCAGCAGCTGCAGGTTGACGATTTCCTGCACGGTCGGCACCGAATGGCGGTGCTGGGTGACGCCCATGGCCCAGCACATGATGACCCGCTCGGCCTTGCGGTACATGCGGGCGGCCAGCTCGATCTCGGCCAGGGTCAAGCCCGACTGTTTGACGATGTGCTCCCAGGACGTGGCGTCCACCGCCGCCAGGTAATCGTCGACGCCGCTGGTGTGCTCGGCGATGAAGGCATGGTCGAACACCGCCGGCTCGCCCTTGGCCTGCGCCTCGCGCTCCCATTGCAACAAGTACTTGGCAATACCGCGCATTGCCGCCATGTCCCCACCCAAGGCCGGGCGGAAGTAGGCACTGGAGGTCGGCTCGGAGCCGTTGCTGAGCATTTCGAACGGGTGCTGCGGGTGCTGGAAGCGCTCAAGGCCACGCTCTTTCAGCGGGTTGAAGCAGACGACCTGGGCGCCACGCTTGACCGCTTCGCGCAGGGGTTCGAGCATGCGCGGGTGGTTGGTGCCGGGGTTCTGCCCGATGACGAATATCGCGTCGGCCAGCTCCAGATCGTGGAACACCACGGTGCCCTTGCCCACCCCGAGGGTTTCCGACATGCCCGCGCCGCTGGCTTCGTGGCACATGTTCGAGCAATCCGGGAAGTTGTTGGTGCCGTAGGCACGCACGAACAGCTGGTAAAGGAACGCCGCTTCGTTGCTGGCCCGGCCCGAGGTGTAGAATTCGGCTTCATCCGGCGACTGCAGCGCACGCAGGTGCCTGGCGACCAGCTCGAAGGCCTCCTGCCAGGTGGTTTCGACATAGTGGTCGGTGGCGGCGTCGTAGCGCATCGGGTGGGTGAGGCGGCCCTGGTATTCAAGCCAGTAGTCGGTCTGCTCCTTCAGCGCGCTGACGCTGTATTTGGCGAAGAAAGCCGGGTCGACCGAGCGGCCGGTGGCTTCCCAGTTGACCGCCTTGGCGCCGTTTTCGCAGAACTTGACCATGTCGCTTTCCGGCGACTCGCCCCAGGCACAGCCGGGGCAGTCGAAACCGCCGTTCTGGTTGGTCTTGAGCATGGCCCGCAGGTTCTTGAAGGCGTTGTCGCTGCCCAGCCAGCTCTTGGTCACGCTTTTGAGCGCCCCCCATCCGGCAGCGGCGCCCTTGTAGTCCCTGATGTGTTCGTCCTGGCTCATGCGATGAATCCTCACGCTTCGATGCTTTTTTCCAGCCTATGGAGCGTGGGAAGGGGCGTCCAATCGAAAGATCTTACGGCGTGATAAGCGGTTTCGATCATGGCTGCCAGAGGCTGTCCCAGGCGATAGAGGCCATCGATCAACCGGTCAGGCAAAGCAATTTGACGGCCTTGCGGCCAGGTTATAGCTTGGAGTCATGTCCCAACCCATTCGAGTGCGAACGTGGAACAGAACAGCCGGGCCCTGATCGACGGCTTCAACCGGAAAATCGACTACCTGCGGATGTCGGTCACCGACCGCTGTGACTTCCGTTGCGTGTACTGCATGGCCGAAGACATGCAGTTTCTGCCGCGCCAGCAAATCCTCAGCCTCGAAGAACTGTTCCAGGTGGCCGAACGCTTCGTCGCGCTGGGCACCCGAAAGATTCGCCTGACGGGTGGCGAGCCACTGGTACGCCAGGGCATCGTCGACCTGTGCGGGCGCATCGCCGCCCTGCCCGGCCTGCGCGAGCTGTGCCTGACCAGCAACGGCTCGCAACTCGGGCGCCTGGCTCAGCCGCTGTTCGACGCCGGGGTGACACGCCTGAACATCAGCCTGGATAGCCTGGATGCCGACCGTTTCAAGCAGCTGACCCGCACCGGCGACCTAGCCCAGGTAATCGCCGGCATCGACGCCGCACGCCAGGCCGGTTTCAGACGCACCAAGCTCAACTGCGTGGTACTCAAAGGCCGCAACGACCATGAACTGGTCGATCTGGTGCGCTTTGCCATCGAACGCGAGCTGGACATCACCTTCATCGAGGAAATGCCGCTGGGGGTAATAAGCGAGCATGAACGTGGCGAATCGTTCTGCTCCAGCGATGAAGTACGGGCACGCCTGGCCGAGCAGTTCACGCTGGTCGAATCGACCGAGTCGTCCATGGGGCCGGCCCGCTACTGGCGCCTGGCCGAAGCCGCGAACACCCGGGTCGGCTTCATTTCCCCGCACAGCCACAACTTCTGCGCCACCTGCAACCGCGTGCGCCTTACCGTCGAAGGCCGCCTGCTGCTGTGCCTGGGCAACGAACACTCGGTAGACCTCAAGCACGTGCTGCGCGCGCACCCTGGCAACCCCGAACGCCTGGAAAAGGCCATTCGCGACTCGCTGCACCTCAAGCCCTATCGCCATCATTTCGAAGTCGGTGGCGATGTGCAGATCCTGCGCTTCATGAACATGACCGGCGGCTGAGCAGCCGTCTCTGGATTTCCATGATCGTCCCCCCCTCCACCGATGTATTGCGCGTGCTGTTCACCCTCAAGGGGTCGATCGTCAAACGCATTGCCCTGCGCTGTCTGATGGTGACACTGCTGGCCGCGCTGATCGTGCTGGTCGAGCGGCATTTCCCGACGTATTTCTACCCGGTCAGCGCCACGCCATTCACCTTGCTGGGCCTGTCGCTGTCGATCTTCATGAGCTTTCGCAACAATGCGTGCTACGACCGTTGGTGGGAGGGGCGCAAGGCCTGGGGCAAACTGATTATCGAAACCCGCTCGTTCGTGCGGGAAAGCGTGGCGATTACCGACGAAACACTGCGCGCCGAACTGCTGCGCAACCTGTGTGGTTTCGCCCATGCACTCAATGCCCGGCTGCGTAACGAGGACGAACGGGCAGCTGCCAGGCCGTGGCTGGCCAGGGCCGATGCGATCAGCCCGCACAATGTGTGCGACGGCATCCTGCGTGAAATCGGCGAACACTGTTCACGGTTGGCCGCACAGCAACAGATCAGCGAATGGCGCTACACCCTGCTGGAGCAGCGCCTGGTGGGCCTGACCGAAGTGCAGGCCACCTGTGAGCGGATCAAGGGCACACCCTTGCCGTTCCCCTACACGCTGCTGCTGCACCGTACTATTTACATTTTCTGCCTGCTGCTGCCGTTTGCCCTGGCCGAGCCACTGGGCTGGCTGGCACCGCTGTTCACCACCATCGTGGGGTACACGTTCTTCGGGCTGGATGCGATCGGCAACGAGCTGGAAGACCCGTTCGGGCGCGATGAGAACGATCTGCCGACCGATGCCATGGTGCGGACTGTGGAGCGCGATGTGCTGGCCGGGCTAGGGGAACAGCAACTGCCTCCCGCCTTGTTGCCGGTGGGATATGTGTTGAGCTGACCGGGGGGTTGCCTGTTCTGGCCTTTTCGCGGGTAAACCCGCGCCTACAAGGGACAGCACAGGGCCCGCCCCCCCGGTAACCCTTAGCCCCGGCTTGCGCAGGCCTCGATCGGCAACAGGTGTTTGACGAAGTTGCATGGCCGGTGCCGTGCATCCAGCTGCTCGGCCAGAATCCCTTCCCAGGCGGTGCGGCAGGCTCCGGTCGAGCCCGGCAGGCAGCACACCAACGTGCGGTTGGACAAACCGGCCAACGCCCGGCTCTGCACGGTCGAGCTGCCAATATCGAGAATCGACAATGCCCGGAACAACTCGCCAAACCCATCGATACGCTTGTCCAGCAGGCACTCGACCGCTTCGGGTGTGCTGTCGCGCCCGGTAAAGCCGGTCCCGCCGGTGATCAGCACCACCTGCACCTGTTCATCGGCAATCCAGCTGGCCACCTGAGCGCGGATCTTGTACAGGTCGTCCTTGAGCAGCGCTCGCGCCACCAGCCGGTGACCGACCTCGACCAAGCGGTTGGCCAGCAGCGCGCCGGAAGTATCGTTGTCGTAGGTACGGGTGTCGCTGACAGTCAGCACGGCGATGTTCAGCGGTACGAAGACCGCATCAAGTTGGACGCGCACGGTGAAGCTCCTTGAAGGGCATTTTCACCACGCTAGAGGCATACCCCCCGAGGCGTCCAATCGATATGACGTACCGGCCGATCAATGACATCTATCGCAGACGTGGGTTAAGGTCTGCATAACCAGACGCCAGGCACTTCCATGGACATCAAGCAGCTCAAGTTCCTCATCGCCCTCGACCAGACCCGCCACTTCGGCCAGGCGGCGGCGCTGTGCCATATCACCCAACCGACGCTGTCCATGCGCCTGCGCAACCTGGAAGACGAACTGGACCTGGTGCTGGTCAAGCGGGGCCAGCGCTTCGAAGGTTTCACCGAGGCCGGCGAGCGCATCCTAGCCTGGGCCCGTACCCTGCTCGCCGCCCATGACGGCCTGCAGGCCGAGGCTGCCAGTTGCCGTGGCCAGGTGGTCGGCAGCCTGCGCCTGGGCACGGTGCCGCTGGCCAGTTTCAACCCCATGCACCTGCTGCTGCCCCTGCGCGAAAAATACCCCGAACTGCACTTTCAGCTCAGCTCGCTGAGTTCGGAACAGGTCATCGACGGCCTCAGCCGCAACCAGCTCGACCTGGGTATCTGCTACCTGGACCAGGTCAACACCAGCTTCTTCGAAGTGATCGAACTCGGCACCACCACCATGGGCCTGCTGCACGATACACGGCACTTCCAGTTCGCCAGCGACCGGCTGCGCTGGGACGAGCTTGGCGATATTCCGCTGGGGCTGCTGAGCAAAGGCATGCACTACCGCCAGTCGCTGGACCTGAGCTTCCGCAGCCGTGGCCTGGAGCCCAATGCGGTGCTTGAGAGCGACTCGAGCTTCCAGCTTATCCAGGCCATCAACACCGGCCTATGCTGCGCGATCATGCCACTGGACTGCGGCCTGGAAGACCTCAGCGAGCACCTGCGCATCGTACCGGTGGCCGACGCCGCCATCCACAGCCCGGTCGGCCTGCTGCTGCGCCGCAGCGAGCCGCGCTCGGCGATTGCCGAGCAATGCTTTGCCGAGGCCCGGGGGTTGTTTCAGGCCACCTGATCGGCGGTAGCCTGGCGATACTGGCGCGGCGTAAAGCCGGTCAGTTGCTTGAACTGGCGGCTGAAGGCGCTGTGGTCGGTGTAGCCGCAGCGCATCGCCACTTCAGTGATCGGCAGGTCCGAATGCAGCAGGCGATGGGCATGCTCCAGGCGCGCCTTGTGGATCATCTGCCGGGGCGTGAGGTGGAACACCCGCTTGCAATAGCGCTCCAGCTGGGCCACGGAAATACCGGCGATGCGGGTCAGCTCGCCCATGCTGATCGGCTGGTGAAAATGCTGGCGAATGTGCTCGTCCACTGCGGCCAGGCGCTGGTAAGCGGGGTGGCTGTCGGCGGCTGACTGCAGGTCGACCGAAATACCAACCAGGCCGATGATCTCGCCCGCCTGGTTGTACAGCGGGCGCTTGTGGGTCAGGCACCAGCCGGGTTCACGGCTGCCGTACAGGTGCAGCTCCAGTTGGTCCTCCAGCACCATCCCTTCCTTGAGCACCCGGCGGTCCTGCTCGGTGTACCCGGGGCCCAGCTGTGCCGGGAACACTTCGGCGCTGGTCTTGCCCAGCAGCGGTTGCAAGCGCTTGAGGCCGCAGCGCTGGACCAAGGTGTTGTTGGCCAGCACGTAGCGGGCGGCCGGGTCCTTGATGAAGATCGCGGCGTTGGGGATGGCGTCGAGCATCGGCAGCAACAGCGATACACCGGCGAGCAGGGCCTCGAGGGTGGCGGGGCGGTGCTGGTCGAGGGACTGGTAGAGGGTTGCCAGGGGGGCGTCGGTCATCTGTCGGTTCTCTGCTGGCTGGGCCGGCCTCTTCGCGGGTGAACCCGCTCCTACAGGGCCCCCACAGATTTCGAATCCTGTGCGGTGCCTGTGGGCGCGGGTTCACCCGCGAAAGGGCCGGCACTAGCACTGCATCTCTCAAACCCTTATCCGGTATGGCTTTGAGCCTATCCCCCCGCTTTGCGCCTTACCACTGTTTTTCTGCAACTGTGCCGATTTCGTCATCCCCCTTGCAGAAAACCATCAAGAACCGCCGCCCCGACCGGTTCACTCTATGCCCCACGCAAGCCGCCCAAGTCCTACAAGAGCGCGGCCCCAAAAGCCGCATCTCGTGACATCAGACCTGCCTATCCAATAACCAACAAAAAGGCGAACCCATGTCAGGCAAATTCAAAAAACAGTTATCACTGCTGGACCTCACCTTCATCGGCCTAGGGGCCATTTTCGGCTCCGGCTGGCTGTTCGCCGCCAGCCACGTGTCGGCCATCGCCGGCCCGGCCGGCATCCTCTCCTGGTTTCTCGGCGGGTTCGCCGTACTGCTGCTGGGTATCGTCTACTGCGAACTGGGCGCCGCCCTGCCACGTGCCGGTGGCGTGGTGCGCTACCCGGTGTACTCGCACGGCCCACTGCTCGGCTACCTGATGGGTTTCATCACCCTGATCGCCTTTTCCAGCCTGATCGCCATCGAAGTGGTCGCCTCACGCCAATACGCCGCCGCCTGGTTCCCCGGGCTGACCAAGGCCGGCTCCAGCGACCCAACCGTGCTCGGCTGGCTGGTGCAGTTCGCCCTGCTGGGGCTGTTCTTCTTCCTCAACTACCGCAGCGTGAAAACCTTCGCCAAGGCCAACAACCTGGTCAGCGTGTTCAAGTTCATCGTGCCGCTGCTGGTGATCGGCGTGCTGTTCACCTTCTTCAAGCCAGAAAACTTCGAGGTCCAGGGCTTTGCCCCGTTCGGCCTGTCCGGGGTGGAAATGGCCGTATCCGCCGGCGGCATCATCTTCGCCTACCTGGGCCTGACGCCGATCATTTCGGTGGCCAGCGAGGTCAAGAACCCGCAGCGCACCATCCCGATTGCGCTGATTCTTTCGGTGTTGCTGTCCACCGCGATCTACGCCTTGCTGCAACTGGCCTTCCTCGGCAGCGTGCCGACCGAAATGCTGGCCAACGGCTGGGCCAGCGTGACCAAGGAACTGGCCCTGCCCTACCGTGACATCGCCCTGGCGCTGGGTGTGGGCTGGCTGGCCTACCTGGTGGTGGCCGACGCAGTGATCTCGCCAAGCGGCTGCGGCAACATCTACATGAACGCCACCCCGCGCGTGATCTATGGCTGGGCGCAGACCGGCACCTTCTTCAAGTACTTCACCCGCATCGATGCAGAGTCCGGCATCCCGCGCCCGGCCCTGTGGCTGACATTTGGCCTGTCGGTGTTCTGGACCCTGCCGTTCCCATCGTGGGAAGCGCTGATCAACGTGGTATCCGCCGCCCTGGTGCTGAGCTACGCCGTGGCCCCGGTGAGCGTCGCCGCCCTGCGCCGCAATGCACCACACATGCCGCGCCCGTTCCGGGTCAAGGGCATGGCCGTGCTCGGCCCACTGTCGTTCATCATCGCTGCGCTGATCGTGTACTGGTCGGGCTGGAACACCGTGTCGTGGCTGCTGGCCCTGCAGATCGTGATGTTCGTGCTGTACCTGCTGTGCAGCCGTTTCGTACCCACCCAGCACCTTTCACTGGCCCAGCAAGTTCGCTCGTCGGCCTGGCTGATCGGCTTCTACGCGGTGACCATCCTGCTGTCGTGGCTGGGCAGCTTCGGCGGCCTGGGCGTCATCGGCCACCCATTCGACACCGTGGTCGTGGCGGCCTGCGCACTGGGCATCTACTACTGGGGCGCCGCCACGGGTGTGCCTGCCCACTTGGTGCGCCTGGAAGGCGACGACGAAAGCGAAGCCTGCGCTGAAACCATTAACGGCCGCCCTGTCGCCGTCGCTTCCTGATCTTTTACGCAAGGGACAAGCCCATGAAACAGATTCACGTCATCGACTCCCACACGGGTGGCGAACCCACCCGCTTGGTGATGAAGGGTTTTCCGCAACTGCGGGGCCGAAGCATGGCCGAACAGCGTGACGAACTGCGCGAACTGCACGACCGGTGGCGCCGCGCCTGCCTGCTGGAGCCACGCGGCAACGATGTGCTGGTTGGCGCACTGTACTGCCCGCCAGTGTCGGCCGACGCCACCTGCGGGGTGATCTTCTTCAACAACGCCGGTTACCTGAACATGTGCGGCCACGGCACCATCGGCCTGGTCGCCTCGTTGCAGTACCTGGGCCTGATCGCACCGGGTGTGCACAAGATCGACACCCCGGTCGGCCAGGTCAGCGCCACCCTGCATGACGACGGCGCCATCACCATCGGCAACGTGCCCTCCTACCGCTACCGCCAACAGGTTGCGGTGGACGTGCCCGGCCATGGCGTGGTGCACGGCGACATCGCCTGGGGCGGCAACTGGTTCTTCCTCGTTGCCGAACACGGCCAGCGCATCGAGCTGGATAACCGCGAGGTGTTGACCGAGTACACCTGGGCCATGCTCAAGGCGCTCGAAGCCCAAGGCATCACCGGCGAAAACGGCGCGCCCATCGACCATGTCGAGCTGTTCGCCGACGACGCCAACGCCGACAGCCGCAACTTCGTGATGTGCCCCGGCAAGGCCTACGACCGCTCCCCATGCGGCACCGGCACCAGCGCCAAGCTGGCCTGCCTGGCCGCCGACGGCACGCTTGCCGAAGGCCAGACCTGGGTGCAGGCCAGCATCACCGGCAGCCAGTTTCACGGCCGTTACGAGCGTGACGGCGAGCGCATTCGACCGTTCATCACCGGCCGCGCCCACATGACCGCCGACAGCACCCTGCTGATCGACGAACAGGACCCGTTCGCCTGGGGCATCTGAGCCCCCGGCTTTTTGACCAAACCCAATTTCGCCAGGAGTAACAACAATGACCAACAACATTTTCACCGGCACCATGCCCGCCCTGATGACCCCATGCACCGCCGAGCGCAAGCCGGACTTCGACGCCTTGGTGCGCAAGGGCCGCGAACTGATCGAGGCCGGCATGAGCGCGGTGGTGTACTGCGGCTCGATGGGTGACTGGCCGCTGCTGACCGAGGCCGAGCGCCAGGAAGGCGTGGCGCGCCTGGTGGCGGCCGGTATCCCGACCATCGTCGGCACGGGCGCGGTCAACACCCGTGAGGCAGTGTCGCATGCTGCCCACGCCGCCAAGGTCGGTGCCGCCGGCCTGATGGTCATCCCTCGCGTGCTCAGCCGCGGCGCCTCGCTGATCGCCCAGAAGCATCACTTCTCGGCAATCCTGGCTGCCGCGCCGAAGCTGCCGGCGGTGATCTACAACAGCCCCTACTACGGTTTTGCCACCCGCGCCGACCTGTTCTTCGAACTGCGTAGCGCGTTCCCCAACCTGATCGGTTTCAAGGAGTTCGGCGGTGGCGCCGACCTGCGCTATGCCGCCGAGCACATCACCTCCAAGGATGATGATGTCACCCTGATGGTCGGTGTCGACACCCAGGTGGTGCATGGCTTCGTCAACTGCAACGCCACCGGCGCCATCACCGGCATCGGCAATGCGCTGCCGCGCGAAGTGCTGCAACTGGTGAGCCTGAGCAAACAGGCCGCCAAAGGCGACGCCCGGGCCCGGCGCCTGGCGCGCGAGCTGGAAGCGGCGCTGGCGGTACTGTCGTCGTTCGATGAAGGCTGCGACCTGGTGTTGTATTACAAGCACTTGATGGTGCTCAACGGCGACACCGAGTACAGCCTGCACTTCAACGAGACCGACGTACTGACCGACGCTCAGCGCAACTATGCCGAACAGCAGTACGCGCTGTTCCGCAGCTGGTATGCCAGCTGGTCGGCCGAGCAGAACATCGCCTGAGCAGCCACTGCTCTCCCTGTGGGGGCGGGCGTGCCCGCGAATCAGGCGACCCGGTGCATGGCACCGGCTTCGCCGGTGTTCGCGGGTGAACCCGCTCCTACAGGGGTCGTAATCCCCCCATGCATCTGCATTAGATTTCCAAGGAGGCTACATGCCCCTCACAGGCAACCTGCTGATCGGCCAGAGGCCGGTAACCGGCAGCCGCGACGCCATCCGTGCCATCGACCCAACCACCGGTCAGACGTTGGAGCCGGCCTACCTCGGCGGCACCGGCGAACACGTGGCCCAGGCCTGCGCGCTGGCCTGGGCGGCATTCGACGCCTACCGCGAAACCTCGCTCGAACAACGAGCAGACTTTCTTGAAGCCATCGCCACACAGATCGAGGCCCTCGGCGATGCCCTGATCGACCGTGCCATGGCCGAAACCGGTCTGCCCAAGGCACGCATTCAGGGCGAGCGTGGTCGTACCTGCACCCAGCTACGCACCTTTGCCCGTGTAGTGCGGGCCGGCGAATGGCTGGACGTGCGGGTCGACAGCGCCCTGCCTCAGCGCCAGCCCCTCCCCCGCGCTGATTTGCGCCAGCGCCAGGTGGCCCTGGGGCCAGTCGCCGTGTTCGGCGCCAGCAATTTCCCGCTGGCCTTCTCGGTAGCCGGTGGTGACACCGCGTCGGCATTGGCCGCTGGCTGCCCCGTGGTGGTCAAGGCCCACAGTGCCCACCCCGGCACCAGTGAGCTGGTCGGCCAGGCAGTGGCGCAAGCAGTGAAGCAGTGCGCGTTACCGAACGGTGTGTTCTCGCTGCTTTATGGCTCGGGCCGCGAAGTGGGCATTGCCCTGGTCAGCGACCCGCGTATCAAGGCCGTTGGTTTCACCGGCTCGCGCAGCGGTGGCATGGCGCTGTGCCAAGCCGCCCAGGCGCGCCCGGAGCCCATCCCGGTGTATGCCGAAATGAGTTCGATCAACCCGGTGTTCCTGTTCGACGCCGCCCTGCAAGCCCGTGCCGAAGCACTGGCACAAGGTTTCGTCGCCTCGCTGACCCAGGGCGCCGGCCAGTTCTGCACCAACCCTGGCCTGGTAATCGCCCGGCAGGGGCCGGCACTGCAGCGGTTCATCACTGCAGCCGCCGGTTACGTGCAGCAGGCCCCCGCCCAAACCATGCTCACCCCCGGCATTTTCAGTGCCTACCAGGCCGGTATCGCAGCCCTGGCAGACAACTCCTGTGCCCAAACCATCGCCAGTGGCCAAACCGATCAGGGCCCCAACCAGTGCCAGGCACAGTTGTTCGTGACCCAGGCCGAAGCGTTTCTCGCCGACCCGGCGTTGCAGGCTGAAGTGTTCGGTGCAGCGTCGCTGGTCGTTGCCTGCACCGACGATGAGCAGGTCCGCCAGGTAGCCGAACACCTGGAAGGTCAGCTGACCGCCACCCTGCAACTGGACGAGGCCGACATCGACAGCGCTCGCGCCCTGCTCCCCACCCTTGAGCGCAAGGCCGGGCGCATTCTGGTCAATGGCTGGCCGACCGGCGTCGAGGTGTGCGATGCCATGGTCCACGGCGGGCCGTTCCCGGCCACTTCCGATGCCCGCACCACCTCGGTGGGCACCGCGGCGATCCTGCGTTTCCTGCGCCCGGTTTGCTATCAGGACGTCCCCGATGCGCTGCTGCCGCAGGCATTGAAACACTGCAACCCGCTGCAACTGCGGCGCCTGCTAGATGGCAAACGGGAAGGCTGAGCATGCTCGAAACCGCTGAAACCGATATTGCCGTGGTCGGCGCAGGCATCGTCGGCGTCGCCTGTGCCTTGCAACTGGCCCGCCAGGGCCGTCGGGTAACCCTGGTCGACCGCCAGGCACCCGGCCTTGGCGCGTCCTTCGGCAATGCCGGGCACCTGGCAACCGAGCAAGTGTTCCCGATTGCCGACCTGTCGATCCTCAAGCGCCTGCCTCGCATGCTGCTCGACCCGATGGGCCCGCTGCGCCTGGACTGGAAATACCTGCCCAAGGCCATGCCGTGGTTCACCCGGCTGCTGCTCAACCTGCGCCCGGCGCCGTTCCAGCGCAGCGTGGCGGGCATCCGCACGCTGAACGAAGGCAGCCTGGGCGCCTGGCAACGGCTGTTGGGCTCGATCGGGCGCAGCGAGTTGTTTCAAGAGGATGGTTCGTTGCTGGTGTTCGAGAAGCCTGAGTCACGCCAGGCGTTGGAGGCGTTGCGCACACGCATGCAACAGCAGGCGGTGCCGGTGGATTTCTGGACGGCCGAAACCGTGCGCGAAGCGGCGCCGCAACTCAGCCCGTCACTGTTGGGCGGGCTGTTCTTCCCGCGCACCGGGCACTTCATCGACCCTTATCGGGTGGTGTGCGAATTGTTCGAAGCGGCCAAGGCCAGTGGGGTGCGCTTTGTCCAGGCGCAGGTCGATGGCGGGCAGTTGCACAGTGCCGGCGTGAGCCTTGCCAGCGACCAAGGCATGCTCAATGCCCGCCAGGTGCTTGTCAGCTGTGGCGCCCATTCTGCAAAACTGACTGCCGCGCTGACAGGCACGCGGGTGCCGCTGGATACCGAACGCGGCTACCACCTGATGTTGCCGGGTGAGCACCAGCGCCTGCCGTTTGCAGTCACCTCGCTTGAGCGCAAATTCATCATGACGCCCATGGCCGAAGGCTTGCGCCTGGCGGGCACAGTGGAGTTTGCCGGGCTGCAGGCACCGCCGAGCATGCAGCGGGCGTGGCAGTTGCACCGGTTGAGCAAGGGCTTGTTCCGGCACGACTTGAGCGTCGAAGGGGCAACGCCGTGGATGGGTTTCAGGCCTTCGTTACCGGACTCATTGCCCGTGATCGACAGGATGTGCGATGGGCGGGTGCTGTTGGCGTTTGGCCATCAGCACCTGGGGTTGACCCAGGCGGCGGTGACGGCGGAATGGGTGGGGCGGTTGGCTGAGCAGGCTGGTGGGCCTGAGATGGGCGCATACCGACTGGACCGGTTTTAGCCTCTACCGGCACATTCGCGGGCAAGCCCACTCCCACAGAGAGGGTGCAGTATCTGAAACCTGCGGTGTCTCTGTGGGTGCGGGCTTGCCCGCGAATGGGCTGCAAAGCAGCCCCTCCAAGGCTCAGCGGTAACGCTCGAGCCAGTGTGCATAAGGCGCCGGCAAGGTCCAGGACGCTTTTTCCACCCCCAGCTCCTTGGCCGCGAAGTAAGCCCAGTGCGGGTCGGCCAGGTGCGCGCGCCCTACCGAAACCAGATCCAGCTGGTTGGCCTGCAATGCGGCCTCCGCCAACTGCGGCGTACCAAAGCCCCACGCCGACGTCACGGGCAGCTTCGCTTCGCGGCGCACGCGCTCGGCAATCGGCCCCATGAACGCTGGCCCCCAGGGGATGTGGGTGTCGGGAATAGTGAAGCCGACACTCACGCTCAGCAGGTCGAGCCCACCGGCCTTGAAGCGACGGGCCAGTTCGATCGACTCTTCCAGGGTCTGCTCATCGCGGCCATCGTATTCCAGCACACCAAAGCGCGCGGTCAGCGGCAGGTTCTCCGGCCACACTTCGCGCACGGCAGCCAGTGTTTCCAGCAGGAAGCGGCTGCGATTTTCGAAGCTGCCACCGTAGGCATCGGTGCGCTTGTTGGAGTGCTCGGAGAAGAAGCTCTGGCCCAGGTAGCCATGGGCAAAGTGCAGTTCTATCCACTCGAAGCCGGCATCACGCGCACGGCGGGCGGCATCGACGAAGTCCTGCTTGACCCGGGCGATATCGTCCAGCGTCATTTCGCGTGGCACTTTCGGCAGGTGCGCGCCAAAGGCAATGGCAGACGGGGCAATGGTCTCCCAGCCGCGCGCGTCGTCGGCGGCAATGTGGTCATCACCCTCCCACGGGCGGTTGGCGCTGGCCTTGCGCCCGGCGTGGGCGATCTGGATACCCGGCACGGAGCCGGCAGCCTTGATGGCCTGCACCACCGGTACGAACGCCTGAGCGTGGGCATCGCTCCAGATACCGGCGCAACCGGGGGTGATACGCCCTTCCGGCGCCACAGCAGTGGCCTCGACCACCAGCAAACCGGCACCACCACGGGCCAGGCCGGCCAGGTGTACGTGGTGCCAGTCGTTGATCATGCCGTCTTCGGCCATGTACTGGCACATCGGCGGAATGGCGATACGGTTACGCAGGGTGACGTCTTTGAGGGTGTAGGGTTCGAACAGTGCGGACATGGGAAACTCCGGGTTCAATTGAATACTGTTGTTCGATCATAATCGAACTATGGCAATTAATGAAACCCCCGTTATCATGTCAACCATGCGAGCCTATAAACATCCCAACCCCGACGACCTCATTCTTGAACGCCTGCTCTATGCGCTCAGCGACCCCGTGCGCCTGGAAATCGTCCGCCACCTGGCCGGCGTGGCCGAGGCCAGCTGTGGCGAGCTGGATGGAGGTCGGCCGAAGTCGAGCATGTCCCACCACTTCCGTGTGTTGCGTGATGCAGGGCTGGTGCAAACCCGCAATGTGGGGACTACCCATATGAATTCGCTGCGTAGCGAGATGCTGGGCGAGCGGTTTCCCGGGCTGCTGGAGTGCATCCTGCGCCAGCAGTGATACCTGTGCAGGCCTCTTCGCGGGTGAACCCGCTCCTACCAGGGATGGCGATAAGCCTGAGGGTTGCGCTGTGCTTGGCAACAAAAAAGCCACGAGGTCTCCCCCGTGGCTTTCTTTCACAACAATGGCCGGTTACAGCGCCATGTCGTTCTCAGGCTTGCTCTCAACCGGCTTGCTTGCCGCGCCACCGAATTCAACGCTGGCGTCGATCACCGGCGGTTTACCCAGTTGCAGCACTTCAGCGGTGTAGTTCCACTCTTTCTGGGTGGCCGCTGCCGAGTCGTTCAGCTTGGTGCCGTAGCTCGGTACGATTTCCTTGATCTTGGCCTGCCACTCCGGGGTAGCGACCTTGTCCTTGAACACGGTTTCCAGCACGTTCAGCATGATCGGCGCAGCGGTCGAAGCACCTGGCGAGGCACCCAGCAGACCCGCGATGGTGCGGTCTTCGGAAGCCACCACTTCGGTACCCAGCTTCAGCACGCCGCCCTTGTCGGCATCACGCTTGATGATCTGCACACGCTGGCCGGCCTGCCACAGGCGCCAGTCTTCCTTCTTGGCATTCGGGAAGTAGGTGCGCAGGGCTTCGAAGCGGTCATCGTCAGACAGCATCAGCTGGCCAGCGAGGTACTCGACCAGCGGATACTGGTCGATACCCACCTTGGTCATCGGCCACACGTTGTGGGTGGTGGTGCTGCTCAGCAGGTCCAGGTAAGAACCGTTCTTCAGGAACTTGGTCGAGAAGGTAGCGAACGGGCCAAACAGGATGACGCGCTTGCCGTCCAGCACACGGGTGTCCAGGTGCGGGACCGACATGGGTGGCGCACCGGTCGAGGCAATGCCATAGGCCTTGGCCATGTGCTGCATGGCAACGGTCGGGTTCTCGGTCACCAGGAACGAGCCACCCACCGGGAAGCCTGCGTATTCCTTGGCTTCCGGGATGCCCGACTTCTGCAGCAGCTTCAGCGCGCCGCCGCCGGCACCGATGAACAGGAACTTGGCGTCGGTGGCCGACTCGGTACCGTCCTTCAGGTTCTTGTACTCGACGTGCCAGGAGCCGTCCTTGTTGCGGGTGATGTCCTGCACTTCGCTGGACAGCTTCAGGTCGAAGCCTTTCTGGGTCTGCAGGTGGCCAACGAACTGGCGGGTGATCTCGCCAAAGTTCACGTCGGTGCCGATTGGCGTCCAGGTCACGGCCAGCTTCTGGTTCGGGTCGCGGCCCTCCATCATCAGCGGGACCCACTTGGCGATCTGCGCGTGGTCCTCGGAGTACTGCATCGGACGGAACAGCGGGCTGGCCTGCAGTGCGTCGTAGCGTTTCTTGAGGAACTTGATGTTGTCATCGCCCCACACGAAGCTCATGTGCGGGGTGGTGTTGATGAACGAGTGCGGGTTCTTCAGCACGCCCTGGCGTACCTGCCACGACCAGAACTGGCGGGAAATCTGGAAGGCTTCGTTGATTTCGATGGCCTTGGAGATGTTGACGTTGCCGTCCTTGTCTTCCGGGGTGTAGTTCAGCTCGGCCAGCGCGGAGTGGCCGGTACCGGCGTTGTTCCAGCCGTTGGAGCTTTCTTCGGCCACGCCATCCAGGCGCTCGACCATTTCCATCGACCAGCTTGGCTCCAGCTCGTGCAGCCACACGGCCAAGGTGGAGCTCATGATGCCGCCGCCGACCAGCAGCACATCTACTTTCTTGGTTTCTGCAGCGTGCGCTTGCATGACGCTTGCAGCGACCGCCAGACCCAGCAAGGTCTTGCCAGCTTTCTTGAACATTGATCAATTCCAGTCAGGAGAACAGAGGGAGGGCCTGTGGCTGGCCCCGGTAAAGCGTGTTCTTCAGCGCAGGCTTTTTGTTGATCATTGTTCAGCAGCCAGAGAACCAGAAAACGGCTCGGCCTTTGGTCGAATTGACCGACAAGGCTGAATCGTTTTTCCGATTGTATCTGAAATGCCAGCACAAACAAATTGCAGGCCGGAGCGTCAAGGCGACCGGTTGCCCCAGCGGCAGTTTGTCACGTCAAAAACAAAAACCCCCGGCCATGTGCATGACCGGGGGCCTTGGATCACGCCGCAAGCGTCGCGATCAGGGTACCGCCAAGATTACTGCTGCTGAGGCAGTTTATCGATTGGGCCGCAGCCACCGATGATCTTGGAGATGGAAACCGAAGGGTGGAACAGGTAGTCGTAGGTGCAGTTTTTCGGTTGGTTGTAAACTTGGCCAGTGCAACCCGACAGCAGGGCAACACCCGAAACGACAGCAACGGCAACGGTGGCCTTGAACAGCTTTTTCATTACTCAGTCCTTTAAATGAATCATCTTCGACCATCGTCTGATGGCCGCGGAATCATACAGACTCCAGGCATTGGATCCAAGCCGCACTTGGCACAGGTTCTTTGCAACTGTGCAACAACAGGTTGAAAAGCGCGCCGTTGGCGACGATAGTTCAGCGCACTGCCTTCGCAATGCCCAACAGGAACTCACCATGCTTGGCGTCACCGACTACGGCGCATTCGTCATCGCCTTCCTTATTCTTCTGGCCATCCCCGGCCCGGGCAATTTCGCCCTGATCACCGCCACCGGCAAGGGCGGTATCAAGGCAGGCCTGGCCGCGACCTGTGGCGTTATCGTGGGTGACCAGGTGCTGCTGTGGCTGGCGGTAGCCGGCGTCGCCACCCTGCTGGCCACCTACCCTGCCGCCTTTCATATGGTGCAGTGGGCGGGGGCTGCATACCTGGCCTACCTGGGCCTGCGCATGCTGCTGAGCAAACCCGGTGGTGCAGCACACACCTGCCGCATGGACAACGGCCAGTACCTGCGCCAGACCATGATGATCACCCTGCTGAACCCCAAGGCGATCATGTTCTACATGGCGTTTTTCCCGCTGTTCGTCGACCCGGTGAAGCACCAAGGGCTGGTGACGTTCGGTTTCATGGCGGCGACCGTGGCGGTGGTGACCTTCCTGTATGGGCTGATTGCCGTGGTGCTGACCCATCAACTGGCCGAGCGCATGCGCGCCAACCCGCGAATTGCCAATATGTTCGAGCGGCTGGCGGGGGCTTGCCTGGTGGGATTCGGCATCAAACTGGCGGCGATGCGCTGATCCCAAGCCCGACAGTGTCCGGGCACACCTGACAGCAAAAAAAGCCCCCGGCAACTCAGGGTTCCCGGGGGCTTGTTCACTCAGCCATTACCCAGTCAATTGGTTTCCAGCTGATACGCCTTGCTCACGAACAACGCCGCAAACAGGCTCTTGCCTTCCTTGAAGGTGTACTGCTCTTCGAAACTGCCGTCTTCGACCAGCTTCTGCCCGATGGCGCACTCCGAGTCGCTGTGGTTCTTGGCCTTGGCGCCAAAGTCACTGCTCCACGACGACAGCCCAACCTCCTGGCAGAAGGCTGCGAACTTCGCCTTGGGGACTTGCTGCTGGTAATCGCTGAAAGCCTCTTTCAGCGATTTGAAGCCACTGTAGCTCACCGAGTAGTTCTCGACCTTGGCCTTGCGGGCAAAGCCGCTCACCGCTTCAGCCAACACCGCCTGGCCGGTGTACGGGCTGTACGCGCCAATCAGCATCGCGCTCAGGGCACTCTTGAGCTGGGTTTCGACATCGTCCAGTTCCGGCAGCGACTGGAAGTCGGCCTTGCGCACGATCTCCCCCACCTTGGAGCCGTCGTTGCGGTGGGTGACCACGAACGCCATCGAGCCTTCGCCATCGCTGGAGCGCTTGATGGTGAAGTCCAGGTCGACCGTGGTACCAAAGTCACCGGTACTGCTGACCAGAAACGCGCCGGTTACTGGCTGGCGCACCGCCATGTTGGCGCCCCAGGTGAAGTTCGACGGGACGGCCCGACCATTGGCGGCCAGCTCGGCACGTGGCTGGACTTCGTCGCTGACATCCGCCACCAGCACGACTTCGGCCCCCTTGCTGGCAACGTAAGGGTTGCCCATCTGCATGCCCAGCAACTGGATATGAATGCTGCCATCCTTGCTGTCTCCGTCATGGGCCAGCTTCAGCGCATCAGCCTTCAGGTACACCCCGGCCACATTGCGGCTGACATTGAGCTGGTACTTGGCCCAGCCCGCCAGGCCTTCTTCAGCCGAACCACCCTGTACGGACTCCATCAAGCCCGACAGGCCGCGCATGAACTGCTGGGCGCCATTGGTCTGCGCCGCCGCCACGCGGATCTCCGGGTCGGCTACCGTCAGGTTGCCGGAAAACGCCGAGTAGGAAATGTCCCCCTCAGACAGCACATCCTCAAGGAAATAGCGCTCCTTGAAGTCGTCGTAGTAGGCCAGCGCAGCCTTCTTGCCCGAGCTGGCGACCATCGCATAGCCACCACCGAGCACCAGCACCGCTGCGGCCACACCGCCAATCAGCAGCTGCTTCTTGTTCATCTGTTTGATCATGGTGTTTGCCTCACTGGACCATGGCGGAAGCGTTGTTCCAGTCGTTCACGTACTGTTGGGAGACCTCGGGGGTCCAGCTGAAATCGATACCGGCGTTGGGGAATTCCTTGGCCAGCACGGCGCCGAACGACACGCGGTCGGCACAGTGGTCCTGTTTGCAGGCCTCCGGCTCACCGGCGCTGTAGGCACGGTAGGTAGGCACGGCGCGGCCGTCGTCCAGCGGGTAGTACGGCGTGGCGTTGGCCACCTGGGTCACGTACCAGCCTTCGCTGTATTCCTCGTCCGCAACCAGGCGGCCGTTGCTCGGGAAGTCGATGCTGTAGAAGTCACCTTTCTTGCCGGTAACGTGCACCATCATCGGCACTACGCTGGCCGAGGTCGCAGGGTTTTGCTGCTCCAGTGGCGAAGCGAAGCGCACCTTGATACCGGCCATCTGCGCCAACGCCTCGGTTTCGCGCCCCTTGAAGTCGCTCATGCCGTCCTGCAACTGCTGGTAACGTTCCAGCACACGGGTGTGCACGCGGGCCAGTTCCTGTTGGCGCTGACGCTGCTCACGCACACGCTGCTGCTCGCGCTGTACCGCCCAGTTGGCTCCGTCGCGCACATCGAAGAACAGGCCTTGGCGGTTGATGCCGATGCGGTTGCGGGTGATTTTCTGCGCGTCGTTGCCCCAGATGTTGTTCGAGATCGCCGACAGGTCTTTGACGATGAACAGGTTGGCCACATCGGTGGTGGTCGGCGAGGTGGTCTTGATCAGGTCGAAGATTTCCAGCGCAGCTTCCTTGTACTTGGTCGCGTCCAGGGCAAACGACTCGTCCGGGGTGACCGCGACGTAGTAAGGGTCGCTGCCGAACGGGCGGAGCACGCCGTAGCTGGAGCGGGTGAACGTCAGGTACACCTTCATCTGCCGGCCTGGGATCTCGCCGACCAGGAACGCGGCCTGGTCAGCTTGCGGCGTGAGATAAGAAACGGCCTTGTCCTTTACCGCAGGCTCAAGGTGCTTGTTGAAGATCAAACCACTCGGGTGAGCATAAACGCGGGTCCAGTTATCACCCCGGTAGGTACCCACAGCCTTCCAGCTGATTTTGTCGAAGCTGCCTTCACCAAAGCCGGACGCTGGGCACGGCATGGCCGGGGTGGTGCCGAACGACAGGGTATCGCCATCGCCGATGATCGAGGTACTGAGCACCCATTTGCAGCCGGTGCCGTCCGTTACCTGCATCAGGTTGCGGTTTTCCAGGACCACCGAGCGACCGAAGTCCGAAGTGGGGGCTGCGGCGACTGCTGTGGCAGGTGCCGGAGCGGGCGGCACAACAGGGGCTGCTGCAGGGGCTTCGGGGGTTGGAGCTGGCTCTGCGGCTACGGCTGGCGCGGGCGCGGGGGCCGGAGCGGGTTTTGCCTGCGCAGGTGCGGCTTCGACCACTGCCGGCGCCGCTGCAGCAGCAGGGGCTGGGGCTGGGGCCGGAGCAGGTGCCGGTGTCGGTGCAGCAGCAGCCGGTGCTTCTGGCTGTGCAGGTGCCGGAGCGGGGGCAACTGCTGCAGCCGGCGCCGGGGCGGCAGTGGCAGGCGCAGCAGCCAGAGTTACCAGCCCCAGGTTGCTGGCATTGCCCGAGCCGCTGGCGTACAGGTTGCCCTTGGCATCGACCGCCTTCCAGCTCACCTTGGCAGTCGAGCAGTCCTTGGCGAACACGAACGGCAGCTTGGTCAGCAGGCCTGACAGCAGTTCCTGGTTATCCCAGGCCGGGCGGGTGATGGTCAGGTCGACCTGGGGTTTGCACCAGGTGGTGGCATCCCCGGGCACTTCGACCTTGATGTTGTCTTTCTTGGAAAAGGCCAGCTCGTGGGCGAACGCCTGCGGTACCAGACCACAAGCGCCGATCACAGCCAGCGCGAGCGCGTGCTTTTTCATGGAGTTCCTCAGATCAGTTCCCAGGTGCCGTTGGCTTGTTTGCAGAAGGTGTTCTGCTCTTGTTCGGTCTGGCCGCTTTGCGATTTCAGGCTGACGGTGACCGGGCGGCAGGCCGCTTCGGCGGCAACTGTCTGGGTCGGCAGCGACTGCACCGAGTCCAGGTCGAAGCCTTGGGTTTCCTTGCTGGCGGCAACGTCCAGCTCGTCCAGGTTGACGGCTGGCGTTACACGCTTGGCAACCGCTTGCGCCTTGGGCTCGACGTAGTTCTTGTGCACATAGCCCACGGTCACACCCTTGCGGCCGACCAGAATCCAGTCACCGGTGGAGCCCACGGCGGTGAATTCGGTGTGGTTCTTCAGGCTGCCGACTTTCTCGCCAGCCTGGTTAGGCGCGGCGCGCACGTTGAGGTTGTCGCTGATGGTCACATACGGCTCGTTGATCAGCTTCATCGACGGCACCGCCTGGATCTTCGGCGCGCGCTTGACCTCGACCTGCTTGGTCTTGGTGTATTCCTTGCCCGGCACGATCTGCGCGGTGGCGCCGGAATGGTCGGACTTCCAGGTCACTGGCTGGGCACTGGCAGTAGTTTGCTGCTGGCTCAGCACTTCCTGCGTACGCAGCGCCAGGGCTTGCTGGTCCTTTTCATCGAGCATGTGGCCGATGCGGTTGCCCACGTAGGCGCCAATGCCACCTGCGATCAGCGCGGCGGCGATCTTGCCGTTGCCACTGCCCATGGTCGAGCCGATGGCCACACCGGCCAGGCCACCGATCACGGTGCCCGCTTGCTCTTTGCTGATCCCGAGCTGTGCACAGGCCGTGGTAGAGGCGATGGCGACCGCCAGAAGGGACGCGACGAATTTCTTACGCAAGTGGAGCACTCCATTTTCGGTGGGGCGCACAGCCGCGTACCGCAGCCAATGGTTGGCGGCAGCATTCGAGTTTGTGCGGGGTTTTCAGAAATTGTGCAGCACTGGCCGCAGACGACAATTCAGCCGTCCAGCGAGGGGCGCAGGGGGAGACCAGTACGGCGCAAAGCATCCAACGAATCCATGTCAGGAAGAGTTCATCGCCCAGCGCGCGTAATCATTACGGCGTGTGGCCTGGGCGTGAGAGGCGTATCAGAGCGCCGCATTGTAGCCCAAGGTGCCATTGTCAGTTCAAGACAAAATGTTGCAGGAAGCCTGTCTGATTGATTAGTAGAAATCCGTCCTACAACTTCTACTCAGAATTATCCCCTTCCTTGTAGGGCGTTTCCCAAACATACTGCCAACCCGCTCAAACGGTTGCGACGGATTCGGTCGCGCTCTAGTCTCGGCTCGTCGTTGTGAAATCAGCGACCGGCTTTGACAGGCCGACTACTCAAGTTTCCGTTGCAGCGCTTGATGGCAGCTGTGCATGGGGCACATTCGTGTGCGCCGGGTCCTTGGGTACCGGTCTGTCAACCCATGTATAGCTGCCTCCATTCGTTTGACAGCGTTGCCAGGCGGCTCCACTACCCAAGGAGCTTACATGCGCAAGACAGTCCCCGATCCACCCTACTCCCCCCATTCCACCCAGATCCTGCAAGACACCCTGGTCCAGTCCTCAGAATACGTACTCTGCGCCCTGTCCGTGGCCCGCCAATCCGTGCAACTCAAACCCACCGCCCACAGCTCGATCGTGATGCAGGCCGTGATCCATGAAATGGAAGCGGTACAGGGGCTGGTCGAGTCGGCGTTGATGCAGTTGCAGATGCGGCCGCATTTACCCACAGAGCCTCACACCTTGCATTAGCAGGTCAGGCCTCTTCGCGGGCACGCCCGCTCCCACAGGTCACCACAGCCGTCACGCACTGCACAGTACCTGTGGGAGCGGGCGTGCCCGCGAAGAGGCCAGCCCAGGCAACCCAGAATCCAGGGAAACAAAACAATGCCCACCGACAACACAACAGAACCCACCACAGTCGGCAAGACCTGCTTCTACCAAGGCGAAAACAACACCCACCCGCTGTTCCGCATCGAACCCGGCATCCCCTGCCAGGACGCCCGCGAACAGGCGTCCGAACTGATGGGTTACGTGCGCGACCTGATCATCACCGGCCTGATGGACGGCGACCAGAAACTGATCTGGGCCTCGCATTACCTGAGCGCGATGGCCAAGGCGCTGTTGGATGATGCTGAGTTGGGGATGATGAAAAAGTAAGGCGCAACGAAAAAGCCCCCGAAAGCTTTCGCTTCCAGGGGCTTGATCTTGTATGGCGGAGAGATAGGGACTCGACACAAACGACCTTCAGCCCCAATAAACACCGTAATCATTGGCTTTCAGACACGTTTTACGTACAATCCCTACGTACAACAGCATATTCCTGAGCTAGCACCCGATGGCAGACAACCTACAGCTTCAAGGCGGCACATGGCACGTGCGGCTGGAAATTCCCGCCGATGTCCGCAAGTCGTTCGGCGGTAGAAGAATCCTGAGCAAGTCACTAGGCACCGGCCACCGTTCCGAGGCCATCAATCTTCGCCTACCCTATCTCGCCAAGTGGAAGGCTGACATTGCAGCAGCCAGGGCACAGCTCGCTGAAGCCAAGGTGCAGATGCATCAATACAAGGAAGGCTGGAAGCCTCAGCTAGCAGCATGGGGTCACGAGGTCGACAAAGAAACCAGTGGACGCTTTATGGAAGTTGCAAAGGGCACGCGCAACACCAAGGATATCGCCTCGGTAGAACGTGAAGCAGGGAAGCAAAAGGTCCTAGATGAGCTGTACGAACTAGCAGCAGCACTGGAAGCCAAAGGTGTTCCCGGCGTCATTGCTTTTATCGACAATAAGCGATTAGAGATGCCAGATAGTCCGTTAGAGCGTGTTCAACATACCGCTGAATTTAATCGCGAGCTAATGGTGATGATGACCGCCTCGCACTACGACCTGAACGACGTTGAAGCAGCAGAAGCCAAGGCAATAGCATTTGAGCCAAGCAGCTATAAACCCAAATCACCGATCACGAAGGCCCGACTAGCGGCATTTCGTGAGATCCGAGAACAGAGTGTTGCCCTGAGAAACGTTGATCAGCAAGAATCTAAGCTCAAGAAGTTATCAGCATTCCTCGCAGAGACAGGCAAACCGTTGGACTTCGACACGGTGGCCAAGTGGCTCGATTCGCTGGGTGTCGAGTCCAAGACGAAAGCACAATACATCACTGCCGGTGCCACTTTCTGGAAGTGGGCTATGAAGTACGATGCCCAGTGGAGAGAAGACTACAAGGGTGCCGTTAACCCGTTTGAACACCATGAGCTTCCGCAGCTCAGGGGCAGGGCGAGGGCCGATACCCAGCGGGTGGACTTCTCGCTCAGCGAACTGGCTCAGTTGTACTCTGCCGCTGTCACCGAGGGGAATAATGCACTCGCTGATCTGATCCTGTTGGGCACATACACTGGCGCACGAATCGAAGAACTTTGCCAGCTTCGCACCGAGCACGTTATAACAGATGACGGCGTGCAGAGTTTTGACATTGTAGATAGTAAGACTGTAGCGGGGATTCGTGTCGTACCGGTACACCCCGCCCTGACTAGCGTGGTGCAGCGTCTTATGGCGGACTCAAAAGATGGTTATCTCGTACCATCCAATTCAAAGAACCAGTACGGCAATCGGTCAGACCTGCATAGCAAAGCGTTCGGCAGGCTCAAGAAATCGCAGGGGTTCGGCTCCCGCCATGTCTTCCATAGCATACGAATGACCGCCATTACCCAGCTTTGGCGTGCCGAAGTAGCCGCCCCACTAATCGCGGAACTGGTGGGTCACGAGACACGCCTAGTAACCTTCGACATATATAGCCAAGGCGCCAGCGCTGTTCAAAAGCTCACGGCCATCTCAAAACTCCCGACCTTGCCTATTATCGAGGCTTGAAAAACTTGCCCCGCTCACAGCGGGGCAAGGCTTACCCCGTAAAGTGGCAAAAATAAATCTTACAAACGCATGCCTGAGCTATTGACAAATACAGATATATGGTATAATTGCGTCACAAGTTTGGTGTTGCATCCAACTTTCCTAGAAGTACCCCCGCTTGACCATCTATAAATGCCAATACTCGACTGACTCGGAATGGTCCAGCTCGTGTGTTACCCCGTTTTCAGTCCGGGTATATGACTGAAGATTTGAAAATGCGATTACCAGTTGCACCGGCTTATCAAGATCAGTAATTCCACCTTGATATCATGGTTATACCCACGGCCAGTGGGTGCAGCGAAGCTGGCCACTTATTTATAGGCTTGCCCGCAAGGGGCGGCACAATGCTTGTTCACGCAAGCACACAACACTACAGCTCAAGACTTAATTAGCCCGAAGCTCTGTATCGAGTGACGGGCTTATTTCGCCCACTGAAAAACTCTAACTCATGCAGGTAACAATATATGCAAAGACCGCTACGTCGTAGCACATGCGAAGTTTGTGGAAGAACACACTATTCAAGAAGTCCACTAACCCGCTTTTGCGGATCAGCTTGCCAGTCTCGCAACTGGCGCAGCAAGAACAAAGAAACACAAGCAGAACTTGAGCAGCTCTACATGACTCAAGAGCAAGAAGAACACGTAAAGGAAGCAGCTTAATGCCAAGCAACAACATATACCTAGAAGTGCTCAAGGGAAGCGGAGCAATTTTGAGCTATTTCCTAGAGCTGCCAACCACCCAGTCAATCGCGGTGGATTATGTCGAAGCGACAAGGGAAGAGCTTACTTACCTGTCAGCATTGGTTGACCATATCCTGCCCGCCGGCACAGTAGTTACTCTAGCCCACCTAGAAGCCCACAGGAGCCGCGTTAGAGAAGCGAAAGCAGTCAAGACAGCCCAGCATATAGAAGCAGCCCCCAAGGCCGCTCAGAAGCCTTCCCAGAGCGTTACAGCGGCCACCAACAAAGACACGCAAGATAAAGCACGTACATTTAAAGCCGGACTCAAACCGGTGAGCAAACCAAGGAAGTAACTATGACCACGAAATACGAATACGGCGTTAATGTTGTTGAAATTCACCCGCACTCTGATGATGACTTGCAGAAGTTAATTGCAGCCAAGCAAGATAGCTATAACCGAGGCAGCGAGACTCTTTACTACAAAGATAAAGCGGCCCATATCCACTGGCATCGCAGCAAACCGTTAGAGCCTGCCGCCATGGAACTTTTTGAAGAAATGGCGAAGGGGTATACATTGGTGAAGCTGGCATTCAACCCACCGCTGGATGTATTTGCTGTACTGCGTAAGCCAGAGAAGATAATTAAAGCCGAACTTGTTGAAGTGGCGAAGTCTGCTCGCAAAGAATATGACCAATCTCGCCTTGAATTGAATATCGCTGAAACTGAACGCCAGGTGAAGTTCAGCGTAGATCAAGTGAAGCGTGCAAAAGAAGCAGCGGTAGCAGAAGAAGCAGCAAAAGCAGCGGAAGCACTGAAGCAGGTTCAAGAAGCAGCGGCCTTGGCTGACCTGCTTAAAGCCTACGCCGCACCGGCAGAAGCCACAGCAGAAGAGAAAGCAGCATGAACGACGAATACGTACATGGTGAAGGGATGCGGCTAACGTTTACCCCTGCCGAGTTTGAAGTTCTTTGTGCCCAGGCACGCAAGCACAAGCTGCCCGTTCGCAAGTTCGTAAGCTGGATGGTCAAGTGCTTCATTAACTCTGTGCCAAATGAAGACACGGATCGGGCGAAGTAGTCGCCCCTTCCGACTCGCCCGGCAACATCGGTGAAGGCCGCAGGTAGTATAGAACTTGTCCGCCTTAATTGTTCAAGCCCGCATGGCACTAGGGCTTCAGCCCAATCCCCATAAACAATTTCAGCAGGAACCCATATGCGAATCTCAGTATACCGGCCTGAACACCAAGCGAAGTTGCTTCGCTTAATGGAACACACAGGCGCCATTAACCCTACCCGAGTGGTAGAACAATTGATTGAAGAAGCTGCCATGCGGCTTGATTCCCTAGAGAGCGGAACGAATGTCAACGAGCAACAGCAAGAAGAGCAGCACTCGTAACTACAGTTACATCTGCTACACCTGCAAGACCCCTTACACAGGACGCCGGGAACAGGCGGACAGGACAAAGCGCTTCTGCAAAGATAGTTGTAGAAAGGCCAAGTCAAGACAGCCCGACAAGGCCGCAAAGCGGCAGTCCCGCATAGAAGATCAGTTCACCCGGTTCTGTAAGAGCAGCTTCGGGCAGTGGGTAGTCAGAGAATGTATCAAGGCGAACACCGTCTGCATCATGATGACCCACACCACCGCTTCGCTATTCGAGCTAGAGCAGTTCCACAACCGGTACTACAAGTGCTATGGCTTCAACCCTGATGAGCGGAAGTCTGTGTACCACCGTTGCCACATCCAAGCCCGTATAGGCGTAGATGGGTCAGTAGGTGTGTTACACCCGCTTAACCTGTTCATCGGCCAATGGCGGCCCAATCAGCAAGCCGGTAATAAGTTGATATCTACCGATGCTGGGCTGAGCATTCCAGCTCACAAGCTGCTAAAGAAGTGGCAAGTAGACGTAGGCGATACCACCAAGCAGGTAGCAAAGAAGGTACGTGCCTTGCTGGGTGAAGAGTTCGTTGAATATCTGGCCCAATCCAGTGCTTTGAAGCTGGATACGCTGCACACCTTAGCCCGGCAAATCTACAACCGGCAGCAGAAAGGTACAGCAGTGCGGGAACTAGATGACCGCTATACGCTTGGCCAGCTTGAACAGCTGCCGCTTGAGCAGCTAGAGCTTATGGACGCCTACCAGCGTGGCAAAGATTCAGTCGCCAGGTTTAAGCCCGAACTGCACACCCGTGCTGCTCTTTGCGTATATGCAGATGAGCTAGAGCGGATGGCAGCGGTATCGCCATCACAGCGCCACCGAGACAACTGCACCTTTATGCTTGGTCTGGTACGGGTACTTGGCATTTACATCGCACAGGGCGAGTGCCCGGTAGATGGCAACCACAAAAGCTTCTTGCCACAACGGGGTATCGAATGGCAGCCGCTGACCTATATGAACTGGCAGCAGCCGTGGGGCACGCCCAACCAGCAGCTTATAGACGATGACCACAGTTTGCTGATCGAGAGCATCACCGACCACTGCTACCACGCACTATCGGGTGCAGACATTCCCAAGGGTTTGCTACGTGCTCGCCTGCTGAAGCGGCTTGATGTGGCCACACTGGTGCCTACAGTGCTTGTGCCTGATGAACAACGTTTTAAGAAGATGGGTACATGGCGTGATTACATCGCTGCTCTGAACGCCGATGCCGAGCAGGTATGGCAGCCATTGCTTGCACTATCCCTGTGTACCGCTGAGCAGGTTGAAGCTGCCCGTACCGGCTTACTTGATTGCCTACATGCAGCCATCGAAAAGGGCCGTCGAGACTACTTGGCACAACCCCGATTCAAGCGGATGTATCGAGACCGCTACTACGACCAATGGGGCTTTAAAGGCTACCCGGCACACCTTGAGTTCCCGCCAGTCGCAGCAGAGCCAGTAGCTGTTGCGGCGTAGGAGTGGGCTGAACCGATGATGATCCACGCTACTTGTCAGTAACAACGAAAACAACTCCATGAGAATGACCCAGAACAAGGCGCGGGTGCTCGAAGCACTCGCCCACATTGACCCCACCGATAACCTGTACCCGCCGTATAACGCTGCACGCCTTCAGGCTGTGCTGAGAGACGGCCTGGGCTACGGTGACTTCGATCTAGCCAACCTGACCCGTACATTGAAAGCTCTGGTGTCACAGGGGATGGTCAACTGCTCTGTAGAGCGAGTGGATATGTCCGGCACCAATGGGTGCATACACAGGTGGTTTGAGCAGAAGCGGCTGAAGTACTGGCCTGCCGATCTGGACCTTGATGCAATGCGGGTGGAATACAAGATCACCCCGGAAGACTACGACCTGAGGTTTCATAATTTTTTCCAGCGAAGGTACGGTCTACCAGAGCTAACCATGGAAGAGTTTCGGGCTTACAGAGCAGATCGAGCAGCCGCCAGATAACTAATGGAAAACTAACGCCATAACTAATCCAGTTGACCGTCATTTCGGGCCTGCTGGATGCCGCTACACGGCTACAGCCCAGTGTTTCCGGGGACTTGCACTATACGGGGTCAAGCGAGCAGCCACTTTCCCGCGTATTCCACATGATTTGTATGGAAATAGCGCCATCCCCTGTTGGTGATGGTAGAGATTCCGCCCTTTGCCGCTACGCCCGGCGGGGTCTTGGTAACTGGCTCGAAAGTAGGCTTCAGTGGGTTCAGCTGGTATCAGAAAACGACCGTTAAACGATGCCTTCAAATCCGGCTCGTTTAGGTATCAACAAAATAGGCTTTACTGGCCATTGTGATACCGATACAATGATCCCACGTTAAATGATCCCTTTGGTGATGCCGATGTCTCGTACCTTCCTTTACTGCCGTGTCAGCACTTCCAATCAGTTCACCGAGAACCAGGTACAGGACGTTAAGAACGCTGGCTTCGATGTACAGGCTAGCCGGGTCATAGAAGAGACGATATCCGGTAGCGTCCCTGCCAGTGAACGTCCCGGCTTCCAGAAGCTGCTTGAGCGGATGGAATCAGGTGATGTACTGATCGTTACCAAGCTGGATCGCCTTGGCCGTAACGCCATGGATGTACGGCAGACAGTAGAGCAACTGGCATCAACTGGTATCCGCGTTCACTGCCTTGCCCTTGGCGGCGTAGACCTGACCAGTGCAGCAGGGAAGATGACGATGCAGGTGCTTGGTGCTGTCGCAGAGTTTGAGCGGGATTTGCTGATCGAGCGTACACAGTCCGGCCTGAAGCGTGCCAAAGCAGAAGGCAAGAAGCTGGGGCGCCCTGAAGCCGTTGATACCACCAAGGCTGTGCAGAAGGCCAAGGCCAAGAATATGACACAGGCGGAAGTGGCAGCCGAACTCGACATCGGTATCGCCACCGTCAAGCGGCACTGGAACAAGGCGCTGTAAGGCCCTACGCTGCGGTATCTGCCCTATAACGAGAACGCCACATGGATGATAAAGCCACGGCTGATTTCTCAGCTACAGCCGACGCCCTAGAGCTGCTGCATATGAACCAGACGGCCTTGAGGGCAGCCATCGAGGAAGTAAGTACATGGATCAGGCAGCGTGGGTCTGTAAATGCCAACGAAAACATCATGAACTGCCTACAGGCCCTCGATGCCAACGCTGATGCCATCACTTCAGCGATTGAACGCCTTCGCACGTAGCCGCCTTCGGGCGGCTTTGTGCCGTCGTGGATATTCGGCAATTGTACTGTGCAGCTCGCTGTGGGCGGGCATGTAGCATTAAGCACCGATGCACTGATGAACCAGATTTGGTTCATTCCAGCTGATATTCCCGCCCTGATTCATAGCCGATATTCGGCTGTGGGCGATGGTCTGCGTGGATAGTTGGCCAGTGGTTACTTCAGATGAGATAGAAGGCCGTCGTGCTATCATATCGCCTTCACTAGAATAGAGGGTTGCCGATGGATGATGAAGGTGATTTCAAGAAGGCCCGAGGCTTCCTGTTCACGTACTCGTGCCTGGTGGTCGGCCATGGTACTTCAAGGCCGAGCTAACCCAGTTCAACCTGATGGGCGTCACCCTTGCCTTCGCCCATCGCAAAGAAAGCATCTGGCTGGTGGTCGCACTAGTCAACGCCTACTTCTGGTTCCGCTTCTACCAGCGCCTACCTCGAAATGCCCTCTACTTTGACGGGCCGATGCACGATCTTTATGACCAATCATTGGTGTGGCTTTCGGTCAGGTGGAAGCGTCGCGAACTGAAGCAACTGGCAGAGGAAAAACTTGCAGCGATAACCCCTCAGCCAGATAAGACGATGATAGGTTGGTACAAGGGTGAAGCTACAGGCAGGCAGTCTTTAGCCCAAGCTCAGTATCAAAACGGTGATGAAGCCCCGGACCTTCATCAGATTAGTCGGGCATATCGGACTCAGATGTATATATCTGTTGGCTACAGTTACACTGAAGGCAAGGAATGGATTCCGTTTCCGTTGTTTACTAGCACGAACTATCAGCCCGGTAAGGCCTTAACTTGGACGGCGAAGGCCTATGCAGTAACAAAAGGCGCCTTCGTCACTCCCTGGTTCACTGATTACATTGCCCCATTGCTATTGGGCTTTGTCAGCACTTGCATCGCCTTGTGGCGCTGGCTGGAAGCGAACTATCCCGCAGTGGGGAGTTGACGCTACGTAAGTATCACCAGTTTCGAACTCATCGCCTACGGGCAGCTGACGCGCTACATCCCGTCAACCACTAAAAGATGAAACGGGCAGGAAGGCTTCGCCGGTCTGAGAGGCGTGACGACGGACCCGGCGTATAACATCAACTAGTTGCATAACCCCACCCAACACCAGATAAACATGAGAGGCGTCAAGTAGTAGCAATGTAGTTTTCTTTCCCGATGCCTCGGACACCGCTACAGAAGAGTAACCAGCCATAGACAGGAACACCCCCATTGTATTATCGGCCTTACTCTCGACTTTTCCTCGAAAAACATCAATATCTGGCGACCCACTTTGAGATGCTGTGAACTTCAACTCTACAAGGTAGGTAGTCCCATCTACTGTAACCGAGCCATCAATTTGTCTACCATTGGCCTTATAAGGGCGCCTATTCTCAATTTCCGAAAAGGTCAAGAAATCGTAAAACCAGTTTTCAAATGCGTACCCGCCATCTGATGTACCCATCTGCGGGGCTAAATCGTTAAGACGCTGCTGCAGAACATCAATACTTACTCGCTGTTTCTGGGCAGCTTCTCGCTCCTCTCTAACTCGAGCTTTTATAGCATCACGTTCACGCTGGGTACGAACCTCTTCAGTTTGGCGGGCAATATATGCTTTTAGCTCCGCGACAGCGTTATGTGCCTCTTTAATTTTTATGGCAGAATCTTCCCAATTCCGAAGATCAGGAAATGACGACTGTTCAGCTAACGAGATAGCCATAGCGCCAATAACTGCCTTACCCTTATCAGACCGTTGCAACGCAGCAAACGTACGGTCTAGAAAGTCACGCTTGCTCTCTTCCGATGACCAAGTTGCCAGATGCGACTCTGCAACATGCGATTGCCTCAGAAACTTGCGAAGTGATTCTCTTCGCCAGAAAGACTTGAGAGCAGCTTCGTAGCAAAGCTGAACCAAATGAGCCGTGACTTTAACTGCCATATGGAAATGATCCTTTGCACTTCAACTGGTAGTACAGCTGCTTGGCAGCCTTTGGAAACTACACAAAATCGCTCGAACAGTTAGCGGATGTTAACCGAATCGACTAGCGATCGTCAGTATGCAAAATACCTGTGCTGGCTGACCACTACGAGCGATCGGCTCGTCAAGCGGGTTTCTACCGCACAGAATGGCAAAGGGGAGCCGAACATAGCGAGGTGACTACGTACAAATGCTACGTACAACTCAAAAACGAAAAAGCCCCGCAGACCTTGATCTGCGGGGCTTCACGTATAATGGCGGAGAGATAGGGATTTGAACCCTAGGTACTGTTGCCAGTACAACGGATTTCGAATCCGTCCCGTTCGACCACTCCGGCATCTCTCCAATGCCGCGCATCATACCAGCGTTCTTTTAAAACGCAAATCTTTTTTTCAAAAAAACCACGTGGTATCAGGCGCTTGCGTGAACGCGTCGCTTACAGCGGCACGCCCAGGCGCTTGGCAACTTCTTCGTAGGCTTCGATCACGTCGCCCAGGCCCTGACGGAAGCGGTCCTTGTCCATCTTCTTGCGGGTTTCTTTGTCCCACAGGCGGCAGCCGTCCGGGCTGAACTCGTCGCCCAGCACGATCTGGCCGTGGAATACGCCGAACTCCAGCTTGAAGTCGACCAGCAGCAGGCCGGCGTCATCGAACAGCTTGCTCAGCACTTCGTTGACCTTCAACGACAGCTTCTTCATTTCTACCAGTTGCTCGGCGGTGCCCCAGCCGAACGCGACAACGTGGGATTCGTTGATGAAGGGGTCGCCCTTCTCGTCGTTCTTCAGGAACAGCTCGAAGGTGGACGGCTCCAGCTTGATGCCCTCCTCCACGCCCAGGCGCTTGACCAGGCTGCCGGCAGCGTAGTTGCGCACCACGCACTCGACCGGAATCATGTCCAGCTTCTTCACCAGGCACTCGTTGTCGCCAAGCAGCTTGTCGAACTGGGTCGGCACGCCGGCTTCTTCCAGTTTCTGCATGATGAAGGCGTTGAACTTGTTGTTCACCATGCCTTTGCGGTCGAGTTGTTCGATACGCTTGCCGTCGAACGCCGAAGTGTCGTTACGGAACAGCAGGATCAAGCGGTCGGCGTCGTCGGTCTTGTAAACCGATTTGGCCTTGCCGCGGTAAAGTTCTTCGCGTTTTTCCATGATTGGGCTCCGCTTGCTTGAGGTGTTGGGCTAGGCGATTTCGCGCCAGTCGAGCCCGTGTTCCTGATTCGCCACCTGGAGCCAGTCCGGGTCGCACCCAAGGGTGTCGACAAAACACTGGCGGGCCAAGTGTGGCAGGTTGTTCTTGCTGCTGAGGTGGGCCAGCACCAGGTGTTGCAGGTTGCTCCAGCCCAACTCGTGCACCAGGCGCGCAGCCTGGTGGTTGTTCAAATGCCCTTGCATGCCACCCACCCGCTGCTTCAGAAAAGCCGGGTAGTGACCACGTGCCAGCAGGTCGCGGCAGTGGTTAGCCTCGATCAGCAGTGCATCCAGGCCCTGGTAACGCTCCAGCAACAGCGCGTCGTAAGAGCCCAGGTCGGTCAGCATGCCAAAGCGCCGCTTGCCGTCGCTGACCACGTACTGCAACGGCTCGTAGGCGTCGTGCTCGACCCGCGCTGCGGTTACTTCCAGGCTGCCGATACGCAGGC
Organism: Pseudomonas sp. FW305-E2; assembly: GCF_058782925.1. Taxonomy (NCBI): domain Bacteria; kingdom Pseudomonadati; phylum Pseudomonadota; class Gammaproteobacteria; order Pseudomonadales; family Pseudomonadaceae; genus Pseudomonas; species Pseudomonas sp. FW305-E2. The sequence continues at coordinate 87,058 of NZ_JBYSYE010000009.1, read as the reverse complement.
TTTGGCCACACGCGAGAAAACCGGCCACCTCCACCGGCTTGCGCATGCCGCGCAAAGTCCCTTGGCTGAGGTAGACCGGTACATTGTAGCGCCGTGACAGCAAGCCGACCCCATGCACGTGGTCGGCATGTTCGTGGGTGACCAGCACTGCACTGAGCTGAGCGGCAGAAACCCCGAGCAGCGCCAGGCGCCGCTCGGTTTCACGCAGGGAAAAGCCGCAATCGACCAGGATGAACGTGTCACCACTGGCGATCAGCGTGCCGTTCCCTTGGCTGCCGCTTCCGATTACCGCGAAGCGCACTTAGCCCAGGTGGTCCTGAATGGCGCTCAGCACACGGCGGGCGACATCGGCCGGAGCCACGGTGTTGATGTTTTTCTCGACCGTGACCTGCACGCTCTCACCCACCTTGCTCAGGCGAACCTGGTAACGCTCGGCACGGGCTTCACGCTCTTCCTTGGTCGGCTCGCTGCCGAACAGGCGGCTGAAGAAGCCAGGCTGGTTCTGCTTGTCGTCAGGCTTTTCGGACAGGTTGATGTAATACAGACCCAGGCTGCGGTTGATGTCCTCAACACGCCATTCGCCGCCCTGCTCCAGCGCACGACCCACGCCAGACCAGGCGCGGTCCAGGTCGGAGCCCAGGTACAGCACCGGGTTGCCGCTGCCGTCTTCGCTCAGGCTGACGCGGCTTGGGGCGTCGAAATCGCGCGCGGCCAGCAGCGACACCGAACCGCCCTTCTCGGCGCTGCGGTTCATGCTGGCAAGCATTTCGTCGACCAGCAGGGCATCGGTGCCGGTATTGCTGGAGCTGGACGGGAACGCAGGCTCGGCAGTGCTGCCGGCCGGGCGCTCGACGCTGACCACATACACTTCGGAGGTGTTGCGCTGCACGCCAGGCTCCATGCGCACACGGACACGCACCTCGCTGTCGCCGCTGCTGGCAGTGCTGGCCAGACGCTGGCCAAGCGATGCCGACAGTTCGTCGAAACGCTGCCAGGTGGTGTTGAACTCACCCGTCTGCGGGCGCTCTTCAGCAATGCGGAAGCCGTTATCCTCGAAGAACTGCCGGGCTACCGGCCACACTTCGGCTGGCGAATGCTGGGCCAGCACCCAACGGCTGCTGCCGCTGCGCTGCAGGCTGTAGTCGGTGACCTGGGCGGCACCGCCCGTCAACGGTTGCGGGCGAGGCACTTCAAACTCACCCTTGACGGTATCGTCAGCGACGTTACGCGGAATCGGCAGCAGCGGGTCAAGGCGTTTGACGTTGCTGGCGTCCGGCGGCAGCTGCATCGGCGCGGTCGGGTGCGCCTGCAGGTAGTCACTGCCGCGGTCGCGGAAATAGCCATCCTCGCCCCACAGCCAGCCACACCCACTGGTGGTGGAGATAATCAGGGCAAGGGCGGAAAGACCAGCCAGTCGCTTCATGCGGTGTACTTCCTCTTAAACCAGTACGCCGGACTGGCGCAAGGCAGTACGGACTTTTTCGTGGCAGCCTTCGCTCAGCCAGGTCAGTGGCAGGCGAATACCTTTTTGCATCAGGCCCATTTCGACGAGCGCCCATTTCACCGGGATCGGGTTGGACTCGCAGAACAGGTCTTTGTGCAGCGGCATGAGTTTTTCGTTGATTGCGCGGGCCTTCTCGGCATTGCCCTCAAGGGCGGCCTCGCACAGGTCCGCCATTTCGCGCGGAGCGACGTTGGCGGTGACGGAGATGTTGCCCTTGCCGCCCATCAGGATCAGCTCGACGGCAGTCGGGTCGTCGCCGGACATGACGATGAAGTCCTTGCTGACGCCATCGAGAATGGCCTTGGCGCGGGCCAGGTCGCCCGTGGCTTCCTTGATGCCGATGATGTTCGGCACGGTCGACAGGCGGATCACGGTCTCGGCCTGCATGTCGCAGGAGGTACGGCCGGGAACGTTGTAGAGGATCTGCGGGATGTCGACGGCTTCGGCAATGTGCTTGAAGTGCTGGTACAGGCCTTCTTGCGTTGGCTTGTTGTAGTACGGCACAACCAGCAGGCAGGCGTCGGCGCCAGCATTCTTGGCGTTCTGGGTCAGGTGCACGGCTTCGGCGGTGGAGTTGGCACCGGTGCCGGCGATGACCGGAATCGGTTTGGCGCTGCGTTTGACGCGCTCGACCACGTGCTTGATGACCAGGATGTGTTCTTCGACATCCAGCGTGGCCGACTCACCGGTGGTGCCGACAGCGACGATCGCATGGGTGCCGTTTTCCAGGTGGAAGTCTACAAGTTTGTCGAGGCTGCCCCAGTCAACACGCCCTTGTGCATCCATGGGTGTGACCAATGCCACCATACTGCCCGCAATCATGTAACTGCTCCTGCCGGAAAAAGAGAGCGGTAATGGTACTGGGGGCATCGACCTTGCACAAGCGAAGCAGGCGGGTGGAGCATTCCCCTCGGCGGCTTATTTCGCTACCCTTGGCCCTTTGATCGGTGCAGCGCGGCCCGCCGGGCCGTCGACCTTGCTCCCCGCCAGCGTCCAAGACCTCGCATGCGAGCCCCGGGCCCTGCCGACAGGAGGCTTTTGCCCGTCCTGTGCCGACCGCTCATCGCTTTAGGAATGCTGCATGTCCACCCCCACCGTCCGCGAACAATTCCTTGTCATCAGTGCCCTGGGCCCGAACCCCATGGAGCTGGCCAACGTCCTCAGCCGCGCTGCCTTCGAAAACCGCTGCGCGGTGGTCACCTCGCGCCTGAGCCGCCACGGCGAGACCAGCGCCCTGGTGCTGCAGGTGGGCGGCAGCTGGGACGCCCTGGCACGTCTCGAGTCCACCCTGCCAGGCTTGGGCAAGAAGCACGGCCTGACCCTCGACGTGGTCCGCAGCGCGGACCAGGAAGTGCGCCCGCAGGCCCTTCCGTATGTAGCCTACGTCAGCGCTGCCTACCGCCCGGACATCATCAACGAGCTGTGCCAGTTCTTCCTTGACCACCGCGTCGAGCTGGAAGCCATGACCTGCGACACCTACCTGGCGCCGCAAACCGGTAGCAGCATGCTCAACGCCCAGTTCACCGTGATTCTGCCGGCCGGCACGCAGATCAGCTGGCTACGCGACCAGTTCCTGGACTTTGCCGATGCCCTGAACCTCGACGCACTGATCGAGCCATGGCGTCCCCAGAACCCAATGTAAGGAAACCGATCATGGCTGTAGCACTCGACCAACCTGTCGCCGACTTCCAGGCCCAGGCCACCAGCGGGCAAACCGTCAGCCTTGCCGAACTAAAGGGCCAGCAGGTGGTGGTGTACTTCTACCCCAAGGACAGCACCCCAGGCTGCACCACCGAGGGCCAGGGCTTCCGCGACCAGCACGACGCCTTCGCCGCGGCCAATACCGTGGTATTCGGTGTGTCGCGTGATGGCATCAAGTCGCACGAGAACTTCAAGGCCAAGCAAGGCTTCCCGTTCGAGCTGATCAGCGACAAGGACGAGGCCCTGTGCCAGCTGTTCGACGTGATCAAGCTGAAGAAGCTGTATGGCAAGGAGTACATGGGCGTTGACCGCAGCACCTTCCTGATCGACAAGGACGGGGTGCTGCGCCAGGAATGGCGTGGCGTGAAAGTGCCCGGGCATGTGGATGCCGTATTGGCGGCCGCCCAAGCCTTGAACAAGGCTTGAAATTGAATGGGGCTGCCTTGCAGCCCTTCGCGGGCACGCCCGCTCCCACAGGAATTGTGCAGGGCCCAGTGGGAGCGGGCGTGCCCGCGAAGGGCCGCAGAGCGGCCCCAATGACATTCAAAGCATCGGTGAAACGCTAGGCTCCTGCTTGGGCCACGCATCCAGCACGGCCTTGATCAGCGTCGCCAGGGGGATGGCGAAGAATATCCCCCAAAACCCCCATAGCCCGCCAAACAGCAGCACCGCGCAGATAATCGCCACCGGGTGCAGGCTCACCGCTTCGGAGAACAGCAGCGGTACCAGCACGTTGCCATCCAGCGCCTGGATGATCGCGTACACCGTCATCAGGTAGATGAACTGGTCGCCCCAGCCCCACTGGAACAGCGCAATCAGGGTCACCGGCACGGTCACGACCACCGCGCCCACGTAAGGCACCACCACCGACAGCCCCACCAGCAACGCCAATAGCGCTGCGTAATTGAGCCCCAGGCTGATGAAGGCAATGTAAGTGGCAATGCCGCAGATCAGAATCTCGATACCCTTGCCGCGGATGTAGTTGGCGATCTGCCGGTTCATCTCGCTGCCCACCCGGTTCAGCAAGGTGCGCTGGCGCGGCAGGTAGCCGCTGACCCAGCGGCCAATGAGTTCGCGATCCTTCAGGAAGAAGAACACCAGAATCGGCACCAGCACCAGATAGATCATGGCATTGACCAGCAGTGGCAGGCTGGACAACGAGAAGGTCAGCGCCCATTGACCAAACTTGCCAATTTCACCGCGCACCGATTCGATGGCATGCAATACCTGCTCGTCCGACACCAGGTGCGGATAGCGCTCCGGCAGCAGCAGCAACAACGACTGCCACTTGCCGAGCATGCCCGGCAGCTCGTTGAACAGCGTGATCAGCTGATGCCACAGCAGCGGTACCAGCACCAGCATGAACACCGCCAGTGCGCCCATGAACAAGGCGAACACCAGCATCACCGCCAGCCGTGTAGGTACGCGCACGCGCTCCAGGGCGTTGACCAGCCCCTGCATCAGAAACGCCAGCACCATGCCCGCCAGCACCGGCGCGAGCATGCCGCCCAGGGTGAGCACGGCGGTAAAAGCCAGGAACAACAGGACCGCCAGCACCACCGCTTCCTCATCGGAGAAGTAGCGCTGCACCCAGTCGCGAAGCACTTTGAACATTGACGATCCTTGGAAAAGACTCAGGCCTTGCGCAGCCAGTAAGTATAGGTACCGGCCTCGGCCGTTTCTTGCAGCAGGGTATGACCGGCCAACTGGGCGAAAGTGCGGAAGTCGCGCTGGGAGCCTGCGTCCGTGGCGATAACCTTGAGCACCGCGCCACTGGCCAGGCGATTGAGCTCCATCTTGGCCTTGAGCAGTGGCAAAGGGCAATTCAGCCCGCTGGCGTCCAGTTCGGCGTCGCAGGTCAGGGTGTTACTCATCGCAGGGTCTCCAAAGGCATCGCCAGGGTGCTTCTTGGCATGGCTGGCTAGGATAGCGCCACTGGTCGCCAACGTGTGAGCCCGCTACAGTAGGTATCTTTGATCCGACGCGAGCTTCATGCATGAATCTACTGCGCCCTACCCTGCTGACGCTGGCCTGCCTGATGGCCCTTCCCGGCCATGCTGACGACCTGCCATCACTGGGTGATGCCAGTTCTGCGATCGTCTCGCCGCAACAGGAGCACCAACTGGGCCGCGCCTGGCTCAGCCTGCTGCGCGGCCAGGTCAATCAGCTCAACGACCCACAGCTCAAGGACTACGTCGAAACCAGCGTGTACAAGCTGGCCGAAACCAGCCAGCTGCAGGACCGGCGCCTGGAGTTCATCCTGATCGACAGCCGCGAGCTGAACGCCTTTGCCGCCCCGGGTGGCATTGTCGGGGTCAACGGCGGGCTGTTCCTCAACGCTCAGACCGAGGGTGAATATGCCTCGGTACTGGCCCACGAACTGGCGCACTTGTCGCAACGCCACTTCGCGCGGGGTGTCGAGGCCCAGCAGCGTATGCAGTTGCCGATGATGGCGGCGCTGCTGGCCGGCATCGTGCTGGCCGCAGGTGGCGCCGGCGATGCGGGCATCGGCATGATTGCCGGCACCCAGGCGGCGGCCATTCAGGAGCAACGGCGCTTCTCGCGCCAGAATGAACAGGAAGCCGACCGCATCGGTATCCAGAACCTGGAAAAGGCCGGCTACGATCCGCGCAACATGCCGACCATGTTCGAGCGCCTGGCACGCCAGTATCGCTATGACGCCAAACCGCCGGAGTTCCTGCTGACCCACCCGGTGACCGAATCACGTATTGCCGACACCCGTAACCGCGCCGATCAGGCGCCCCAGGGTGGTATCGAAGACAGCATGCGCTACCAGCTGATCCGCGCCCGGGTGGCACTGACCTACGAAGGCACGCCGGGGCTTGCCGCCAAGCGCTTCCGCGCCCAGCTGGACGAAGACCCAAAACTGGATGCCGCACGTTATGGCCTGGCCTTGGCACAGATCAAGGGCGGGCAATTGAACGAGGCCCGTGAAATGCTCAAGCCGCTGCTGGCCAAGGCGCCCAACGACATCACCTACAACCTGGCGCAGATCGACCTGGACATCACCAACAACCGTCTTGCCGACGCCCAGCAGCGCGCCGAACGGATGCAGGGGCTGTACCCGGGCAACTACCCGTTGAAACAGGTGCGTGCCGACCTGCTGGTGAAACAGAACAAGCCGGCTGAGGCCGAGAAGGTGTTGAACGAGCTGGTGAAGAGTCGGCCGGATGACCCGGATGTGTGGTACGACATGGCCGAGGTGCGTGGCTTGTCGGGCAATACCATTGGCTTGCACCGGGCGCGTGCCGAGTACTTCACGCTGGTCGGCGACTTTGATCAGGCAATCCAGCAGCTGGATTACGCCAAGCGCCGGGCGGGTGGGAATTTCCCGCTGGCCTCACAGATTGACCAGCGCCAGCGCGAGATCATGGAGCAACGGCGCATGGTTCAGGAAATGATGGGGCGCTGAGGATTTTGGGAGCGCTTTGCGCCCCAATCGCGACACAAGGCCGCTCAATCGCGCCAGCTTTTAGAAATTGAGCAAGACAGTTGCTCCCACATGACCCTGCATACGCCGATCATTGTGGGAGCGGCCTTGTGTCGCGATTGGGCCGCAAAGCGGCCCCGGCAACCTCAAGCGTTACCGGAAAGCTTCAGCCGCGCCGCCTGGGTAAAGTCCAGCATACGGTTTAGCGGCTTGATCGCCTTGGGCACCAGCGCCGGGTCAACGAAAATTTCGTTGGTGCCGTTACGCAGGCAATCCAGCACCCGCTCCAGGGTGTTCATCGCCATCCACGGGCAATGCGCACAGCTGCGGCATGCCGCGCCGTTACCGGCGGTGGGGGCTTCGACGAATTCCTTGTCCGGGCACAGCTGCTGCATCTTGTAGAAGATGCCGCGGTCGGTGGCGACGATGAAGGTTTTGTTCGGCAGGGTCTGGGCAGCCTTGATCAGCTGGCTGGTGGAACCCACCGCGTCGGCCAACTCGATCACCGCTTCCGGCGACTCGGGGTGCACCAGGATCGCAGCATCCGGGTACAGCGCCTTCATGTCAGCCAACTGGCGCGACTTGAACTCTTCGTGAACGATGCAGGCACCGTCCCACAGCAGCATGTCGGCACCGGTCTGCTTCTGGATGTAACGGCCCAGGTGCTGGTCCGGGCCCCAGATGATGGTTTCGCCGTTGTCCATCAGGCTTTCGACAATTTCCAGCGCGCAGCTCGAAGTCACCACCCAATCGGCGCGCGCCTTTACCGCTGCGGACGTGTTGGCGTAGACCACCACGGTGCGTTCAGGGTGCTGGTCGCAGAAGGCCGAGAACTCTTCTACCGGGCAGCCCAGGTCGAGCGAGCAAGTGGCCTCCAGTGTCGGCATTAGCACGCGCTTTTCCGGGGTGAGGATTTTTGCCGTCTCGCCCATGAAGCGCACACCGGCCACGATGACCGTTTCGGCCGGGTGGTTCTTGCCGAAACGGGCCATTTCCAACGAGTCGGACACGCAGCCGCCGGTTTCTTCAGCCAGCGCCTGGATGACCGGGTCGCAGTAGTAATGGGCAACCAGCACGGCATTCTGGGCTTTGAGCTCGGCAGCGATGGCCGCACGGTATTCGGCCTCCTGCTCGGCTGTCAGCGGGTTGGGCTGCTTGGCGTCGAGGTGGGCCTGAACCAAAAGGCGTTCGGAAATCTGGGTCATGATCGCTGGACCTGCAGGCGCGCTTGCGCGTCAAATCGAGTGTACCACCCGGCCCTGGCAGATCGGCTAAGGGTGCCGGACGGCAGGGTGACCGCCACGGCCCTCTGCGGGCGCGGATTATTATCGGAGGCCGAAGGCTACAGACAATCCAGCGATTACTAAAGGGGTTTTTGTGTTGCCTGTGCTGACCTCTTCGCGGGCAAACCCGCTCCTACACTGTGAAATCCTGGTAGGAGCGGGTTCACCCGCGAAGAGGCCGCAACAGGAGAAACCATCACCCCTGCGGCGACAGGGCCCCCAGATGCGCCGCCATGAACATGGCAAATTCTTCCACGGTCATTTTTCGGCCATTGAAATCGACCATGCCATCGGCATAGTGCAGGCTGCTGACCACATCATCGCCCTGCACGGTGGCCATGCCGCTCTGCAGCGCCATCATACCGACCATCTCCCCCGCCTGGCTCGACTGCATGGCAATCGCTTGCGCATCGGTCTGGCCATCCAGCAAGGCCTGCAAGGTCGCCAGGTCACCGATCATCGGCTTGGACAGTGACAGCTTGCCTTTCACCTCCGTGATGATCTGCTTGCTCAGCTGATCCGGCGGCAGGTCGAAGCTGGCCGGCGCGGCGAGGTCCATCGACAGGTTGAAGCGGCTCTCGCCATTGGCGGTCTTGAACGACAGGTTTTCCACCGCCAGCTTGGGCTTGGCGGCCAGCAATTTCTGCAAGTCACCCTGGAAGCGGGCCTTTTCGGCGTCGTCCATCTGGATCTGCGGCACCGGCTGGCCAGCCGCACTGGCGGCCTCGAACTCCGGCAAGTGCGACTGGTACCACTTCGACAAGGCCTGCAGCGCCGGGGCGTTTACCGAAGTCACGCTCACCGCCATCTGCGCCTTGCCTACCGCGCGGCCATCCCAGCTGATGTCGCCGACCTTGTACGCCGCGCGGCCACCTACGGTGTCCGTGCCTTCAAGGGTTTGCAAGGCGCTCTGTTCCAGGCCCTTGATCAACAGCACCTGCTGTTTCGGCCCAAGTGTGACCTTGGCTTCAGCCAACGCCAGATCGACGTTACCGACATAGATGGCATCGTGCGCGGTGGCTGCGAGGTTACCGCCAAACGTCAGCCCTTTGAGCTCGAACGTGGCCGGCGGCTGGTCGTCATGCACACGCTTCATCACCAGCCTGTCGGCCTGGCCGCGGAACTTGGAGGCCTTGCCCTCCTTGTCCCCACTGACTTCGAACTGCATACCCGAGAAGTCGAAGGTGTTGCCATCCGCTTCGTCAAACTTGAGCGGCGCCAGCTGAACCTGGCTGACCACACTGCCGCCGTAACCCAGGCTGGTCTGTGCGCTGATCGGGGCCTTTTCACCCGCAGCGGCGAACAATGGCGCGACGGCTTCATCCTTCTGCAGCGTGCTGTTGCTGACCGCCATTACCGGCATCAGCTTCAGTGCCCTGACCCTCGACCAGGGAAACGGGCCGTGCTCGATCTGGTCGGTCACGCCCACGTCAAAATTGATCACCTCGCCCTGCCCCACGTTGATGTCGCGAGCCTTGAGCCGGTACTGGGCAGTGCTGCTGAAGAGATGCTGCTCAAGCGACACACGCTCGATGCTCATGCTACCACCGGTACTGACCAGGGCCTTTTTGAGTTCGGCGTTGCTGCGTGCAAGGGCGTTGTCCAGCTCTGCCGGCAGCTGCTTGCCGGTGTACCAGGCGCCTGCGGTGGTTGCGACGGCAATGGCGATAGCCAGGCCGGAAAGGATGCCAACTGATTTCTTCATGAATAGAACCGATTGCTGTCCGTAAGGGCTTCGAAGGCGGCCAGAGGCCACGCAGAAATCGAAGAGTACCACCCCCGATTGGGCCGAGTGCTGGCCCAGCTCGAGAAATGCCATTTTTCGGACACATCCGACAGCCAGGTGAAACAAGCAAAGGACTCGTTAATTTTTACGAACACTCAAATTGATCAGAATCGCAAAAAAACGCGCAACAACCGAACAAATCCCGTATTTAATCGATAAATATTTCAATTTTGCAACATCTTGTCATGTTTAACTTGACACCCACCTACCCATCGTTTTTTATTTTCACCACTTTGCGCGCCCCACCGCGCCTTCCGCCGCTCCAACATAAAAGGTGAACAATATGGAGCCCACCCGCTCGCCCTTGCCGCATGCGCAATACACCGTGCCCGTCGTTTACGCCCAGCAGCAGGAGCCATGCCAGCATGCAGCCTGACCACAGCGCTTCCGGCAACGGCCAACTTCGCAAAACCCTGCGCCTCTGGCACGTGATCATCATCGGCCTGGCTTACCTGACCCCGATGACCGTGTTCGACACCTTCGGCATCGTCAGCGGGATCACCGCTGGCCATGTACCCAGCGCTTACATCCTGGCATTGGCCGGCATCCTGTTCACCGCGGTGAGCTATGGCACCCTGGTAAAACGCTTCCCGCAGTCGGGCTCGGCCTACACCTACACCCAGCGCGCGATCAACCCGCACGTGGGCTTCCTGGTGGGCTGGTCTTCACTGCTGGACTACCTGCTGCTGCCGATGGTCAACGCGCTACTGGCCAAGCTGTACCTTTCGGCCATGTTCCCGGAAGTACCTGAGTGGATGTGGGTCGCCGGCTTCGTCACCCTGATCAGCCTGATCAACATGCGCAGCGTAAACCTGGTGGCCCACTTCAACCTGCTGTTCGTGGGTGTACAGGTGGCGATCATCGCCGTGTTCATCTACCTGTGCGTGCGCGGCCTGGACCAGGGCGAAGGGCTGGGTACCACCTGGAGCCTGATACCGTTCGCCGACAGCCAGACCCAGTTCAGTGCCCTGGCCGCCGGTGCAACCATCCTGTGCTTCTCGTTCCTGGGCTTTGATGCGGTCACCTGCCTGTCCGAGGAAACCCGCGATCCGGCCAAGACCATTCCCCGGGCGATCTTCCTCACCGCACTGATTGGCGGTGTGGTGTTCATCACCGTGTCGTACTTCATCCAGGCCTACTTCCCGACCATGGCCCGCTTCCACGACCAGGAAGCAGCCCTGCCGGAAATTGCCCTGTACGTTGGCGGCAAGCTCTTCCAGTCGATCTTCATTGCCTGCACCGTGATCAACACCATCGCCTCGGGCCTGGCCTCGCAAACCAGCGTGTCACGCCTGCTGTATGTAATGGGCCGCGACAACGTGATCCCGGCCAGCGTCTTCGCCCGTTTGCATTCGCGCTACAAGACGCCAGTGCTGAACATTGCAGTCGTAGGGCTGATTTCGCTGTCGGCGATCTTCTTCGACCTGGTCACCGCCACTTCCATCATCAACTTCGGCGCCCTGGTCGCGTTCAGCTTCGTCAACCTGTCGGTGATCAACCACTGCTACCTGCGTGAAGGCAATCGCAAAGGCCTGAGCAACCAGTTGAAGTACCTGGTGCTGCCGACCATCGGCTTCTGCATCATCGTCTCGCTGTGGCTGGACCTGAACGCACATTCGCTGATGTTTGGCGGCATCTGGGCTGCGCTCGGGCTGGTCTACCTGGGCTGGCTGACCAAAGCCTTCCGCGCGGCACCGCCCAACTACGTCGCCGAATGACCCACGCTGCCAACAACGCCCGCGCCTGATCGCGGGCGTTGCATTTGTTCGAAAAGGAAAGCCCTCATGCCGCTGCGTCGCCTCTCCATCCAGTGGAAGATCACACTCCTCGCCGGCCTGTGCCTGCTGGCCATTGTCGCCTTGCTGGTAGCCACCTCGCTGACCCAGGCCCATCGCAGCGCCGCCCTGGTCAACCAGGCCAACACTGCCATGCTCGAAGACAGCGCCCGCCAGCGCCTGCAGGCCCACGCCGAAACCCAGGCCTTGCGTATCCAGCGCTACTTCATGGACGCCTACCAGTACGGCAATGGCTTTGCCCGCCTGGTACAGGTGCTGAAAGACCGTGGTGGTAGCGACCTGCGCGCCGAACTGACCCGCCAGGCGCGTGCCAGCCTGGCCGGCAACCCGGATGTGATTGGCCTGTACCTGGTGTTCCAACCCAATGCCCTGGACCAGCAGGACAGCCACTACCTCGGGCAGGACGCCTTGGGCAGCAATGAGAGCGGGCGTTTCTCGCTGTACTGGTCCCAACCAAGCCCCGGCACCCTGGAACTTGAAGCCATGCCGGAAACGATGCTCGGCGACACCAGCATCGGCAGCAACGGCGCGGCGAAGAACCGCTGGCTGACCTGCCCGCAGGACACCGCCAGGACCTGCATGCTCGAACCGTACCTCGACGAGGTCAACGGCCGTCAGGTGCTGATGACCAGCATCGCTCTGCCATTGCTGGAACACGGCAAGGTAGTCGGCGTGGTCGGCCTGGACATCGGCCTGGCCAACCTGCAGCAACTGAGTGTGGACGGCCGCCGCGACCTGTTCGACGGCCAGGGCCAGGTGATTATCGCCACCGCCGCCGGCCTGCTGGCGGGCAACAGTCGCGACGACAGCACGCTCGGCAAGCCCATGGCAAATGCGGTAGCCGACGGTCTGCTGCGCGTGGCCCACCCCTTCACGCCAATCCCTGACACAGCCCCGTGGCAGGTATGGCTGGAAGTGCCGGAAAGCGTGCTGCAGGCCCCTGCCGTAGCCCTCAACCAGCGCCTTGATGCCCATAACCAGAATGCCAACCTCACCAGCCTGCTGATAGGCCTTGGCACGGCAATCGTGGGGTTGCTGCTGGTGTGGCTGACCGCTCGCGGCGTTAGCCGGCCAATCCTGGCCGTGGCGGCACGCCTGGAAGACATTGCCAGTGGCGAAGGCGACCTTACCCGTCGCCTGGACTACGCCCGCCAGGATGAACTGGGCCTGCTCACCGGCTGGTTCAACCGCTTCCTCGACAAGTTGCAACCGGTCATTGCCCAGGTCAAAGGGTCGCTGCAGGAGGCCCGCGACACCGCCGACCAATCGGCCGCCATCGCCAGCCAGACCAGCAACGGCATGCAGCAACAGCATCGCGAAATCGAACAGGTGGCCACAGCGGCCAATGAAATGAGCGCCACCGCTCTGGATGTCGCCCACAACGCCTCGCAGGCGGCCCAGGCCGCACGCGCCGCGGATCAGGCCAGCCAGGAAGGCTTGCAACTGGTGGACAGCACGCGCCAGGGCATCGACCGCCTGGCCGCCGGCATGAACACTGCCATGGACGAGGCCCGTGCACTGGAAGACCGCAGCGGGCAAATCGGCTCGGTGCTTGAAGTGATCCGCACCATTGCCGAGCAAACCAACCTGCTGGCACTGAATGCCGCCATCGAAGCGGCCCGCGCAGGCGAAGCCGGGCGTGGCTTCGCCGTGGTTGCCGATGAGGTGCGCGGCCTGGCCCAGCGCACGCAGGTTTCGGTAGAGGAAATTCGCCAGGTCATCGAGGGCCTTCAGCAAGGCACCCAGGACGTGGTGGGGGCCATGCATGCAGGCCAACGCCACGCCCAGGACAGCGCCGCACGCATGGAGCAGGCATTACCGGCACTGCAGCGTATTGGCGAGGCCGTGGCGGTGATCAGCGACATGAACCTGCAGATAGCCTCGGCGGCGGAAGAGCAGAGCGCGGTGGCCGAGGAAGTGAACCGTAACGTGGCCGGCATTCGAGACGTGACAGAATCGCTGGCCGGGCAGGCCGATGAATCAGCACGCATCAGCCAAGCCCTGAACCGGCTGGCCAACCAGCAGCAGGCGCTGATGGAGCAGTTTCGCGTTTAGCCTGTCAGGGCCTCTTCGCGGGCACGCCCGCTCCCACAGGTTCGGCGTAACCCTAAGGGGCTGTGCAGTTCCTGTGGGAGCGGGCGTGCCCGCGAAGAGGCCCTGACAGGCACCGCACCATTGTTATTCTTGAGCACAACTTATGCCTAATCCAACCCGATCCACTTTCTTCGACATCACCAGCGAACAAGGGCTTTTACGCACCTCGATCGCCGCCACCCTGTTCATCGCCACCATCGGCATCGCCTTCGGCCTTGCCTCCGGCTCGTTCTCCATCGTCTTCGACGGTGTGTACTCGCTGGTCGACGCCAGCATGAGCGGGCTGTCGCTGGTGGTGGTCAAGCTGATCACTTCGCACACCACCAGCGTGCAGATGTCGCGCAAGCTGCGCGAGCGCTTCACCATGGGTTTCTGGCACCTGGAGCCCATGGTACTGGCGCTCAACGGCATTCTGCTCGGCGGCGTGGCCATCTACGCGCTGATCAATGCCGTCAGCAGCCTGCTGCAAGGCGGGCGCCACCTGGAGTTCGGCATTGCCATGGTCTACGCGGCGCTGACGGTGATCACCTGCGTGACCATCGCCGTCATCGAGGCCCGCGCCAACCGCAAACTGAAGTCAGACTTCGTGCGCATGGACGTCAAGGGCTGGGTGATGTCGGCCAGCATCACGGCCGCACTGCTGATCGCCTTCTGCTTTGGCTATGCCGTGCAAGGCACTGCGCTGGAATGGGTATCACCCTATATTGACCCGGCGGTGCTGGCGCTGGTGTGCCTGGTGATCGTGCCGTTGCCGATGTCGGTGGTGCGTCAGGCGCTGTCTGAAATCTTCCTGGTCACCCCTGGCGACCTCAAGCTGCACGTAGATGAGGTGGCCAAGGCCTTCGTCGCTCGCCACGGCCTGCAGTCTTACCGCGCCTATGTCGCCAAGGTCGGGCGTTCGCGGGAGATCGAACTGTATTTCATCGTGCCCAAAACCATGGCGGCGAAGACCATCGATGAATGGGATGCCTGGCGCAACGAGATTGGCGACGCGGTAGGCGGCGAAGGGCCGGACCGCTGGCTGACCGTGGTGTTCACTGGCGACCCGGAATGGGCCGAGTAATTGGTGGGCGCTCTGCGCCCTTTTTTCCGAACACCCGTAGCGCAAACGAAAAAGCCCGCGACCATTTCTGGTAGCGGGCTCTCACGTAATGCGTATGGTGGGTCGTGTAGGATTCGAACCTACGACCAATTGGTTAAAAGCCAACTGCTCTACCAACTGAGCTAACGACCCATTTGATGGCGCGTATAATACTGATTTCTAACGAGAATTCAACACCCCATCACGATTTTTTCAAAAATACCGAGTCGGGTCTTCGATACCGGCGGCCTTGAAACCGTCGGCGCGCAGGCGGCAGCTGTCGCATTTGCCACAGGCGCGGCCGTCATCGTCGGCCTGGTAGCAGGAAACGGTCAGGCTGTAGTCCACACCACGGGCCATACCGGCCTGCACGATCTGCGCCTTGCTCATGTTCTGCAGCGGCGCCTGGATGCGGAAACCCTGCCCTTCTACGCCAGCCTTGGTCGCCAGGTTGGCCATGCGCTCGAAGGCCTCGACGAACTCGGGACGGCAATCCGGGTAGCCAGAGTAATCGACGGCGTTGACGCCAATGAAGATGTCGCGCGCTTCCAGCACTTCAGCCCAACCCAGCGCCAGCGAAAGGAACACGGTGTTGCGCGCCGGCACATAAGTGACCGGAATGCCTTCACCCGGGGCTTCCGGCACGTCGATGCTGCTGTCGGTCAATGCCGAACCGCCGATGCCGTCGAGGTTCAGCCCAATCACCTTGTGCTCGACCACACCCAGGTCGCGGGCCACGCGGGCAGCGGCGTTCAGCTCGGCGCGATGACGCTGGCCGTAGTCAAAGCTCATGGTGTAGCAGCTGTAGCCTTCGGCCTTGGCCATGGCAACCACGGTGGCCGAGTCCAGGCCGCCGGACAACAGGATTACTGCGCGTTTTTCTGTCATGTGTACGTGCTCCTCAATCAACGTCCGGGCTCGTCGTTCCACAGCAGCTTGTGCAGCTGAAGTTGGAAGCGTACGGGCAGGTTGTCAGCAACGATCCAGTCAGCCAGGTCACTGGCGTTCACCTGATGATGGCTGGGTGAGAACAACACCTCACCGGCACGCTCTGCCAGGTTGTACTGGATCAGCTTGGATACCGCCCAGTCATAATCCTCACGGGAACAAATGACGAACTTGACCTGGTCGTTGCGCGTCAGCTGCTCGATGTTCTCGTAGCGGTTACGGTGCGACTCTTCGGAGCCTGGGGTTTTCAGGTCGACCACACGGCTGACGCGGGTGTCGGTGCCGGCAATATCCAGCGCGCCGCTGGTTTCCAGCGACACCTCGTAACCGGCATCACACAGCCGCTGCAGCAACGGCAAGGCGTTGGGCTGGGCCAGCGGTTCGCCACCGGTGACACACACGTAGCGCGGCTTGAAGCCGGCCACTTGCTCAAGGATCGAATCAAGGGTGCGAACGGTACCGCCACTGAAGGCATAGGCACTGTCGCAGTACTGGCAACGCAGGGGGCAACCGGTGAGGCGCACAAATACCGTAGGCAGCCCGGCCGTTCGCGTCTCACCCTGCAAAGAGTAAAAGACTTCGGTGATGCGTAATGTGTCTTGCATGCTCGCCACGGGCGTGACAGCTAAACAGGCTGTCCGCCTCCGTCAGGCACTGTCGCGGACTCGACATCGCGTTATCCGCAGCAGCGTGTTTACGAAAAAAGGGCAGTGATTCTAACGAAAAAACCCGCGACTGGCGCGGGTTTCTTTCGAGCGGTACAGCGAAAACGCCTAGAGCTTCTGCAGGTCACGCTGAGCCAGTTGAGCGGCAGAGGTGCCGGGGTACTGGGTGACAACCTGCTGGAGGATGCCTTTTACCTTGTCGGTATGGCCCATACGGCGCTCGACATCAGCCAGTTTGTACAGCGAATCTGGCACCTTGCTGTGCTTCGGGTACTTTTGGCTGACCTGGGCAAAAGCCTGGCTGGCGCCTTGCAGGTCACCCTTGGCCAGGTTCACTTCACCCAACCAGTACTGGGCATTACCGGCGTACTGGCTGTTGGGGTACTTGCGCAGGAAGGCGCTGAACGCCTGGCTGGCCTTGTCGAAGTCTTTCTGTTTGATCAGGTCGAAAGCTGCGTCGTAATAGAGCTTCTCTTTCGCCGGATCACCGGGCTGGCTACTGCCGGCCGGTTGTTGCGCAGCAGCACCTGCTGCGGCATCGGGGGCGGCATTGGACGCACCACCACCGGAGGAATTGTCAGGGGTTGCGGCAGGCGCAGCGCCACTGTTGATGCGACGGTCCAGGTCCTGGTAACGCTCCAGGTTTTCCTGCTTCATGCGCGACACATCGTTTTGCAGCTCTTCGATGATGCCTTGCTGGCGGGAAAGCTGATCCTGCATCTGTTGCAGCTGCATGAACAGCTGGCCCTGTGCAGAGGCAGGGGCCGAAGCCCCTGACCCGGCATAGGCGCCGCTCGTGCCATAACCCGCAGGCGGATAGCTGCCTGCGTTGTCATCTACTACAGGGACCTCAGCCCAAGCCGCAAGCGGCAGGCTGAGTGCGAGGACGGTTACTACACGGCGGCACATACGCATAAGAACTTACTTACGCAGTTCTACGCGACGGTTCTGAGCCCAGGACTGCTCGTCGTTGCCGGTAGCAACTGGACGCTCTTCGCCGTAGGAAACCAGTTCCAGCTGAGCAGGGGAAACGCCCTGCAGAACCAGGTAGCGCTGAACGGCTTTCGCACGACGCTCACCCAGAGCCATGTTGTACTCGCGGGTGCCGCGCTCGTCGGTGTTACCTTCCAGAACAACACGGTTGCCGTTGGCTTTCAGGTCCTTGGCGTGAACGTCCAGAGCGCGCATGGCTTCTGGCTTCAGGTCCGAGCTGTCGTATTCGAAGTAGAAGGTGGTGATTGCGCGCAGGGCGGCTTCTTCGCTCAGGGAGCCGTCAACAGCGCCAGTGTTGGCACCGTAGCCAGCGTTAGGGTCTACAGCAGCGCCTTCGCCTGCGTTATCACCGCCCTTCGAGGAGCAACCTACAGCTACGGCCATGGCCAGAGCCAGCGCAGCAAATTTACCAAACTTCAGCATTTCCATCGTGAAACTCCTAATGAAACCCCAGTGTGTTAAGCAAAATGTATTACGCCGCAATCAGTTCAGGTAAGGGGACCAGGACGGTTCTCTGACTTCGCCTTGAGCGGTAGGAAGTGGGAGCCTCACGCGGCCGTTCAGCGACACGAGCATCAAGACTCCCCGGCCCTGCTGGCGGGTGGCGTAGATTAGCATGGTGCCGTTTGGCGCAACAGTGGGAGACTCATCAAGACTTGTTTCAGACAGAATCTTTACACTTCCGCGCTGCAAGTCCTGTGCCGCCACTTTGAAGTTGGTAAAGCCCTGTTGGCGATGGATCATTACCAGGGTCTTTTCGTCCGCCGAAAGTTTCGGGTTGGCGTTGTAGTTACCCACGAACGTTACGCGCTCGGCACCACCACCACTGACCGACTGTTTATAGATCTGCGGTTTGCCGCCACGGTCGGAAGTGAAGTAGAGGGTGTTGCCATCTTTACCCCAGAACGGCTCGGTATTGATACCCGGGCCTGCAGTAACACGGCTGATCTGGCGCGAGGCCACGTTCATCACGTAGATGTCCGGGTTGCCGTCCTTGGACAGCACGAACGCCAGGCGCGAACCGTCCGGCGACCAGGCTGGCGCACCGTTCAGGCCTTCGAAGTTGGTCACCTGCTCGCGGCGGCCAGTATCGATGTTCTGCACGAAGATACGTGGGCGCTTCTGCTCGAACGAAACGTAGGCGATACGTTTGCCATCTGGCGCAAAGCGCGGCGACAGGATCGGCTCACGCGATTGCAGCAGGGTCACCGCACGCGCACCGTCGTAGTCCGAACGCTGGAGGGTGTAGCGGGTGTTGTTGGTGGAGAAACGCTCGGCCGTCACGTACAGCATGCGCGTAGAGAACGCGCCCTTGATGCCGGTGAGCTTCTCGAACGACTGGTCGGCAATGTAGTGCGCCATGTCGCGCAGCTGGTCGGTGCTGCCCGCCACGCTGCCGGTCAGCACTTGCTGCTCGGTGGCGACGTTGAACAGCGCGTACTGCACCTGCAGGCGACCGCCCGACGGCACAATGCTGCCGACCATCACGTACTGTGCACCCAGCGCTTTCCAATCACGGAAGATCACTTCGCTGGCCTGCGACGGCTGGCTGATCATGTTCTGCCGCGGAATTGGCGAGTAGTAGCCAGAGTTGCGCAGGTCATTGCCAATGATGTCGGCGATGTCTTCGGGCAGCACGCTGCCGCCCTGCAGACCGAACGGTACTACCGCGATGGGCGTGGCCCGGTCGCTGCCGCTGGTAACCAGGATGTTCTTTTCTTCTGCCACCGCCATGCCTGCCACGCAGCAGAGCATGACCAGCAGTCCTCTCAGACGTTTAATCACAACGCTAGATCCTCAGGTGTAAATGTCATCTTGAACGAACGATATTGGTTGAAATCGCTCGGCTTCATACCCTGCATCTCGGTCAAACGACCAATGTTCTTCACCGCAGCCACCGCCGAACTGTCATACGGGCCGTCACCACTGGAACGGGCCACGCTGACACTGGTGATGGTACCGTCCGGCAACATGTTGATCTGCAGGACCACCGTCATGCCCTTGCGCGCGGAAGGCGGACGTGCCCAGCCCTCGGCCGCGCGCATACGGATCAGGTCGTCGAAGTCGCCGGCCACCTGGTCACCCTGCTCGTCGGCCAGCGCTTGCTGCCGCTCGGTGGTATCGGACAACAGCTCGGCCAGTGCCTGGGCTTTCTTGTCTTCTGCCGCCTTGCGGGCCGCTTCCTGTGCCTTCTTCTTCTGGGCATCTGCAGCGGCCTTTTTCTTGGCCTCTTCAGCTGCCTTCTTCTTCGCGTCCTCGGCCGCCGCTTTCTTCTTGGCGTCCTCGGCTGCTTTCTTCTTGGCCTCTTCGGCTGCCTTTTTCTTGGCTTCCTCGGCGGCTTGCTTCTTCGCCTCTTCAGCAGCCTCTTTCTTGGCCTCTTCTTCGGCTTTTTTCTTGGCTTCGTCCTCAGCCTTTTTCTTGGCGATGTCGGCCTGCTGTTTCTCGGCGGCTTTCTTCGCCTCGTCGGCTTTCTTGGCTTCGGCGGCTTTCTTGGCCTCGGCAGCCTTGGCAGCTTCGGCGGCCTTGGCAGCATCCTCAGCTTTTTTCGCCTCGGCGGCTTCGCGGGCCTCTTCGGCCTTTTGAGCGGCGTCAGCTTTC
Organism: Pseudomonas sp. FW305-E2; assembly: GCF_058782925.1. Classification (NCBI taxonomy): domain Bacteria; kingdom Pseudomonadati; phylum Pseudomonadota; class Gammaproteobacteria; order Pseudomonadales; family Pseudomonadaceae; genus Pseudomonas; species Pseudomonas sp. FW305-E2. Next base: position 67,158 of record NZ_JBYSYE010000009.1, on the reverse strand, counting down.
TTTTGTTCCGCGGCCTTCACGGCCTCCTGCTCGACCTTCTTCTGTTCCAGCTGCTCGACTTCGGTCTGGCGCGAAGCGGTTTTCTTCGCCTCCCCGGCAATCTTCTGATTGGTCTGGGTGGTTGCCTGGCTCTTGGACTTGAGCTGGTACAGGGTAGCCTGAACGATCGGCTTGGAAGGCGGCAGCTCAGGCGTCATGGCAAAACTGACGAACAGCAGGGCAAACACCAGCACATGCAGGCCGATGGCCCAGACACTGGGCCAGAAGTAGCTTTCCGAGGCGGATGGCTCTCGCTGTTGCATCAGGGCGCCTCGGTAATCAGGCCAACGTTACCGACACCGGCCTTCTGCAACCCGCCCATGGCACCCATGACCGCGCCATAGTCGACAGCCTTGTCGCCACGAATGAACACCTGGGTCTGCTTGCCCTGGTCACGGCCGGCAGCAATGATCTTGGTGACGGCGTCGGTCATGGCCGGCAAGGTCATGGCCTTGTCCATCTGCTTGTCGGTATCGACTTCACTGCCGAGGTTCCAGTAATAGGTTTTATCGGCCTTGATGGAGATGGTGAGGATCTGGACGTTGTTGTCCTGCGGCAAGGCTTCGCTGGAAACCTTGGGCAGGTCGACCTTCACGCCCTGGTTGAGCATGGGCGCCGTCACCATGAAGATGACCAGCAGCACCAGCATCACGTCGATGTAGGGCACCACGTTCATCTCGGCGACGGGCTTGCGTTTGTGGCGAACTCGGGCCATGGGCTTCTACCTGATTACTCTTCGCTGGTGTGCACTTTGCGGTGCAGGATCGCCTGGAACTCGTCGGCGAAGGTGTAGTAACGGCCGATCAGTACTTCACTGCGCGCGGCGAAACGGTTGTAGGCAATGACAGCCGGGATTGCCGCGAACAGGCCGATGGCGGTAGCGATCAGTGCTTCGGCGATGCCCGGAGCAACGGTGGCCAGGGTGGCCTGCTGGGCGCTGGCCAGGCCACGGAAGGAGTTCATGATGCCCCATACGGTGCCGAACAGGCCGATGTACGGGCTGGTCGAACCAACGGTGGCCAGGAACGGCAAGCTCTGCTCGAGTTTTTCTTCCTCGCGCGAGATGGCCACACGCATGGCACGGCCAACACCTTCCATGACAGCGTCCGGATCAACACCCGGCTGCTGGCGCAGGCGCGAGAACTCCTTGAAACCGGCACGGAACACCTGCTCCACGCCGGAGTCCGGGTCTGGGTTGCTGCCTGCCTGGCGGTACAGCTTGGACAGGTCGATGCCTGACCAGAAGCGCTCTTCGAAGGCATCCAGCGCACGACGACCGGCGCGCAGCATGGTGCTGCGCTGGAAGATCATGATCCATGAGGTGACCGAGGCGGCCACCAGGGTCAGCATTACCAGCTGTACCACCACGCTGGCATTGCTGACCAGACTCCACATGGAGGTATGGTCGACGACGTTAGCTTCCACGCTTATTCTCCTGCATTCGATTGATTACCCGAGCCGTCCGCCGCAAAGGCGTCGCGCAGCTGGGGGGGTAGGGCTCGGGGTTTGAAAGTGTCGGCGCGCACGGCAGCCACCAGGAACTGCCCTTCGCAAAGCAGCGTTTCATCCTTTTCCCGCCAGACCTGCTGTACGAAACGCAAGCTGGCGCGATTGAGTTCAAGTACTTGCGCGGTCACCCGCAATTCGTCATCCAGCCGCGCCGGCGCGTGATAGCGCGCTTCGCTGGAATGGACCACGAACAGCAGGTTGTCTTCAGCCAGCTGCGACTGGGAAAAGCCCAGGTGCCGCAGGCGTTCGGTGCGCGCGCGCTCCATGAATTTCAGGTAGTTGACGTAATACACCACGCCGCCCGCATCGGTATCTTCGTAATAGACGCGACACCGGTGTGCGAACGGTTCGAGCTGATTTTGCGCGCGCATACTCTAGTGCTTACTCCTCAGCTTGCCAATCCGCTGTGGCAACTGTTTTTTCTTCATTAATGTCTTATTGCCAGCGCACCCAGGGCATGCCAGCGGTAGGACCACGAAAAGTCGCTTTTGATCTGTCATTCATCGCCTGGCTCGGAAAAATCGCCCCCCTCCCCCAAGCGCCCGGGAATATTCAGCCCAAAGTGCAGGTAGGCATGCCGGGTGACCACGCGGCCGCGTGGCGTGCGCATGATGTAGCCCTGCTGAATCAGGTACGGCTCAAGCACATCTTCGATGGTATGACGCTCTTCGCTGATGGCTGCAGCCAGGTTGTCCACGCCCACCGGGCCGCCGTCGAACTTCTCGATCATGGTCAGCAGCAGGCGACGGTCCGAATGGTCGAAACCACGCTCGTCGACATCCAGCAGGTTCAGCGCCATGTCAGCCACGGCCTTGGTGATCTGGCCCTTGCCGCGCACCTCGGCGTAGTCACGCACGCGGCGCAGCAGGCGGTTGGCGATGCGCGGCGTGCCACGGGCACGGCGGGCGATCTCGTAGGCCCCCTGGTCTTCGATGGCCAGGCCAAGGATGTTGGCCGAGCGGCTGACAATGGTGCTCAGATCCTTGTCGTTGTAGAACTCCAGGCGCTGAACGATACCGAAGCGGTCACGCAGCGGGTTGGTCAGCATGCCGGCACGGGTAGTAGCCCCCACCAGGGTGAAGGGTGGCAGATCGAGCTTGATAGAACGGGCTGCCGGGCCTTCGCCGATCATGATGTCGAGCTGGAAGTCCTCCATGGCCGGGTAAAGCACTTCTTCGACCACAGGCGACAGCCGGTGGATTTCGTCGATGAACAGCACGTCGTGCGGCTCGAGGTTGGTCAGCATGGCTGCCAGGTCGCCGGGGCGCTCGAGAATCGGCCCCGAAGTGCTCTTCACCGACACGCCCATTTCATGGGCGATGATGTTGGCCAGGGTGGTCTTGCCCAGGCCGGGCGGGCCGAAGATCAGCGTGTGGTCAAGCGATTCGCCGCGGCCGCGGGCGGCCTGGATGAACAGCGCCATCTGCTCGCGCACCACCGGCTGGCCAATGTACTCGTCCAGGCTCAGCGGGCGAATCGCACGGTCCTGGACTTCTTCGCGGTCGCGGCCACTGGCGGCGATCAGGCGGTCGGCTTCGATCACTTGGAAATCATCCCTTTCAGGCTGCGGCGGATCAGCTCTTCACTGCTCAGGCCGGCCTTGTCCTTGATCGCGGCAATTGCCTTGCTGGCTTCCTGCGGCTTGTAGCCCAGCGAGACCAAGGCACTGACTGCATCGGCCTCGGCACTGGACTCGCTGGCAACCGGCAAAGGCCCATCGGACACCAGGGTGAACATGGCCGGCGAGGTTTCCCAGGCCTTGAAACGGTCCTTGAGCTCGACCAGCAAGCGCTCGGCGGTTTTCTTGCCGACGCCCGGCACGCGCACCAGGGCTGAGGTGTCCTGGGCCTGCACGCAGCGCACCAGTTCATCCACTTCCAGCCCGGACATCAGCGCCAGGGCCAGCTTAGGCCCTACGCCGTTCAGGCGGATCAGCTCGCGGAACAACTCGCGCTCACGTTTTTCGGCAAAGCCGTAGAGCAAGTGGGCATCTTCGCGCACGACCAGGTGGGTATGCACCGTGACGGTTTCACCCACTTTGGGCAGACGGTACAGCGTGGTCATGGGAACTTCCAGTTCGTAACCCACGCCGTTGACGTCGATAATCAGGTGAGGCGGTTGTTTTTCCGCCAGGGTGCCGCGCAAACGTCCAATCACGTTCCGATCCTTCCTCTCGGGGAGCCGGTCAAAGACCGCTCAACCCTATCAGCAAATGCAGCAGGTGAATGCATCACCCGAACAAAATGTGTATCAGCGCATGAAGCGCTTACAGACGCAAGCGCCCGCCGCGTCGCCGCGCTGTGCTCAAGCCATGCGGCACCAGGCTGGAGCGGGTGTGGGCGTGGCACAGGGCGATGGCCAGGGCATCGGAAGCGTCGATCTGCGGTTTTTGCGTCAATTTCAGCAGGTGCATGACCATCATCATCACCTGCTCCTTGTTGGCACCACCCGTGCCGGCCACGGCCTGCTTGACCTGGGTGGCGCTGTACTCGGCGATCTCCAGGCCAGCCTCGGCGGCGGCGACGATAGCCGCGCCACGTGCCTGGCCAAGCTTGAGCGCCGAATCGGCGTTGCGGGCCATGAACACCCGTTCGATGCCCATGGTCACCGGGCCGTGCTGAGCAATGATTTCACTGACACCACGAAAAACAATCTGCAGCCGCTCGTGCAGCTCACCGCTGCCGGTGCGGATGCAGCCCGACGCCACGTACTCGCAACCACGGGCGGTCTGGCGTACCACGCCATAGCCGGTGATGCGCGAGCCGGGGTCGATACCTAGAATGAGAGTCATAAAGCCCGTCAAAAAAATGATGCATCTCTACAAACTGCGCCGGCCCTTTCGCGGGTAAACCCGCTCCTACAGGTACTGCACCACATTTGAAATGGGCGTAATACCTGTAGGAGCGGGTTTACCCGCGAAAGGGCCGGCACAGGCGCTATCAAACGCTCAGAGTTGGCACAAAATGCCAAATCACCTTAGCCGAGGTTTTCCATGATCTCATCGGAAATCTGGGCGTTGGAGTAAACGTTCTGCACGTCATCCAGGTCTTCGAGCATGTCGATCAGCTTGAGCACCTTTTCGGCACCGTCCTGGTCGAGTTCGGCGCTGGTGGTCGGCTGCATGACGATTTCCGCGTCAGCGGCCTTGAAGCCAGCCTCTTCCAAGGCATTACGCACGGCATAGAAGCTGTTGAACGAGGTGAACACGTCGAAGGAGCCGTCGTCGTTGGCGACCACGTCATCGGCATCGGCTTCCATTGCCGCTTCCATCAACGCGTCCTCTTCCACGCCCGGAGCAAAGCTGATCTGGCCTTTGCGCTCGAACAGGTAGGCCACAGAACCGTCAGTACCCAGGTTGCCGCCACACTTGGTGAAGGCATGGCGCACGGCCGCGGCGGTACGGTTGCGGTTGTCGGTCATGGCTTCGACCATGATCGCCACGCCACCCGGGCCGTAACCTTCGTAGCTAAGCTCTTCGACATTGTCGCTTTCATTGGTGCCAGCACCACGGGCCACGGCACGATCGATGATGTCGCGGCTCATGTTGGCGCCCAACGCCTTGTCCAGCGCCAGGCGAAGGCGCGGGTTGGATGCCGGATCAGGGCCACCCTGCTTGGCAGCGACCGTCAGTTCGCGGATCCACTTGGTGAAGACCTTGCCCCTCTTGGCATCCTGGCGCTCTTTGCGGTGCTTGATGTTCGCCCACTTGGAATGACCAGCCATAACGACTCCGAATCCTTTGAATCACAAACAGCCCCGCCCCATGACGGGGCGGGACGGGAAAATACCTGCGTCGAAACGCAAAGGCGCATCCATGTGGATGCGCCCGGGGACTGCTTACTCGACCTTGGTCTGTTCGCGCAGTCGGATGTGCAGCTCGCGCAGGGCCTTGGCGTCGACCATGCCAGGGGCCTGGGTCATGACGCATGCGGCGCTCTGGGTTTTCGGGAACGCGATCACTTCACGGATCGACTGAGCGCCGGTCATCAGCATGACCAGACGGTCCAGGCCGAACGCCAGGCCACCGTGAGGCGGTGCCCCGAACTTCAGAGCGTCGAGCAGGAAGCCAAACTTCTCTTCCTGTTCTTCTGCCTCGATACCCAACAGACGGAATACTGCCTGTTGCATCTCTTTACGGTGGATACGGATCGAACCGCCACCCAGCTCGGTACCGTTCAGCACCATGTCGTAGGCACGGGACAGGGCAGTGGCCGGGTTGGCCTCGAGCTCTTCCGGCGTGCACTTCGGCGCGGTGAACGGGTGGTGCAATGCCGTGAAGCTGCCGTCTTCGTTCTCTTCGAACATTGGGAAGTCGACGACCCACATCGGCGCCCACTCGCAGGTCAGCAGCTCGAAGTCGTGACCCAGACGAATACGCAGCGCACCCAGGGCTTCGCTGACCACCTTGAACTTGTCGGCACCGAAGAACACGATGTCACCGTCTACGGCGCCAACGCGATCGAGGATGTTGTTGAGGTTGGCCTCAGGGATGTTCTTGACGATCGGCGACTGCAGGCCTTCGACGCCCTTGGCGCGCTCGTTGACCTTGATGTAGGCCAGCCCCTTGGCACCGTAGATACCGACGAACTTGGTGTACTCGTCGATTTTGCTGCGCGGCATGCTGGCACCACCTGGCAGACGCAGGGCGGTAACGCGGCACTTTGGATCGTTGGCCGGGCCGGCGAACACCTTGAAGTCGACATCCTTCAGCTGGTCGGCAACGTCAACCAGCTCCAGCGGAATACGCAGGTCTGGCTTGTCGGAGCCGTAGCGGCGCATGGCCTCTTCGAAGGTCATGTGCGGGAATTCGCCGAATTCCAGGTCGAGCACTTCCTTGAACAGCTTGCGGATCATGCTTTCGGTCAGGCCCATGATCTCGCTTTCATCGAGGAAACTGGTCTCGATGTCGATCTGGGTGAATTCCGGCTGACGGTCGGCACGCAGGTCTTCGTCACGGAAGCACTTGGCGATCTGGTAGTAACGGTCGAAGCCAGCGACCATCAGCAGCTGCTTGAACAGCTGTGGCGATTGCGGCAGGGCGAAGAAGCTACCGGCGTGGGTACGGCTTGGCACCAGGTAGTCGCGCGCGCCTTCCGGCGTGGCTCGGGTGAGGATCGGGGTTTCGACGTCGAGGAAGCCGTTTTCGTCGAGGAAGCGACGGATGCTGCTGGTGATGCGCGAGCGCAGGCGCAGCTTGTCGGCCATTTCCGGGCGACGCAGATCGATGAAGCGATAACGCAGGCGAGTTTCCTCGCCGACGTCGGAGTATTCGTTCAGGGGGAACGGCGGGGTTTCCGCTTCGTTGAGCACGTTCAGCTGGTAGCCGAGGATCTCGATGGCACCGGATGCCATGTTGGCATTCACTGCACCTTCAGGACGCTTGCGGACCTTGCCGGTGATCTGCACGACGTATTCGCTGCGCACACGGTCGGCAGCAGCGAAGGTTTCGGCGCGATCCGGGTCGAACACGACCTGGGCCATGCCTTCGCGGTCACGGATGTCGAGGAAGATCACCCCGCCGTGGTCGCGGCGACGATGGACCCAGCCGCAAAGGGTGACTTCCTGGCCGTCCAGGCTCTCGTTCAGTTGGCCGCAATAATGGCTGCGCATCATGATGGTGGTTTCGCTTCTCGTGATTCGTGTATTCGGTGGAGGCCTTGGCCGCCCGGAGGGCTAATACTGCAAGACCCGGTCACAGCATTCAACTCAGTCGGCCTTGTCGCCGCCTGCCAGATTCTTTTTCGCCCCGGTCTTGAAGTCGGTTTCGTACCAACCGTTACCGCTCAGGCGAAAGCCTGGCACCGACAGCAGCTTTTTCAGTGCCGGCGCCTGACAGGCCGGGCAATCGGTCAGCGGCGCGGCGCTGATCTTCTGCAGCACTTCCATGCGGTGCTCGCAGGACGCACATTGATAGTCATAAAGGGGCATGGGTGTCTCTCGTCAACCATAACGCTGGCTGCCGGGGGGCAGCAAAAAGCGGGATTATATATGGTTAGCAAGCACTGCGCAGCCCGCCTGGCGATCAGCGCACACTTGGCGGGTCCTGCAGCCACGCCACGCAGATTACCCGGATCAGCCCGCTGAAATTGCGCACTCCGCCCTGGCGCAGGTGCACTTCACGGTCCACGTAGGACAACACCGCACTGACCGAACAACGGTTGGCAGCAGCAATGCGCTCAAGGATACCCCAGTAGACAGCCTCCAGGCGCAGACAGGTAGAAAAGCCGTTGAGCCGCACGGAACGTGACACCGGCTGCGTCTGCAACATGTCGAAGTCCGCCTTGAACGGGTCGATGCACTGTTTTCCTGGCCAGCTGCCCTGGCCAGCCATACGTTTGCTCGCTTGCATCATGCGCCACACTTCCTCGTCACAGGTACCAGGTGGCCTATGAAGCGCTGACGGGCGAGCTTAAAGCAGCGGCAAAATGTTCCTTCGCAAATACCGGATTGCCAAGCGGAGCCTGTGGGAGCGGCCTTGCGTCGCGAAAGGGCCGCGCAGCGGCCCCAGGATCTCGGCATCATGCATAGATTGCTGGGGCCGCTTTGCGGCCCTATCGCGACACAAGGCCGCTCCCACAGGCGTTACTCAGGCCTCGTGGCAGATGTGCCCGTCGACCAAGGTATAACGCACTGCACCTGGCAGGCGGCTGCCGATGAATGGTTGGGCACCGGCTGCGCCGGTGTTCGCGGGCGTGCCCGCTCCCACAGGGGTTGCGCAAGCTTTCCGCCTTGAGCAACGGTTACTCGCCGTCGAGCAGTACCCGCAGCATCCAGGCGGTTTTCTCGTGCACCTGCATGCGCTGTGTCAGCAGGTCGGCGGTCGGCTCGTCACTGACCTTGTCCACCACAGGGAAAATGCTGCGCGCAGTGCGTACCACGGCCTCCTGCCCCTGAACCAACTGGCGGATCATCTCGTCTGCCGGGGGGACGCCTTCCTCCTCCTTGATCGACGAGTGCCGTGCATAAAATGCATACGAGCCCGGTGCCGGGAAGCCCAAGGCACGGATGCGCTCGGCGATCGAATCGACTGCCAGCGCCAGTTCGTTGTACTGCTCTTCGAACATCAGGTGCAGGGTGCGGAACGACGGGCCGGTGACGTTCCAGTGAAAGTTATGGGTTTTCAGATACAGCACGTAGGTATCCGACAACAGGCGGGACAGCCCATCGACGATGGACTTGCGATCTTCTTCACTGATACCGATATCGATTGCCATGAAGCTCCCCTTTCCATAAGGCTTGAGACTCAAGCGGGCGCCGACCACTGTAGCAATACTTGTCGCATCCCGCATGTGACATGGCGCAATACATCGCCACTGGGCGGCCCGCGGTTTGAGTAGGCTGCGGCTTTACTGTTAAATAGGCACTGTGCCACCCGTGCGGACTGTCATTGCCGGGTGCATAGGCTGGCCGCCACGTGTTCGCGCTCTATATCTCATGCGCACCGTGCTGCCAGCTCTTCCTGTGATCGGCCTTATCAACAGTGAGCCAACCCCATGTTCAAGATCGTCCATCTGGTGACGGGCGTCGCAGCTTTGCTGCTATCGCTCATACCCAGCCTGAAAACCGATGCGACACCCTTCCTGCAACAACCCGACGCGGTCTACCTGGCCCTGCTCGGCCTGCTCAATCTGGTGCTGGCCCCGGTCGTGCCGCTGTATCATCGCGGCGCGCGGCAACAACTGCAGCACCTGGCCTGCGCCCTGCTGGTGGTCGCCGTCGTGCTGCAGACCCTGACGCTACTGGCCCGCCCGGAAATGGGCAACCTGGCAGCCCTGGTGTGTGCGGCGCTGGCCGTGGCCCTGCATCTGGCCGTGGGCTTTGCCCGCAGCCCGCGCAAGGCACGCGGCAGTCAACACGTGGCACAAGATGCCGGCAACCGTGATACCGGCACCGTCAAATGGTTCAACACATCGAAAGGCTTTGGTTTCATCTCCCGAGACTCGGGTGATGACATTTTCGTGCACTTTCGGGCCATCCGCGGCGAGGGCCACCGCATTCTGGTCGAAGGCCAGCGCGTGGAGTTTTCGGTGATGCACCGCGACAAGGGCCTGCAGGCCGAAGACGTGGTTGCAGTAACCCGCCGCTGACCAACGGCTGACCGGCCGACGCTATCAACGGTAAGCCCGCCTGCACAAGGGCCGTGCTGCACCTGAAGGCAGCATCATACCTGTGGCGGCTGGCTTGCCGGCGATAGCAGCCTGGAACAACTCAATAATGAGGAGGCGGGGCCTCTTCCCCTTCGCTGCCATACTGGCCAACCATCTCTTCATGACGCTTGATCAGCTCGGCCATCTGCAATTGCAGCCGCTCGATCACACGCGCTTGCTCCACCACCACGTCATTCAGCGCCTGGATAGCGTCATCCTGAAACGCCTGACGGGTTTCCAGTTCGACCATCCGCATTTCCAGTGTCATCTCAGGCCTCTTGGTAACCAGCAAGTTGTAGCCCGCGCAGGCGCTGGCGAACGGCTTGCAGTTGATCATCGGTGTAGTCCACAGGCGCACACTTGCCCCATACCGGTGCCGGCCACGCGGCGTCGTCGCGCTGGCGCACAATCACATGCATGTGCAACTGGCTGACCACGTTGCCCAAGGTAGCCACGTTCATCTTGTCGGCCCCATAGCTGGCCTTCAGCGCTTCTGCCAACAAGGTGGTTTCCTGCCACAACTGCTGTTGCTCTGCCGCATCCAGCTCGAACAGCTCACTGACACCAGCGCGCTTGGGCACCAGAATGAACCATGGGTAATTGGCATCCTTGCTCAGCAGCAACTGGCACAGTGAAAACTCTCCCAACACCAGCGAATCCTGCTGCAAACGCGAATCGAGGACGAACACGGCATATCTCCTTCAGGCAATACCATCCCGCTTCAGGCGGAAAACAGGCCAGCAAGGATACCTTGCACACTGCCGGTAACACAGCGCTACTTTTCGCACCAAAATGAGGCCACCTGCCCGCCCTCCCCACACTGACCACCCCACAAACGACGCCGGATGAACAAGTTGCGGTAACACCTTGACTCTAATGGCAGGTTTTTAAATTTTAATGATTCTCGATCCCAAAAAACACTCACGCAGCCTTCGTCCCGCATTTACGGCACTTTCCGACCCTCGGTAGCAGGTTTTGTGAAAATTTCATGAACTGTTGCGAATTTTGAGCACGCTTGTTGCATTCCCTTCACGCCAAGTCGGCACGACATCTGCAGTGGCAGCTGTACGCGACAAATAACAACAGCGACATGGGTGACCAGGGAGTTTCCTCAACCGGAATCGGCAATTACCGATTCATTACGGTGACAGGAACAGCGCTGAGGTTATACGGCCCCTGCACCGGGGCGTGATTTGCGACATGGAAATACTTAAAAGCGACACGGTGAAAAAGTTCCGCAAAGAGTGCTTATAGCCATATCGCCAACAACAGTCTGCGTGCTATACATTTTCGCCGACATAACAAGAAAGAGCTGCCCCATATAACTAAAAGACTTGGACGCAGCGGTACTCTTCCTAAAAACCAAAGGAGCAAATCACGATGCGCGTGATGAAGTGGAGCATGATCGCCCTGGCCGTTTCGGCAGGGACCTCGCAGTTGGCAATGGCCTCGGCACAGGACGAGTCCAAAGGTTTCATCGAAGACAGCAAGCTGAGCGTCAAGACCCGCATGCTGTATTTCAGCCGTGACTTCCGCAACAACGAAGGCGGTCAGAGCCGTCGCGAAGAAACCGGCCTGGGCTTCGTCGGCACCTTCGAGTCCGGCTTCACCCAAGGCACCGTGGGTGTAGGTGTCGACGCCATCGGCATGCTCGGCCTGAAACTGGACAGCGGCAAGGGCCGTGCCGGTACCGGCCTGTTCCCGACCGGTTCCGACGGCCGTTCGCAGGATGACTACTCCAAGGGCGGCGGCGCGGTCAAATTCCGCATCTCCGACACCGTGCTGAAAGTGGGTGACCAGTTCACCGCGCTGCCGGTCTTCGCCACCGATGACAGCCGCCTGCTGCCAGAAATCGCCCAGGGCACCCTGATCACCAGCAACGAGATCGAAGGGCTGACCCTGCACGCTGGTCACTTCACCAGCCTGACTGCCCAGGAACAAACCAACCGCGACAGCTTCGGCCTGAAGGAAGCCAACGTGGTCGGCGGCACCTACGCCTTCACCGACAACCTCAGCACCAGCCTGTACTACTCGAAGGTTGAAGACTACTGGCGCAAATACTACGCCAACGTCAACTGGGCGCTGCCAATCTCCGACAATCAAGGCCTGGTGTTCGACTTCAACATCTATGACACCAAGAGCGAAGGCTCTGCCGAGTACCGCGCATTCGATGGCGAGAAGCTGGACAACCGCGCGTTCAGCCTGTCGGGCGCCTACAACATCGGCGCTCACACCTTCACCCTGGCCTACCAGAAAGTCACCGGCGACGGCGACTATGGTTATGGTATCGACGGTGGCGGCACCATCTTCCTGGCCAACTCCGTGGCCCGCTCCGACTTCAACGCCGAAGACGAGAAATCCTGGCAGGCTCGCTACGACCTGAACTTTGCCGAATACGGCATTCCAGGCCTGACCTTCATGACCCGTTATGTACGCGGTTCCGACGCCAACGTCGCCGGCACCACCAACGGCAAAGAATGGGAACGCGACGTCGACATCAAGTACGTGCTGCAGGAAGGCCCGGCGAAAGACCTGAGCTTCCGCGTGCGTCAAGCCACCTACCGTTCTTCCGATGGTGTCTACTACGATTCCCCATCGATCGACGAACTGCGCCTGATCGTGGAGTACCCGCTGAGCATCCTGTAAGCCTGGCTTGCAGTGCCCCGCACCTGAAAAAGCCCGGCAATCACGCCGGGCTTTTTCTTGGCTGACAAGTGTCACGCCCTGGGGCATCCTGTACGCCTTCGTTTCCCCCCCGTACAATGCGGGGCTATTTCAACGTCTTAGGCAATCGACACGGCTAACCATGCGCACCAGTCAATATTTGCTCGCCACCCAGAAAGAAACCCCTGCCGACGCAGTGGTCATCAGCCATCAGCTCATGCTGCGTGCCGGCATGATCCGCAAACTGGCCTCCGGCCTGTACACCTGGCTGCCGATGGGCTTGCGGGTAATGCGCAAGGTCGAAGCCGTGGTGCGTGAGGAAATGAACGCCGCCGGCGCCCTGGAGGTGCTGATGCCGAGCATCCAGCCCGCCGAGCTGTGGCAGGAATCCGGTCGCTGGGAGCAATACGGCCCTGAGCTGCTGCGCCTGAAAGACCGCCACCAGCGTGACTTCTGCGTCGGCCCTACCCACGAAGAAGTGATCACCGACCTGGCCCGTAACGAGCTGTCCAGCTATAAACAGCTGCCGCTCAACCTGTACCAGATCCAGACCAAGTTCCGTGACGAAATCCGCCCGCGCTTCGGCCTGATGCGTGGCCGCGAGTTCATCATGAAGGACGCCTACTCGTTCCATGCCGACCAGGCTTCCCTGCAGGAAACCTACGACCGCATGCACCAGGCGTACAGCAACGTGTTCACCCGCCTGGGCCTGGACTTCCGCCCAGTGCAGGCCGATACCGGCTCGATCGGTGGCAGCTACTCGCACGAGTTCCACGTACTGGCCGAGTCCGGCGAAGACGACGTGATCTTCAGCGACAGCTCCGACTACGCCGCCAACATCGAGAAGGCCGAAGCCATCCCGCGTGAAACCGTGCGCCCTGCCCCTACCGAGGAGCTGCGCCTGGTCGACACCCCGAATGCCAAGACCATCGCCCAGTTGGTGGAAAACCACGGCCTGCCGATCGAAAAGACCGTCAAGACCCTGATCGTGCGCGGTGCCGAAGAGGGCAAGCTGATTGCCCTGATCGTCCGTGGCGACCACGAACTGAACGAAATCAAGGCCACCAAGCTGGAACAGGTTGCCGACCCGCTGGTCATGGCCACCGAAGCCGAACTGCGCGACGCCATTGGCGCCGGCGCCGGCTCGCTCGGCCCGCTCAACCTGCCACTGGAAATCATCATCGACCGCTCGGTTGCCCTGATGAGCGACTTCGGCATTGGCGCCAACATCGACGACAAGCACTACTTCGGCGTCAACTGGGAACGCGACCTGCCGGTGCCACAGGTTGCCGACCTGCGTAACGTGGTCGAAGGCGACCCAAGCCCGGACGGCCAGGGCACCCTGGTGATCAAGCGCGGCATCGAAGTGGGCCACATCTTCCAGCTGGGTACCAAGTACAGCGAGGCATTGAAATGCCAGGTACTGGGCGAGAACGGTAAGCCGGTGGTTCTGTCGATGGGCTGCTACGGCATCGGCGTTTCCCGCGTGGTCGCCGCGGCCATCGAGCAGAGCTATGACGACAAGGGCATCATCTGGAACGACGCCCTGGCCCCGTTCCAGATCGCTCTGGTGCCGCTGCGCTATGAAACCGAGGTGGTCCGTGAGGCAACCGACAAGCTGTACGCCGAACTGACTGCTGCCGGCTTCGAAGTGCTGCTGGACGACCGCGACAAGAAGACCAGCCCAGGCATCAAGTTTGCCGACATGGAGCTGATTGGCATCCCACACCGCATCGTCGTCAGCGATCGCGGCCTGGCCGAAGGCAACCTGGAGTACAAGCACCGCACCGAGCAGGACGCCCAGGCGTTGCCGCTCAATGAAGTGCTGACCTTCCTGCAGGCCCGCGTTCGCCGCTGATAACCAATGCACGAGTGATCATGTACAAGCGAAGTACCTTTACCCTTGGGGGCGCCGCACTGTGCGGCGCCCTGCTCGTCAGCGGCTGCGCCAACCAGATGTCCCAGCGCAGCGACCATGAGGAGCGCGTCGAGCGCAAACTGCTCGAGCACACCCTGCAGATCGATGTCGGCGAGCCGAAGGTGATGGAGCTTCCGCAGCGACGTGTGCGCGTGCATGAGCAAAAGCGCTTCGAAGTGACCGAATTCGAAGTGACCCGTCGCTATGACCGCTACACGCCTTACCAACCCTGGCGGGAGATCTACGAGATCCCGCTGGGTGCAGTGGCCGTGGTGGCGGGTGTCGGCGCCAATGTGGTCAACGTCTTCGCCTTGGGCAACCTGCCGCAAAGTATCACCCACGACTGGCTCAGCTATGGCGTGGATGGGCTCAATCCGTTCATGAACGTGCCATCCAACGGCCGCGCCCAGCAGAACCTGGCCGGGATCAGCGAAGTGCAGAAAGGCCAGCGAGAGGAATCCACCAGCCTGCCCTGGAGCGAGCGCCTGGTCGAGGTCAAGGCCGGCAAGATGACCCACGAGCTGACCACGGACCGCAACGGCGTGCTGCGCCTGAACCTGCTCGACAGCCCGTTCTCCGAGCAAAACCTCAACCACGTCGGCACCCTGCACCTGCAAGTACTTGACGAGGACAATGCGGTACGAGGCGATGCCAGCCTGTTGGTCAGCGCTACCCTGCGCAATAAGCTGCTCGAAGCCCATGAGCTGATCTTCGATGACCTCGAAGATGATGATGTCGGCCAGTGGGTGCACCGGGTCAAGCGCCTGTCCGAACTGGGCCTTGAAGAGGAAGCCAGTGAAATGGAACAGAGCCTGATCGAGCTGACCCGCAACGATCCGGAGCTGCAACAGGAGTTCCTGCAGTCGCTGACCAAGGCCACTGGCCGGTTGGTGGCGGATCCAGGCGTGCATTAATAGAAGGGGCTGCATTGCAGCCCCTTTCATTTAGGCGGGAACAGCTCCAGCTGTTCATGTGCGCCCCGCAAGTCACGCAACCTCACCCCTACCCCTAGCAAGCGTACCGGCTTGCCGCCACGGGCGAACGCCTGCCCCAGCAATTGCCGATAACTCTCCAGGTCCCGGCCGGCCCCGGCTTGCTCCATGGTGGTCTGGCTGAAGTCATGGAACTTGACCTTGACGAACGGCTTGTCTGGCCGGTAACTGCTGTCCATTCGAGCGATGCGTTCGTTCAGGCTAGCCAGCAGATCTGGCAGCCGCGCCAAGCAGCTGGCCAGGTCTGGCAGGTCGGTGTCGTAGGTGTTTTCCACACTCACCGACTGGCGTCGGCTGTCGTTATGCACTGCACGCTCATCGATCCCCCGCGCCAACCCCCACAACCGCTCGCCAAAACTGCCGAACTCGCGCACCAATGCCAGCCGCGACCACTCACGCAACTGCAGGCAGGTTTCGATGCCCAGCCGCGTCAGTTTGTCGGCCGTCACCTTACCCACCCCATGCAACCTGGCCACCGGCAAGGCTGCAACGAACGTTTCCACTTCATTTGGGGTAATCACGAACAGCCCGTTGGGTTTGCGCCAGTCACTGGCGATCTTGGCCAGAAACTTGTTAGGCGCCACGCCAGCCGACACGGTGATATGCAGGGTGCGGGCAACACGCCGGCGTATATCCTCGGCAATGCGCGTTGCGCTGCCCGAATACCACTGGCTGTCGCTTACATCCAGATAGGCTTCGTCCAGGGACAAAGGCTCGATGAGCTCTGTGTAGTCGCGAAAGATCGTGTGGATTTCCCGCGAGGCCTCACGGTAGGCCTCGAAGCGCGGCTTGACGATCAACAGATCGGGGCAGAGCTTCAGCGCATGCCGCGATGACATGGCCGAGCGCACGCCATAGGCACGCGCTTCATAGTTGCAGGTGGCGATTACCCCGCGATGGTCGGGCGAGCCCCCCACCGCCATGGGGCGACCGGCCAGGCGCGGGTCATCACGCATCTCGATCGCAGCGTAGAAACAATCGCAGTCGACGTGGATGATCTTGCGCAAGGACATGGACGACCGTCAGCACTGTAAATTCATACAGATAGTATCGCATGCGCCCTCCTCTGAAACAGCTCACCTGCTTTGCTACACGATAATCGGCCTGAAAGCCCCGCCGTGACTGAGCTGTACACGGATATGAAGCGCTAAGGGTTTGAACAAAAAAGGTTTTTCCAAAACAATTGCTTGACATCAGTGCGTAAATCCGTAGAATTCGATCTCACAGGCGCGGGATGGAGCAGCCTGGTAGCTCGTCGGGCTCATAACCCGAAGGTCGTCGGTTCAAATCCGGCTCCCGCAACCAGA
>NZ_JBYSYE010000009.1:0-50484 GCF_058782925.1 Pseudomonas sp. FW305-E2 | reverse complement strand
CGCGGGATGGAGCAGCCTGGTAGCTCGTCGGGCTCATAACCCGAAGGTCGTCGGTTCAAATCCGGCTCCCGCAACCATATTCGTCAGAACAAACCCCGCCTGTGTAAAAGCAGCGCGGGGTTTGTTGCTTTATACCTCCCTGATTTTCGTCGCCTCGATTTTCCCTCCCCTCATGCCAACCCGCAGGCTTGAGATGTCGTGCCCAGGATGAACTATCTTTAACCCTGCCAAGCCGCTGCAAACGCCTGAGGCCGGAGTAACATTGGATACGTTTTCCTAAGGGACTTTCACTTGGCCGCACCTTTCCTTCACCTCGCGCTGCATGCCCGGGGCAACTCATGACTTCGCACAATCCCGAACCTCCGGTGCCACTCGCTACGGCGCTACCCGGTGCTGTGCAGCGCCTGCCCCTACTCGAACGCCTGAGTCGCTACCGCCAGCCCATAGGCCTGATAGTGACCCTGTTACTGTTCACGATGGCCTTGATTGCCTGCCGCCACCTGCTGAGCGAGCTGGACATCTATGCCTTGCACGATGCCATGCTCAGCGTGCCCACCCAGTCATTGCTGGGCGCCTTGCTGGCAACGGTGATCGGCTTTGTGATCCTGCTGGGCTACGAGTGGTCGGCCAGCCGCTATGCCGGCGTGAAACTGCCAGCACGCAGCCTGGCACTGGGCGGCTTCAGCGCCTTTGCCATCGGCAACGCCATCGGCCTGTCGATGCTCTCTGGCGGCTCGGTGCGCTATCGCCTGTACGCACGGCAAGGGCTTGGTGCTGGCGAAGTCGCACGCATGACCGTGTTTGCCAGCCTGTCACTGGGCTGCGCGCTGCCTCCCCTGGCCGCCTTGGCGACATTGAGCAACCTGCCGGCGGCCTCGACAGCGCTCGGGTTGGCGCCCGGCCTGCTGGCAGCTGTTGCCGGCGCCGTGCTGGTGGTGTCTGCCTTACTGGTAATTGGCTTGTACCGCCGACGCCTGGCCGAGCAACCGGCGGCCAATAACCTGCTCGTTCAACTGGGGCGGCGCACACTTCGCCTGCCGGATGCACGCCTGGCGGCCCTGCAATTGCTGATTACCGCGCTGGATGTGGCGGCGGCGGCTACCGTGCTCTACCTGTTGCTGCCCGAAGCCCCTCCTTTCGGCGCGTTCGTGCTGGTGTACCTGCTGGCCTTGGCTGCGGGCGTGCTCAGCCACGTACCGGGCGGCGTCGGAGTGTTCGAAGCGATCCTGCTGGCGGCCTTTGCCGACCAGCTCGGTGCCGCACCGCTGGCGGCTGCCTTGCTGCTGTACCGGCTGATCTATGTGGTACTGCCACTGCTGCTGGCCTGCGTGTTGCTGCTGGCCAATGAAGCCCGACGCCTGCTGTTTGCGCAACAGGCCATCAAGGCCGCTTCAGGTCTGGCCGCACCGATCCTGTCGATTCTGGTGTTCCTGTCCGGCGTGGTGCTGCTGTTTTCCGGTGCCACGCCCGAGATAGATACACGTCTGGAGCATATGGGCTTCCTGGTGCCACACCGGCTGATCGACGCCTCTCATTTCGGCGCCAGCCTGATCGGTGTGCTATGCCTGCTGCTGGCCCAAGGCCTGCGCCGGCGCCTGTCCGCCGCCTGGCTACTGACCACCGTGCTGTTGCTGGTCGGCGCCCTGCTGTCGCTGTTGAAGGGCTTTGACTGGGAAGAGGCTTGCCTGCTGACCTTTACCGCCGCCCTGCTCGCACTGTTCCGCCGCTCGTTCTATCGCCCCAGCCGACTGCTGGAGCTGCCCTTCTCACCGGTTTTCCTGGTGGCCAGCGCCTGTACGGTGGGCGCATCAGTGTGGCTTCTGCTGTTCGCCTACCAGGATGTGCCTTACAGCCATCAGCTGTGGTGGCAGTTCACCCTCGATGCCGACGCGCCACGCGGCCTGCGCGCCGCCATGGGCAGTGCCTTGCTGCTGGCTGCCGTGGCACTGACGTGGCTGCTGCGCACAGCGCCGCCCGTGATCCACCTGCCCGATGAAGAAGAGCTGCAACGCGCCAACCGCATCCTGCAGGCCTCCGACCAACCCGACGGCGGCTTGGCGCTGACTGGCGACAAGGCGTTGCTGTTCCACCCGCGTGGTAACGCGTTCCTCATGTACGCCCGGCGCGGCCGCAGCCTGGTGGCGCTGTACGACCCGATAGGCCCGGCCCAGGAACGCGCCGAGATGATCTGGCAGTTCCGCGACCTGTGCGACCTGCACCACGCACGCCCCGTGTTCTACCAAGTACGTGCGGAGAACCTGCCGTTCTACATGGACATCGGCCTGACCGCATTGAAGCTCGGTGAAGAAGCCCGGGTCGACTTGCGCCGCTTTGACCTTGAAGCCAAAGGCAAGGAGATGAAAGACCTGCGCTACACCTGGAACCGCGGCGGACGCGATGGCCTGAGCCTGGAGATCCATGAGCCCGGCCACGCCCCGCTGGCTGAGCTGAAGGAAATCTCCGACGCCTGGCTCGGCGGCAAGAACGTGCGCGAGAAAGGCTTTTCGCTGGGGCGCTTCAGCCCAGACTACCTGCAGCACTTCCGCATAGCCCTGATTCGCTTCCAGGGCCGCCCGGTAGCCTTCGCCAACTTGCTGGAGACCCATGGGAACGAGCTGGCCAGCCTCGACCTGATGCGTGCGCACCCCGAAGCGCCAAAGCTGACCATGGAGTTCATGATGATCGGCTTGATCCTGCACTACAAAAGCCATGACTACGGGCGTTTCAGCCTGGGCATGGTACCGCTGTCCGGCCTGCAACCCAGGCGTGGCGCCCCCTTGACCCAACGCTTGGGTTCGCTGGTGTTCCGCCGTGGTGAACAGCTTTACAACTTCCAGGGGCTTCGACGCTTCAAGGACAAGTTCCAGCCGGACTGGGAACCCCGCTACATGGCCGTGCCAGCCGGGCTCGACCCGCTGGTGGCACTGGCCGACACCGCCGCTCTGATTGCAGGCGGCCTGACTGGATTGGTGAAACGCTGATGACCCGACGCTTTTGGCTGTACCTGCTGGTTCCCCTGCTGCTGGCCGCCCTGGGTGGTGCGCTGGCCTTCTGGCTGTGGACGCGCCCGGCCCCCGAGGCGCGCCTGGAGCAAATGAGCATCAATGACACCAGCATCACCCGTGTTACCCCTGGCGTGCACCCCAAGGCCCGGGTGGCCATCGGCGTGCCACAAGACCAGGCACTGACGGGCAAGCAACTGCTCGACCTGAGCCAGGCCGGTGAAGCCCAGCTAGTGCAGGTGATTCTGCCGCCTGGCGACTGCAGCAAGCAGCAGCAGGCCATGGACCAGGCGCTGACCCAACTGCAGGAAAAACCGACCTTGGTCGCCGGCATCGGCCCCGGTGCCACCCAGGCCTGGCGCTGGCTGGCCAGCCAGAACGATGACAAGGCGCGGGCCATTTCCGTGGGCTTCACCCTCGAACAGCCTGACTGCCAGGCTCCGCTGCCCAAATCGGCTGCCCATGGCCACTGGAACGTCGCCTGGAACGACAACCCGGATGACGCCAGCGCCGCCTTCGTGCGCGACCAGGCCAACGCCGAAACCAGCATCAGCGACTACGACATCCACTTGCCACAAGTGCTCAAGGCGCAACTGACCCAAGCCCTGGTCGGCCGCGACGGTAACGCACTGGCCATCCCGGTGGTCGAAGTGCCGGCCGGGCAAACCACAGACACGGTTACCTTGTTCCTCTCTGGTGATGGCGGCTGGCGCGACCTGGACCGCGACGTGGCCGGGGAAATGGCCAAGCTGGGTTACCCGGTGGTGGGCATCGACACGCTGCGCTACTACTGGCAGCACAAGACCCCGGAACAAAGCGCCGCCGACCTTTCCGAGCTGATGCATCACTACCGGCAGAAGTGGGGTACCAAGCGCTTCGTATTGACCGGCTATTCGTTCGGCGCCGACGTGCTGCCGGCGATCTACAACCGCCTGCCCGTCGAGGACCAACAGCGTATCGACGCGGTGATGCTGCTAGCCTTTGCGCGCAGTGGCAGCTTCGAGATCGAGGTCGAGGGTTGGCTGGGCAAGGAAGGCCAGGAAGCGCCAACCGGGCCGGAAATGGCCAAGCTGCCAGCGTCCAAGGTCGTGTGCGTATATGGCGTCGAGGAAACCGACGAGAGCGGTTGCACGGAAAAGACGGCAGTGGGTGAGCGCCTGAAACTGCCTGGTGGTCACCACTTCGACGAGAACTACCCGGCACTTGCCAAGCGGTTGATTGGCGAGATCGAGACGCGCCAAGGCAAGTCCAGCGTAGCTGAGCAGAACTGACAAGGGTCAGGGCCGCTCTGCGGCCCCGACCCTGCTGTATAAACCCATTCAGATCTCGACCTGCGTCCCCAGCTCGATCACCCGGTTCAACGGCAGGTTGAAGAAGCGCAGATTGCCGTTGGCATTCTTCAGCAAGAACGCAAACAGGTTGCCCCGCCAGCGCGACATCCCCTCCAGCCGTGACGCGATCACCGTCTCGCGGCTGAGGAAGTAGGTGGTCCGCATGGGCGTGAAGTCCAGGTCATCCAGATGACACAGCTTCAACGCGGCAGGCACGTCCGGCTCATCCATGAACCCAAAGTGCAGCAGCACACGGAAGAATCCGTCGCCATAGGCTTCCACCTCGAAACGCTCATGTTCGGGCACCCGCGGCCGGTCTTCGCTGACCACAGTCAGCAGCACCACCTGGCTGTGCAACACCTGGTTGTGCAACATGTTGTGCAACAGCGCATGCGGCACGGCATCGGAGCGTGCCGTCAGAAACACTGCAGTCCCCTCGACCCGGTGCGGTGGCTGAATGCGGATGCTGCTGATGAACAATGGCAATGGCAGGGCACCTTCATCGATGCGCTCGACCAGAATCTGCTTGCCGCGCTTCCAGGTGCTCATCAGCAGGTAGAGCACACCACCGGCCAACACGGGGAAGGCACCACCCTGGACGATTTTCGGCACATTGGCGGCGAAGAACAGCCCGTCGACAAACAGGAAGCCGACCAGAATCGGCACTGCAAGCAGCGGCGGCCACTTCCACAGCAGCAGCATCACCGCGGACACCAGGATGGTGGTCATCAGCATGGTACCGGTGACCGCAACCCCGTAGGCTGCCGCCAGAGCGCCCGAGGACCCGAAGCCGATGACCAGCAGCACCACACCCACCATCAGCGTCCAGTTCACTGCACCAATGTAGATCTGCCCCTGCTCGTCGCTTGAGGTGTGCTGAATCTGCATACGTGGGATGTAGCCCAGCTGGATGGCCTGACGGGTCAGGGAGAAGGCCCCGGAAATCACCGCCTGCGAAGCGATAACCGTGGCCATGGTGGCCAGCCCGACCAAGGGCAGCAGCGCCCAGCCCGGCGCCAGCAGGTAGAACGGGTTGCGCGCGGCCTCCGGGTTTTGCAGCAGCAGTGCACCCTGGCCAAAATAATTGAGCACCAGCGCCGGGAGCACCAGGATGAACCAGGCCCGGGCAATCGGCTTGCGGCCAAAGTGCCCCATGTCGGCGTACAGCGCCTCGGCACCGGTCAGCGCCAGCACTACCGCACCCAGAATGGCCACGCCAATACCGGGGTGCACCACGAAGAAGTTGACTGCCCAGCCCGGGTTGAACGCCTTGAGTACTTCCGGACTCTGCGAGATGCCATGCACACCCAGCGCGCCCAGCGCCACGAACCAGGTCACCATGATCGGACCAAACAGCTTGCCGATCTTCTCAGTGCCATGTTGCTGCACCAGGAACAGCGCCACCAGCACCACCAGCGAAATTGGCACCACCCAGTGGTCGATGCCATCGAAGGCCAGGCCCATGCCCTCCACCGCCGACAGCACCGACACCGCCGGGGTGATCATGCTGTCGCCATAAAACAGCGAAGCGCCGATCAAGCCACAGATCACCATCAGCGTGCGCAGCCGCGGGTACGCCGCCGTGGCCCGCCGCGCCAGAGCGGTCAACGCCATGGTGCCGCCCTCCCCCTGGTTATCGGCACGCAAGATGAACATCACATACTTGAACGAGACCACCCACAACAACGACCAAAGGATCAGCGACAGGATCCCCAGCACGCCATCATGGTTGACCGACACCCCGTAGCCGCCGGTAAAGACTTCCTTGAGGGTATACAACGGGCTGGTGCCGATATCGCCATAAACTACCCCGACCGCCGCCACGAGCAGGCCCACCGACCGTGACGCACCCTGCTTCCCCTCGTGCCCGCCCTCAGCGTGACTGCTTGCCTGAACCATCGACCACTCCCGCAAACGGCCTTCACGGCCCTTGGTAATCAATCTGCCACCAGGCCCTGGAAGGTACCCCGGCGCAACGGCGCGAAGCATAGCGCAGCGTTCGTCGTATTTCTGCTGGTCAAGCGCCCTTGCGCTCGCTAGAATTGCGCACTTTTTGATCAGAGGCGCCAAAAGCGCCCGTCAAGTTCGCCCCCGATTCCGGCCGGGCGACCTGTATTCAATACCGAGGTTAGTCATGTCCACCACGCCCGCCACCCCCAAGGTAGGTTTCGTAAGCCTGGGTTGCCCTAGCGATGCCTAAAATATACTTTTGATGTGAAAATCGAGACAAACAAAAGCCCGCTTAAGCGGGCTTTTTGCGATGCAAGCTACTTCAACGAGAGCATCATCGTCATCGGCGACAAGTCAGGGCATGGAATGAACCCCCCATGCTTGGCGTAGAACGCAACAAGGCGCTCTGTGAGAGGGTGTACTATCAAAGCCGTAGACCCAATGCTCTCCGACGCAGCCAAACTCCGTTCAATGGCATCTGCAAGCAATGCCAATGAGAGCCCACGGCCGCTAGCCGTGGCCGTCACCCCCATGCGCCCCAATACAGTCACAGGCAGAGGGTTTGGCGCATTACGGCGAATCTGGGCCGTGGCACCATACCTGCGATCAATTGCGCTGTTAGACAGCGTGTAATAAGCGGCTACGTCATGAGTGCCCTTGAAGCACACTACGTATACCATCGCATGCTTGGCATCCTGCGCTTTCAGCGCCTTGCTTCGCAAAAAGTCATTAATCGACGGCTCATTGCAGTCGAAATTTGCTGTCACGTGGTGACTGCCCAGTTTCTCCGGTGGGCTCAGCTCCAGGGCTTCGGCCTGGAAAGCAGTTTCTTGACGCATTCGTTGCTCCTAATGGGGTTCGCATCAAGAGCTTTTTCAAAACGGTCAAACGCTTCATCGCTAAGCAGAAAAAGCTTACGATCCACGATCACTTCCTCTGCACGCCGACACGCGGCATCGAGAATGAAACTGGTCCGATCGATGCTAAGGATGTCAGCTGCAGCATCGATAAGATCGCGCCGTTTCGAATCAGCCCTCATATTTATGGATACAGGCCTCACGCCTGCCTCGGCTGTTCTTTCCATCGCTATCTCCAATTCGTGTATAGGGTCGTGACGTTCTCCTGTTTAAGATCTTAGACAAATAGTCCTAACGGCTGCGTTTGCTTGCATGCGGGTCACCTGCTTCTTGCAGCGAAAACATAGGTTTAGCTGCGCCTCTGGTAATGGTCGGCAGTCGGGATTGACTGCACTGGTAACTGGCCTATGTCCAGTGAAACCACTTTAGCACGTCGTGTTGCAGTTGTGTAGCTGTGTTGCCATCTGCAACACAGCGAAATCAGCTGGAGATTCACATCAGGGCCGTAGCACTACGCAATGAAATGTAAACGCCATGACGCTTACGAAGTGACGAAAACCGCTCTAGCACGGTCGTTAGAAGCCTTTTGTACGAATGTCAGACCCTGTCTAAGACACCGTAAAATCGACGTAGGCACTGCCGAAAAAATCAGCATTTACGTCGCTTTTTCAGTGGCTCGGATCGTGGCTCGCCCCGTGGCTATGGGGGGTGCGCGGGGGCGGCAAGACTGAGCGTTCAGCGCTAATACACCCCGATGGCACTGCATTCTTCGTCAAAATTTTGCACAAAGTGCAATGGACATCCGACCCCGGGCAGCTAACGCCCGCGCCACAGAAGCATCCATTTCACTCCACATCTGGTTTGCAAAAAATCAGGACGCAAGGCGCGTCGGCGGGAGGGGGATAAGTGATTTTCTCCGTCGATTTTTTTGTGAAGCAGTATTTTTCCCGGCTAGCGATGTGCCATCGTATGGGGTGAGAGTTTGAGTCCCCATGGCGAGGCTTTGAGCAGGATCCAGCCATGAGGACACAGGGATTCGTTTCTAATCACCGGTAGTCAAAAGGAAGTTGAAGATGATGTATGTAAAAAGCTCGGGGGCCATTACCCAAGCTGTTCCGGCATTTGTTGATGATTTACTTTCAAAAACTAATCACACAGAAATCGAAGACTCATTGACTACGCTAGGTTATCAGCCAGCTGTGCATATCGGCCGTGAGCATGCAGCTGAGCTGGAGATCCATATAAATTCTAATAGAGATGCTAATCCCGCCGCGATCGCGTTTGTCTCGCTGGGCGACTATTACGAAGCCTACATAATCGAGTCGCGCCACGCCGCGCTTATGTTTGCTAAGGAATACTCTGAAGTCATTAAGAATATTTGCAAACTTCAATACAAGGACAGTGATGACTGACTGCTATGGCTGCCCACATTAAGGACAGTTAAAGCATTTGGCTGGAGTGAGAGTTATGAGGCTCTATAGATATTCAAGCAACCGCAATAACAATGCACTTAATGTGCTTGGTAATATCAGGATTGGCACACTCCATGATTTTCGGAGAGATGAACATAAGAGAGGGATCGCCGACGCTTGGGAAGGCCGGAAGATTGTCCACCACCACATAGATAATTTGCTGGAAGGGCCGAACAGCGCTAGAAATCAGCAAGCGATGAGCGCTTTCAACGTCATAAGGCATGCTGATCCTAGTCGGCCGGGTAACATGGTGAACATTGGGGTAGGCATCGAGTTCAACGAGCTTGACTGCTATGTGCACTGCACTTCTTATCGGCTTTCGAAAGAAGTGATGCAAGAATTTGACGGGACCGAGTCCTGCCTAGAAATTGCAAACCCGCGAGGATTTTATGATCGGCTCACGGAATCAATGGGTAAGCTTGTGAGTATCCATGAAGAAAGCTTTAAGCTGGAAGCGGTCAGATACCAGCCTAGGATCGAACAGTATAATTTCCGTGACTGGGGGGATGACGCGGCATACATCAAGGATGAAGAGTTTAAGGGGCAATTCGAGATTAGAGCAACTTGGTTGCCGAAGTCTAGATCCGAGATATTGAAGCCGGTCATATTGAATGATGTAGGGCTTGTGCAATACTGCAAAATTATCGAGCTATAGAAAAAGCCCGCTTTAAGCGGGCTTTTTCTTACACCACGATTCCAAGTCGCAGCATTCGTTTGCGCCACCAGGTTGCAACAGCATTCAGCTCGTCGTCGCTCAGCGGCCTGGAGTAAATCGCCACTCCAGAGATATCCACTTCTCCCCCAAACGCAGCGGAGCCACTTCCGATCTGGAACAGCGAGTCAGCCAGCACCCGCGATGCCGAATCGGTGCCTTGAGTGGTGATGTTCTTCGTGAGGTTCTGCACCTTTGTGAACATCGAGCTGCTGGAGCGCAGGCAGCGGATACCCCAGTCGGTGGCCACCTCGCCGGCGCTCAGGGTATTCACCGATGAGGTGGCGGCTCCGTTGGTGCCCAGGCGAGTCGCGCCACCGGTGCGCCAGGACCATAGGTCTGGGCATTGAGGGTCAGTGGGCTGCCGGTGGCGGCCAAGGCAGTAGTGGTGCTCGACACCGTGGCCACAATGTCCGCGCCGAGTTCTCGGCGAACCAGCAGGTTCTGTGGGTAGATCAGTGCATCGGACAGCGCTGACAGACCTTCATCTCTGAGCGATAACGTGTCATCGAGGACGAGGCCCTTGCTGGCAGCCCATTGCTGAGCGTACTGCAACTGACGGTCGGCGCTACTGCCGGTCGCTTGCCGGGGATCGGAAAACCTCAAATAGCTGTATACTCGCGCGCCGTTTTTTGCCATTACCAAAAATATAACCCTGATGAGGATCATCCTATGATGACAGAGAAACCACCGCGTATAGGAATGATATCGTTGGGGTGCCCAAAAGCCCTGGTCGACTCCGAGCGCATCCTGACCCAGCTGCGCATGGAAGGCTATGAAGTCGTACCCACCTACGAGGACGCCGACGTGGTGGTGGTCAACACCTGCGGCTTCATCGACAGCGCCAAGGCCGAATCGCTGGAAGTGATCGGCGAAGCGATCAAGGAAAACGGCAAGGTGATCGTCACCGGCTGCATGGGCGTCGAAGAAGGCAGCATCCGTGACGTGCACCCAAGCGTGCTGTCGGTCACTGGTCCGCAGCAGTACGAGCAAGTAGTCAACGCCGTTCACGAAGTGGTGCCGCCGCGTCAGGACCACAACCCGCTGATCGACCTGGTGCCGCCACAGGGCGTCAAGCTGACCCCGCGCCACTATGCCTACCTGAAGATCTCCGAAGGCTGCAACCACAGCTGCAGCTTCTGCATCATCCCGTCGATGCGCGGCAAGCTGGTCAGCCGCCCGGTGGGTGAAGTGCTGAGCGAGGCCGAGCGCCTGGTCAAGGCCGGGGTGAAGGAAATCCTGGTGATCTCCCAGGACACCAGCGCCTACGGCGTCGACGTCAAGTACAAGACCGACTTCTGGAACGGCCGCCCGGTGAAGACCCGCATGCTCGAGCTGTGCGAAGCACTGAGCAGCCTGGGCGCCTGGGTACGCCTGCACTATGTGTACCCTTACCCGAACGTTGACGACGTGATCCCGCTGATGGCTGCCGGCAAGATCCTGCCGTACCTGGACATCCCGTTCCAGCACGCCAGCCCGAAAGTGCTCAAGTCGATGAAGCGCCCGGCCTTCGAAGACCGCACCCTGGCGCGCATCAAGAACTGGCGCGAGCAGTGCCCTGAGCTGGTGATCCGCTCCACCTTCATCGTCGGCTTCCCGGGCGAGACCGAGGAAGACTTCCAGTACCTGCTGGACTGGCTGACCGAAGCCCAGCTCGACCGCGTGGGCTGCTTCCAGTACTCGCCGGTGGAAGGCGCCCCGGCCAACGACCTGGGCCTGGCCGAAGTACCGGACGACGTCAAGCAAGAGCGCTGGGACCGCTTCATGGCCCACCAGCAGGCCATCAGTGCTGCCCGCCTGCAATTGCGCATCGGCAAGGAAATCGACGTGCTGATCGACGAAGTCGAGGAACAAGGTTCGGTTGGCCGCAGCTTCTTCGATGCACCGGAAATCGATGGCAGCGTGTTCATCGATGGCGACCATGGTTTCAAGCCAGGCGACAAAGTGCGTTGCCGTGTGGTGGATGCCGACGAGTACGACATGTGGGCTGAACCCATCTAAAACGGCTGAAGCCTGCAAAGCCCCTGCCCCGGCGTTCTCCATAGGGAATGACCGGCGCAGGGGCTTTTTTGTCAGAACGTGTGAAACAGCATCAGGCCGCCCTCGGCATCCGGGCTGGCATCCGAGAAGCCTTTGACTGCATAGAGTTGGACTTTCCACTGCTGGTTGAGCTTGTGGGTGAGGAACAGGGTAAGCTCCTTGATCTGCGCCCCGGTCGAGACCACTTTCTGCCGCCAATCGTAGGAGGCGCCGGCCGAAGTACCGACCGCCACCGGCAGGGCAAAGCCGAGACTGGCAAATACCGGGTCATCGAAGTCGCTATCGGGCGGGTCACCGAACTTCTTCCAACCCAGCGTCGCGAAACCGGTGACCGGGCCAAAGCCCTTGGCTATGTCGACCTGGGTGGTGTAGTCGTACTGGCCGATGCCCAGGCACTGGTCTTCATCAGCGGTAGGGAATTTGACCTTGCCGATCAGGTCCAGCATCAGGCCGCCGTCACGACCATCGAGCAGTGCATAGGCGGCGCTGGCAACCGTGTCACCCAACCCGCTTTCCACGTCTCGGCAACCACCGGGCAAGGGGTCACCATTGGGGCCGACTTCGGGGTTGGTGATACGCAACCAAGGCACGGTAACCTTGTAGGTCATGGGGCCGCTCTCATACTTGCCGACCACCGGCACATACCAGATTTCCGAAGTGGTGCCGGTACCATAGTCGCCACTTGAATAATCCATGCCAATGGCGGCACTGAAGGTATCGGCCAGCGCCGACACGCAGGTGCACGAGAGCAAACAGGCGAACAGAGGGAGCGTGGGTCTCATTTGCAACTCAGTACTCTTTCGGGAAGCATGACCAGACTTACCCAGCCTAGTTGGCTAACGCCCGGATCGCTCTGGATGCTCGACTTTTTCCACCGTCTCTGCCTTTTCCGGCCTCTCCACCTTTTCAACTTTCTCTGGTAACTCCACCTTTTCGACTCTCTCGACCTTTTCGACCTTTTCGACCCGTTCAGGCTTTTCGACTTTTTCGACTTTTTCGACTTTTTCGACTTTCTCGACTTTCTCGACTTTCTCGACTTTCTCGACTTTCTCGACTTTCTCGACTTTCTCGACTTTTTCGACTTTCTCGGGCTTCTCGACCTTGTCTACTTTTTCGACCTTCTCGGGCTTCTCGACCTTGTCTACTTTTTCGACCTTTCCGGTGTTTTCGACTTCGACCTTCTCAACCCGATCGGAGCTTCCACTGTTGCTGCGCGTCGATTGCTCCAATGCGTCGAGGTGTACCGACTTTCCCGACTTGTCACCGCTGCCATGGTCACTGGAGCCGTCAACGGCACTGCGCCCACTGTGATCATCGCTGTTTTCATCGCGATCGCTGGCCCCATCGCTTGCGCCATGACCGCTGCTGGAGCCGCCGGAGCTGCTTCCGTCATGCTCACCTCCGTGCCCCGACTGGCTTCTGTCAGGATTGTCGACACGGTCGTCCTGGAATTCCACGCGGGTTGCCCGCAGCTCGTGAGTTCCATTGAGCACCCCGCTCACCCGCACACGTTGATCAAGCGCCAACGCCGCTGGCTGCCGGCCGACAATTACGGTGCCCTGCCCCAATGTCACATTGAGACCTGCAACCACCAACTGCCGAGCTTGTGTGCGCTGTACCAGCCCTTCAACCACCGCCTGCTGGACACGGCCAGCAAAAGGCAGGCTCGGGTCTGGACGGGTTTGCGCCACTTCAAGCTGGCGCCCGGTCCACTGGCCGCGCACCAGCACCTCACGTGCAGGCGCCACACGGGTACCCAACTTCAACCCTTGAAGGCTGCCAGTGCGATCAACCGCGCCGATGGCGCTGGCCTCCCTCAACCCCGGTGCCCGTTCGATACGGGTCGCCACGACTTCTCCCCGGGCATCGCGCAGGCCGCTGACCCTCACGGGCTCACCCGGGCGCAACCCTTCAGCTACCCGCGCGCCAGCGGCCAGCCGCACGGGTTGCCCCATGACCCGCAGTGGGGCCGAGGCATTGGGCAGCGCCGTCAACGGCCCTTCGAAGACGTTGAGGATCGAAATGCGCCCCGCTTGCAGGCCGCGCTGGGTGGCGAATGCCTCCACCGCCACCACCTGCCCGATCGCCAGGTGACCACTGCTGGCGGGCGCACCGTTTTCACTCACCGGTACGTCCTTGCCATAGTGCACTTCCATGCCATTGACGCAGATCGAGGCGAAGCCGGTGATGGTACCGACGATGCCTGTACCCCCAGTACCACCCGGGCGCAGGATCGGCGTACCGGTACCACCTCCCCCCCCGTGGCGCTGATCAAAGTAGGTGCCGTCCACACCCTCCGCCACCGCGCCTGTGCCGCCTGTACCACCCGGGCGTTGCTGGACTGGGGCACCGGTGCCACCGACGCCGCCATTTTCATTGCGCACACCGGTGCCGCCTATGCCACCGGGGAACTGCTGGCCTGCGGCACCGGCCATACCCATCTCGTCACGACTGACACACACCGGCGCTGCGGCCACCTCGGCCGGGGCCATCAGGTTCCACCCGAAAACCAGGGCAAACATGACAGCACTGAGGTAGCGCACAGGAAGTGTCATGGGCCGGGTATCTTCGACGGATCGGAATCGGTAGCTTCAGTGTAGAAATAAAGCCCGACAGTGATGCGCTGACGTTGTTCGATACCGGGCTCATCAGCATTCTCTAAATCTGCTGCAAGCCGGCTGAAGGCAAGTAGTGTCTGCATGCCATCCTTGGCTACCACATCTCGCAAATGCTCGACGCTGGCCGGGCTCAAGGCATCGTAGTGCACGCTACGCTCAAAAAATGGCGGGCCTTCGCCGCTGAGGTTGTGCACCGCCGCACAGGCATGGTCATGCAGGTTGTGGCCGAAGTACGCAGCCTTTTCATCAAAACCCTTCTGTGGCACGAATGCATGGGCTTCCAAGTGCACGCAATCCTGCTCATCGAGCCGCACGACGCCCAGGCGCAACCATTCGTCCAACACCACCCGGCCGCGGATATCGGTGCTGACCTTGGCGACCAGGGCGTCGAATGAGCAATCGCCACCCACACTGGCTAGCCGCGCAAGCGCCCTCGCCTGGCCGGGTGCCGAGCAGAATGGTGGGGTGTTGGTCCATACATTGACCAACTGTGCACCTAGCGTGATGTTATCCGGCAGGGCCGCAATTGCAGTGTCACCCTCATTACGCAGCCGCCGGACATCTTTACGATGTACGCCGGTAAGCAGGCTGATGCGGCTATCGGTTGGCGCGGTGTCGTTCAGGCGAAACTCGCGATGGGCCACATCGACGAACACCTCCTTGAGCAGGTCGGTGAACATCGTGTAGGTAACCCCTTTGCGCAGCATCAGGCGCACCAGCGGGCGCATCACACGCCGCAGCGCACTCAGCATCGACGGGGGTAAGACAGGCGATTGCATCGAGGGCATTCCTTGACAGAGGCACCCAGTATAAGACGCGGGAATTAATCCCACGCAAACCGCAATCATATCCCGGCATGGACGAGGAAAAAGCTGTCAGCGCTCATTGGAAATGACGTGATAAAGGCAAGACAGGCCAGAACCTGCTCATACAAAACCCGTCCGCTGGGTTTTGTATGGGCCACTTCGGGTCAGCGCCAATCAGCTTCTGCTGTTGTCATCCCCGGCCTCGCCGCCGGCATGAACACCGTGGTCATCACCCGGTTCGCCACCCACATGGTTGCCGTGATCGTCACCAGGTTCACCACCAACATGATTGCCGTGATCATCGCCAGGCTCACCGCCGACATGATTACCATGATCATCCCCGGGTTCCCCACCCGCGTGATTGCCATGATCGTCACCCGCTTCAGCATGGTTGCTGCTGCGCCCAGCGTTTGAATTACCGTCGTGGCCACTGCCGCTGTTGCCGGCATGGCCACCACCGTCACCGCCGCTGCCGTGGCCACCACTTCCGCTTCCGCCACCATGGCCACCGCCGCCACCACTTCCACCACCACCGTGGCCACCGCCACCGCCATCTTTAGCGTAGGCACTGGAGCCATGAGAAATCGAGTCAGGGATCAAGGCAATGGACATCGACAACACGCCAGCTACAGCAGCCGCGAGTAAAGCCTTCTTGAACAGCAGGTGGATTTGCATAGTCCGTCTCCAGGTCTTCGCCACGAGAACGCCAAATCAGTCAGTAATCTTGCTTCAGATTGAACTTATATTTACGTGGGATTTTTTCCCACGCTTAATTAATAGACCGTCACCCCTCAGGTCTCAAGCGCTAAGCGAACAAGCCGACCGGTGGTTGGCCTGCTATGTTTTCCCTATCGCCCCAGAGGAACACCGGCATGGCTGCGCTACTGACGCTGCAAACCCCGCGCTTGTGCGACTACAGCGAGCTGGTACAGGTGTGGGAGGATTCAGTACGCGCCACCCACGACTTTCTGCCAGAGGGTTATATCCTGCTACTGCGCGAACATGTGCTGCGCCGCTACCTCGACGCAGTGATGCTGATCTGCTGCAAGGACCGCCAGCGCATCTGTGGTTTCGCCGGTGTCGCCAACGGGCGGGTGGACATGCTGTTCGTCGCACCTGGCTACCGTGGCCAAGGGGTAGGCAAGCGCCTGCTGCGCTATGCCATCAGTGAGCTGAATGCCGAGTACCTTGACGTCAACGAACAGAACCCGAAAGCGCTGGGCTTCTACCTGCATGAAGGTTTCGAGGTCATCGGCCGTTCGGAAACCGACGGCCTGGGCCAGCCCTATCCTCTGCTGCACATGAGGCTAATGCGCACAGTGCCTTGAGGCGGCGCCTGAATGTGCCGCGCTGTGTGTCCAAAATGGCGCATCTGACACAGATTCCCATCATCTACCGCTTGCAGGCAGGTACAATGGAGGTCTTTCCCTGCCTTGCGAATTGCCCCATGTCCGAACCCGTCCGCCTGTCCAAACGCCTCATCGAGCAGCTCGGCTGCTCCCGCCGCGAGGCCGAGCAGTACATTGAAGGAGGCTGGGTAACGGTCGATGGCGTGGTGGTCGAGCAGCCGCAGTTCAAGGTTGAGCAGCAGCGCGTCGAACTGCTGCCGGGCGCCCGTGCCGAAACCCTGGAGCCGGTGACCCTGCTGCTGAACCAGCCAGCCGGCATGGACAGTGAAGACGCCCGCGCCAGCATGAACATGGGCAGCCTTAGCGAGGCCCACCGCGAAGGCGTGCGCGCCCTGCACGGGCATTTTGCCCGGCAGGCCTGCGTGGCACCGCTGGAGCGGGGCGCCAGCGGCCTGCAGGTGTTTACCCAGGACTGGCGGGTATCCCGCAAGATCGAGGCCGACCTGCGTCGCCTGGAGCAAGAGTTCATCATTGAAGTGCGCGGCGAAACCACCCCTCAGGCGCTGGAACGCCTGGCGCGTGGGGCCATGCGCAATGACCGCGAGTTGCCCAAGGCCAAGGCCAGCTGGCAGAACGAGACACACCTGCGCATGGTGTTGAAAAACCCACAACCAGGGCAGATTTCCGAGCTATGCGCCTACCTGCGCCTGGAGCTTTTAGGCATGCGACGCATTCGCCTGGGTGGTGTGTCGATGGGCAAGCTGCCCTTGGGCCAATGGCGCTACCTGGCTACCTCCGAACGTTTCTAAGCAATACGCCGCGCTGGAACGCGCGGCACCTGAACAGGATTCTGCTGCAATGAACCACAACGACGTCCTGCGCAGCCTGCGCTACATGCTCAAGGTGAACGACGCCAAGATGGCCGAAATCATCGGGCTCTCTGGCCTCGAAGTGCATCCTCTGGTGCTGGCCACCTACCTGAAAAAAGAAGAAGAGGAAGGCTTCGTGCGCTGCCCGGAACGGGTGATGGCGCACTTCCTTGACGGCCTGGTGATCTACCGCCGAGGCAAAGACGATAGCCGCCCGCAGCAGCCGATCGAGCTGCCGGTAACCAACAACCTGATCCTCAAGAAGCTGCGTGTGGCCTTTGAGCTCAAGGAAGACGACCTGCACGCGATTCTCAAGTCGGTCAACTTCCCGGTCAGCAAACCTGAGCTCAGCGCGCTGTTCCGCAAGGCTGGCCACGACAACTACCGCCCGTGTGGCGACCAGTTGATGCGCAACTTCCTCAAGGGCCTGACCCTGCGCGTGCGCGGCTGAGTGGACATGCAGCATACGGTTGTCCCGGTCGGCATCGTCCACTCCTGTTTCAAGGAAAAGTTCGCCATTCCGCGCCAGCCGCAGCTGGCGCCTGCCGCCCGTGGCGTGCTCGAACTGTTGCCGCCGTTCGATCAAGGTGACGCGGTCGAAGGCCTGGAGCAGGTCAGCCATGTCTGGCTGCTGTTCCTGTTCCACCAGGCCCTGGAAGAAAAGCCGCGCCTGAAAGTGCGGCCTCCGCGTCTTGGCGGCAACAAGAGCATGGGGGTGTTCGCCACCCGCGCCACCCACCGGCCCAACGGCATCGGCCAGTCGGTGGTACGCCTGGAGGGCGTGGAGCCCGGGCGCCTGCTGCTGTCCGGGATCGACCTGCTCGACGGCACGCCGGTGCTGGACATCAAGCCTTATGTGCCCTATGCCGACAGCGTCGCTGGCGCCAGCAACCAGATGGCCAATGCAGCGCCTGTGGCAATTGCCGTGCAGTGGGCGGACAACGCCCTGATCCAGGCCCGCGAGCATGCGCTGCGTTTGAATGAGCCGCTGGTGCAACTGATCGAGCAATGCCTGGCGCAGGACCCACGGCCGGCCTACCAGATACCACCGTCCGAGCGGGTGTACGGGGTGAAGTTCTGGGATGTGCAAGTAAGGTGGCATTACCCACAGCCGGACGTCATCCGGGTGATGGAGGTGGTACTGGGCTGAGGGCCACCGCATCGCCCTGTGTGGGAGCGCGCAGACACGAAAAAGGCGACCTTGGGTCGCCTTTCTCATTTCAACCCGCTATCAACGAGCCGGGCCTTCAGCCACGCCCAGGTCGTCCGTCGGGCGGGTATCGATCAGCGGCGCACCACCGGAGGCCAGTTCCGAAGCCAGCTTGTCGTTGTCCATTTCCTTGACCCACTTGGCCACTACCACGGTGGCAACGGCGTTGCCCACCAGGTTGGTCAGGGCGCGGGCTTCGGACATGAAGCGGTCGATGCCAAGGATCAGCGCCAGGCCAGCAACCGGCAGGTGACCAACAGCCGACAGGGTCGCGGCCAGCACGATGAAGCCCGAACCGGTAACGCCGGCAGCACCCTTGGAAGCCACCAGCAGCACCAGCAGCAGGGTGATCTGGTGAGTGATGTCCATGGTGGTGTCAGTGGCCTGAGCGATGAACACCGCAGCCATGGTCAGGTAGATCGAGGTGCCGTCCAGGTTGAACGAGTAGCCAGTCGGGATAACCAGGCCCACTACCGACTTCTTGGCACCCAGGCGCTCCATCTTGGCCAGCATGCGTGGCAGGGCCGACTCCGAGGACGAAGTACCCAGCACGATCAGCAGTTCTTCACGGATGTAGCGGATCAGCTTGATCACGCTGAAGCCGTGGGCACGGCAGATACCGCCCAGCACCACCAGCACGAACAGCAGGCAGGTGATGTAGAAGCAGGCCATCAGGTAGCCCAGCTGCACCAGCGAGCCAACACCGTACTGGCCAATGGTAAAGGCCATGGCGCCGAAAGCGCCGATCGGGGCCAGCTTCATGATCATGTTGATGATGTTGAACATGACGTGGGCGAAGCGGTCGATCATGTCCAGTACCGGCTTGCCGTAGCTGCCCAGGCGGTGCAGGGCGAAGCCGAACAGCACCGAGAACATCAGCACTTGCAGGATATCGCCGTTGGCGAAGGCGCCGACGACCGTATTGGGGATGACGTTAAGCAGGAAGCCGACGGTAGTCTGCTGCGCGCCGGCGGCGGCGTAGGCAGCCACGCTGCTGGCGTTCAGGGTGCTGACGTCGATGTGCATGCCAGCGCCTGGCTTGACCACGTTGACGACGACGAGGCCGATGATCAGGGCGATGGTGGAGACGATTTCGAAGTACAGCAACGCGTAGCCGCCGGTTTTGCCGACCGACTTCATGCTCTGCATGCCGGCAATGCCGCTGACCACGGTACAGAAGATGATCGGGGCGATGACCATCTTGATCAGTTTGACGAAGCCGTCACCCAGGGGTTTGAGGGCAACGCCCGTTTCCGGATAGTAGTGGCCGAGCAGGATGCCGATGGTGATGGCGACCAACACCTGGACATACAGGGATTTGTACAGCGGCTGACGTGTCGTCATGGCTAATTTTCCTCAAGTGTGCCGGTTCACCCTTCCCAGGGTGATGGGGGCACCTGAATCGCTAACCCTCCTGCACTTGGAGGGATTTGTCGTTGTGTTCGAGCTGCCTGGGCAGGCCTCTGCGAGGATCAGTAGCAAGGGTGGTGCCAAAATGCCCATGAAGGGTGCAAAGCCCGTATTTGCTAGGAATAAATGCCCAACGACAGGGCGATATTCCCGGGACGGATTGGCGGATTTCCGCCCGATGGCGGAATTTGTACAAGGAGGAATGGCGGAAAACCGCCCTTTGTGGATTGCCTGTGCCCCCATTCGCAGATTGACCTGCGAATGGGCCGGAACAGGCTAGGGATCAATCCAGGTTGAAGGTGATCCTGAACGCAGCGCCCCCCAGCGGCGAATCGCCAAGGCTCAGCTCGGCGTCATAGCTGTCGACGATATCCTTGACCACGGCCAAGCCTATGCCCTGCCCCGGGTGCTGGCTGTCCAGCCGCTCCCCACGCTCCAGAATGCGTTCACGCTGGTCGGCGGGCACGCCCGGCCCGTCGTCCTCGATGCACAAGGTCAGATACCCCGGCGCCTTCACCAGGCTCACCCGCACTTGGCCCAGGCTCAGCCGGTAGGCGTTCTCCAGCAGGTTGCCGAGCATTTCCAGCAACGCGCCCTGCTCCATCGGCACCTGCGCCGCGTCCGGCAACTCCAGCACCACGTTCACACGTTTTTCCCGGTAAACCTTGGCCAAGGTGCTGCACAGGCTGTCGAGCAACGGCCGCAGCAATACGCTGTGGCGGACCAGGCCACTCTTGCGCAGGCTGGCGCGTTGCAGCTGGTAGTCGATCTGCTGGCTCATGCGCTCGATCTGGCTTTGCAGCACCCGCGCCTGCTCGCGCTCGCCGCTGCGCTGCTGCAAGCTTTCACCCACACCCTGCAACACCGCCAGCGGCGTCTTCAGGCTGTGGGCCAGGTCGTCCAGCGAATCACGGTAGCGCGTGCGCTGCTCACGCTCACTGCGCAACAGACGGTTGAGCGAGCGGGTCAGGCGCAGCAACTCGCGTGGGTGCTCACCGCTCAGACCGTCACGTGCACCTGATTCCACTTCATCCAGTTCGTGGCTGAGGCGTCGCAACGAGCGCAGCCCCCAGGTCAGGCCTGCCCACAACAACACCATGAGCGCCAGCAATGCAGCGCCGAACCCCAGGTAGAGCTTTTCGCGCAGGCCATTGAGGGTGGCCTTGTATTCGCTCACGGGCTGCAGAGCGACAATGCTGTAGGCGGCACTCTGCCCACCCAACAGCTTGATCTCGACGTCGTACACGAAGAACTCTTCGCCATCGGACTGGTGAATGCGGTCGAACTCGTTGCCGCGCCCGTCATAGCGCGGCTGGTAGTTGATGTGCCGGTCGGCGGTGGCACGCGACTGCCAGACCAGTTTGCCGTCGCGGTCAAAGATATAGCCGAGCAGGCCTGTGTAGGGCAGGTTGTAACGCTCGTCCGGCAGCAGTGTCGGCATCTGCAGCTGGCCATGCTCGATACGCGCAGCGGAAATCAGCGTGGTCACATCCGAGGCCAGACGCTGCTCGATCGACTCCTGCAGAGCCAGGCTGAAGGCCTTCTGCAAGGCCGGCAGCAGCGCCAGCATGAACAGCAGCGCCAACACTGCGGCGGCCAGCATCAGGCGCACCCGCAGCGAGCGGATCATCGGCAGCGCTCGGTGAACAGGTAGCCCAGGCCGCGCACCGTGTCGATGGGTTTGAAGCCGCGCTCGCCTTCAAGCTTGCGGCGCAGGCGGCCAACCAGCACTTCGATGACATTGGGGTCGCGCTCTTCGTCACCTGGGTACAACTGTTCCATCAGGCGATCCTTGGCCACCACCTGCTGGTGATGGCGCATGAGGTATTCGAGGATGCGGTATTCGTAGGCAGTCAGGGCCAAGGCGTGTTCGTCGAGGGTGGCCTGCTTGCGGTTGAGGTCAAGTACCAAGGGGCCAGCGGTGATGGTCGACTGGATGAAACCACTGGAGCGGCGTAACAGGGCATTGAGCCGTGCTTCAAGCTCCTCGAACTGGAACGGCTTGACCAGATAGTCGTCGGCACCGGCGGCCAGGCCCTCGACCTTGTCTTGCCAGTTGCCACGGGCTGTGAGGATGAGAATGGGGAAGGTCTTGTCCTGGCTGCGCAGCCGCGTGATCAGCTCCAGGCCGCTGATACCGGGCAGGCCCAGATCGATGATGGCAAGGTCGAAATGGTACTGCTCGGCCTGGTACAGCGCCTCTTCGGCATCAGCGACCGCCTCGACCACATGGCCGCTTTCGCCCAGGCGGGTGTAGAGGTGATGGCGAAGCAGGGCTTCGTCCTCGACCACCAGCAGTTTCATGTGCAGCTCCTTATGTGTATTGCCTGTACCGGCCTATTCGCGGGCATGCCTGCTCCCACAGCAATCGCACAGTCTCTGAAACGTGTGCAGCACCTGCACAAGCCAAAGGTACTGCACAGTTTCAGCGGTTTGTGCAGTACCTGTGGGAGCGGGCGTGCCCGCGAAGGCCGGTACAGGATAACGCGGCTCGTTCGTCAGAACTTGTAACTTGCTGCCAGGTAGGTCTGCGCGCTGCTGGTCAGGCGCAGGGTGCCATCCTTCGGCCCGCCATGCGCGCCCACCTCGGTCGCGGCATTGGTGCGCAGGTAACGGTAGCCCAGTTCGACCGAGGCCTTGTCGGTGATGTCCTGGATCACACCGGCCTGCAAACCGTAGGCATAACCGTAGTCAGTGTCCCGGCTGGCGCCAGGCGAGTCCTGGGTCAGCTTGGTCACACCCAGGCTGCCACCACCGAACAGCTTGGTGGTATCGCCCACCGGCAGGAACAAGTCGTAGCTGCCAAGCAGGTTTTCCTGGCGCAACTTCAGGCCACTGTGGTCGCCAGAGACATTGTCATAGGTCATGTAGTAGCGGCCCTGGTCGTTGATCTTGCCCAGACGCACACCCCAGGTATCGTCCTTGCCGATGATACCGTCGGCATTGAGCTGATCGGTGTTGCGTTGCAGCAGGCCGGACTTGCGAACTTTGTCGCTGGTCTGGCCGTAGGTGAGGCTGGCGAAGTTGTCGTCCGCGGCCTGAGCGGTGGTAATGCCAGCGGCACAGACGGCCATGGCGGCAAGCAGGGTATTGAAGGTTTTCATGGCTGGGTACTCCAGTTGGGTGCGCTGTTTCGGTCTGGAAGCTAGAGTAATCAGGGCACCCTGAACCGCGACTGAACCCTGGCTGAACCCCGGCTGAACGAATCGATAGCAAAACAAGGAGTTGTGAACATGCGAGCCCTGCTGGCCCTGACCCTGATGTGCAGCGCCGCCCTCGCCCAAGCGGCGGTAGTGACCCGTGAAATTCCTTATCAGGACGACGATGGCAACCGCCTCGTCGGCTACTACGCCTACGATGACGCGCTGGACGGCAAACGCCCAGGCATCGTTGTGGTGCATGAATGGTGGGGCCTGAACGACTATGCCAAGCGTCGTGCGAGAGATCTTGCCGCCCTGGGCTACAAGGCACTGGCCATCGACATGTACGGCGATGGCAAGCACACCGAGCATCCGCAGGATGCCCAGGCATTCATGGCCGCAGCGATGAAGGACCCGGCCGCAGCAGCAGCACGCTTCGACGCGGGCCTGGAGTTGTTGAAAAAGCAGCCGAATGTGAACAAGCATCAACTGGGCGCTGTCGGCTACTGTTTTGGCGGCAAGGTGGTGCTCGATGCCGCACGCCGGGGAGAAAAGCTCGATGGCGTGGTGAGCTTCCATGGCGCACTGGCCACCCAGACCCCGGCAAAACCTGGCGTGGTGCGGGCCGATATCCTGGTCGAGCATGGTGCAGCGGACAGCATGATCACCCCACAGCAGGTGGAGGCGTTCAAGGCCGAAATGGATGCGGCCAAGGTCAACTACCAGTTCGTCAGTATTGAAGGGGCCAAGCACGGGTTCACCAACCCCGATGCCGATCGGCTCAGCCACGGTGAACATGGGGGGCCGGACATTGGCTATAACAAGGCAGCGGACGAGCGTTCCTGGGCGGATATGCAGGCGTTCTTCAAGAAGGTGTTCAAATAAAAGATTGTGCAATCGTTGTGGGAGCAACTGTCTTGCTCAATTTCTAAAAGCTGGCGCGATCCCTGTGGGAGCGGGCTTGCCCGCGAACACGGGCGAAGCCCGTGCCATCCACCGCGGTGTATGCTTCGCGGGTAAACCCGCTCCCGCACGGATCACGCTGTGATCTGCGCCATGTTTTCATGGCTGCGGTAAGTCATCCTGCCACGCCACCTCCCTCAGCGCCTGCACAGCTGGCACAATAACCGCCATGAACACACTTCCTGCCTGTTGCGCCCCGCTCCAGCACCACTGGCCCCTGCCCCGCCCATTGCCCGGCGCGGTGCTGGTCAGTTGCGCCTTCGACCCTGCCCACTTGGCCGCCGACGACTTCCAGCGCGCTGGCGTACTGCCCAGCGCCAGCCTGCTGCGCTCGGTGCCCAAGCGCCAGGCCGAGTACCTGGCCGGCCGCGTATGTGCCCGCGCCGCGCTCCAGCACCTGGACGGCCGCGACTACGTGCCCGGCACCCACGAAGACCGCTCGCCCATCTGGCCCGCCGGTATTCATGGCTCGATCACACACGGCAAGGGCTGGGCCGCCGCGGTGGTCGCCGGCGAAAACAGCTGCCAAGGTCTGGGCCTGGATCAGGAAGCCTTGCTGGATGACGCGCGCGCCGAGCGGCTGATGGGCGAAATCCTTACCCCGGCAGAGCTGGAGCGCCTGGACCGCCGCCAGCTTGGGCTTACGGTCACCCTGACGTTCTCGCTGAAGGAAAGCTTGTTCAAGACCCTGTACCCACTGACTCGCCAACGCTTCTACTTCGAACACGCAGAAGTGCTCGACTGGTCCGCAGAAGGGCTGGCGCGCTTGCGCCTGCTCACCGACCTGTCACCGCAGTGGCAGCAAGGCGCAGAGCTGCAAGGCCAGTTCTGCCTGCAGGACGGCCACCTGCTGAGCCTGGTCAGCGTCTGACCTTCACAGCGGTGCCTGCTGCCTTGGCCAGTTCAGGCTGAAGCAGGCACCGCCCAACGCGTCGCTGCGGCCCACCGTGGCCCGGCCCGCGTGCCAGTAGATGATCCGCCGTACGATCGACAGGCCCAGGCCATGCCCGCCCGAGGCACGGGTGCGGCTGTCATCGAGGCGGGTGAAGGGCGTGAAAATGCGGTCCCAGAAGCCCTCGGGGATCCCCGGGCCGTCATCCTCCACATCGATGCGGCAACGTTGCTGGCCCAGCTGATAGCTCAGGCGCACTTCGCTCTCGGCATGGCGCATGGCATTGCCGACAAGGTTCTGCAGGGCCCGGTGCAAGTAGCGCGGCTCGGCCTCGACCCAGGCGCCTTCGGCATCCGCGCCCTGACAGTCGCCGCGCACCACCCGCACCTCGGCACGCAAAGGTGCCAGCTCTTCGATCACCCGATCGAGCAAGGCATCCAGATCGACCTGCTGGAACTTCAAGGCCGGTGCGCCCTGCTCCAGGCGGGCGTAGGTCAGCATCTCGTCGACCAGCTTGTCGAGGTCCTGGATATCCCCGTCCATGCCCGCCAGGTGCTTTGCCCGCACCTGTTCAGTCGTGGCGCTTTCGATCATCTCCAGGCCAAAACGCAGGCGCGCCACCGGCGTGCGAAGCTCGTGGGACACCGCTCGCACCAGCTCACGCTGCATGGTCAGCGAGCGCTGCAGGTGCTCGGCCATGCCATTGAAGGCAGCCGCCAGGCGCCCTACCGAGTCGGCGTCGCCGGCCGGCACGCGGGTATCCAGGCTGCCCTGGGCGATGCGCGTGGCAGCAATCTCCAGGCCGGACACACGACGTTCCAGCTGACGCACCAGCAGGTAGACCACCAGGCCAATCAG
The DNA here is from genome assembly GCF_058782925.1 of Pseudomonas sp. FW305-E2. Taxonomy (NCBI): domain Bacteria; kingdom Pseudomonadati; phylum Pseudomonadota; class Gammaproteobacteria; order Pseudomonadales; family Pseudomonadaceae; genus Pseudomonas; species Pseudomonas sp. FW305-E2. The sequence continues at coordinate 25,005 of NZ_JBYSYE010000009.1, read as the reverse complement.
GCACAGACCCAGGAAGGCAATCAGGATCAGCAACTGCGGCGGGTAAGGGTTGAGCTGGTACAGCGGGCCGATTTCCAGTACCCATGGCGAGCCCGTCAGCCCGGCGAACACCCGGATCGAGTCACCATCCTTGCCCAGCGCCATCACCGTGTCGCCCTCCTCCACGCGGCGCCGCTGGTCATCGTCCAGGCTGACCCGCTCGATACGTTGCAAGGCAACGCCAAAGCCGAAGCCCTTTTCGTGCTTGATCTGTGCCAGGCGCTGCTGCTGTTCGGTTACCGGGTAGCGCACCAGTTCGTCGGCCAATAGATAGAGGGTGGCCCGCGCCAACTGCTCGCTGATCTGTTTGATCTGCGCGACCAGCATCAGGTCTTCCTGGCCCACCTTGCGTAGCACTTGCGCCGCATGCGGGCCAATTTTCTCGACCACCACCAGGCCACGGTACAGGCGCGCCCGCTGGCCACCGTCAAGGCTGCGTGCGCTCATCGGTTGCAGCGCCAACGGCACGCCAAGCAGGCGTTCCCAGATCAGCAGCGAACGCTTGCGTTGGGTTTCATTCTGCATTGCCAGGTTGTCGGCCATCAGGCTGAAGGTGCCCTGGGCCAGGCCCTCGCGATGCTGGGCAGCGCGCACTTCGTTGACCAGGTGCAGGCTGAGCACGCCAAGCAGGGCCACCAGCACCAGCACGGCCAGCATGCCGCCGTAGATGCGCAGGAAGATCGAATTGTTCATGGTGCCTCGCCCACGAACAGGTAGCCTTTGCTGCGCAGGGTCTTGATCAACCGCGGCTGAAGCGGGTCGTCGCCGATCTTGGGGCGGATTTTCGAGATGCGGATATCGATAGAGCGGTCCTGGCCGTCGTAGCCCACGCCACGCAGTGCGGTGAAGATCTGTTCACGGGTCAGCACCCGGCCAGCGTTGCTGGCCAACAGCCAGAGCAGATCGAATTCGGCGCCGGTCAGTTCGATCAACTGCTCGCCCAGGTGCGCCTCGCGCAGGCGGTTGTCGATACGCAGCGCACCGAAGGCCAGGTCCTGGCGCTTGCTGTCCACGGTTTCGCTGCGGCGCAGCAGGGCCTGGATACGCGCCAGCAGCAAGCGTGGGCGCACGGGTTTGCAGACGTAGTCGTCGGCCCCCAGGTCCAGGCCCTGAACCTGGTCGAGTTCATCGCTGCGCGCGGTGAGCATGAGGATCGGCCCCTGGTACTGGCTGCGCACCCGGCGGCAGATGCTCAGGCCGTCCTCGCCGGGGAGCATCAGGTCGAGGATCACCAGGTCGGGCTGGCTGTCGATGATGCGCCTCGCTGCACGGGCGCCATCGGCCTCCACCGCGACCTCGAAACCATTGGCCTGCAGGTATTCGGCGGTGAGTTCGGCGAGGCGCTGATCGTCTTCGACGATGAGGATGCGGGGTATGGGGTGGTCCATGGCTTTGGCCTTGTTGTTCTTGGGATCGTGTCAGGGCAGCTGAGAGTATGAATGTAGATGGGGGGCCCTGCGAGACCGAGCGCCCCGCGGGCGGTGCTCGATCTCCCAGGCACCCCAGATCTTCAGACACGCCCTACCGCCCCTCGACTGAACCGTTTTTTGTGACAGGCTTCGCGCCCAAAAAAAACTGCCCAAGGGCGTCAAGGTGCAGAAAAATACTGCAAACCACTTGGCACAAGGCCTACAGCGAATACCCACCATTCACTCACAAAGTACACACAACTTATCCACAGGCGCTCGCCTTGCAAAGCCCCCAATACCGCATTATCTTGTATCCCGATCGCAGCGAACCACTAGATATAGGGTTTCGTGCAAAATCACACACAAAAGTCAACCCGCAAGATCAAGCGATTTTTCGGGTGGAACTTCAGGTGATTTCAGCAGCCAAACCGCTCCTGCGGAGGCGACCGAGGCAAGCTCTTTCAGGGCGTTGTTCGGGCATGGGTGTTGCAGGCCAGGCCTGGCACCCATCAGCAACAGTTTTTGGGCTCGGCCCAGAACCTTTGACTTCGGCCAGGGAGCGGCAAGCCATTGCCCCTTATTCCTGAGTCTGTCCCGAAGTCGGTACGCCCGCGCGGGCGGATGCGCATGCATTGCGCATCCCCGCGAGGTTATCGAGCAAGTGGACGGAACGGTGGGCGCCCATAAGGCGCCTGAACAATATAGAAACTGTGGAGACACCCACCCATGCAAACCGACACAACTCGCGAGAACCCGCAGGCCCAGGTGCCGCAGGCCGCCGATTCCAACCAGGATCTGGCTGCCACCGCCCCCGGCCAACTGCGCGTGATCAAGCGTAACGGCACTGTCGTCCCTTACACCGACGACAAGATCACCGTCGCCATCACCAAGGCGTTCCTCGCAGTTGAAGGCGGCACCGCCGCCGCTTCGTCGCGCATCCACGACACCGTCGCGCGCCTGACCGAACAGGTTACCGCAACGTTCAAGCGTCGCATGCCATCGGGTGGCACCATCCACATCGAAGAAATCCAGGACCAGGTCGAACTGGCCCTGATGCGCGCCGGCGAGCAGAAAGTCGCCCGCGACTACGTGATCTACCGTGACCAGCGCGCCAAGGAGCGTGCCACTCGCGCCAACACCGACGCCGTGGTCGAGCCGCACCCGAGCATCCGCATCACCCTGGCCGACGGCAGCCTGGCGCCGCTCGACATGGCCCGCCTGAACACCATCATCAGCGAAGCCTGCGAAGGCCTGGCCGAAGTCGATGGCGACCTGATCCAGCGCGAAACCCTGAAGAACCTGTACGACGGCGTGGCCATCAAGGACGTCAACACCGCCCTGGTGATGACCGCCCGTACCCTGGTGGAGCGCGAGCCGAACTACTCGTTCGTTACCGCCCGCCTGCTGATGGACACCCTGCGCGCCGAAGGCCTGGGCTTCCTGAATGTAGCCGACAGCGCTACCCACCACGAGATGGCTGACCTTTACGCCAAGGCCCTGCCGGCCTACGTCGCCAAAGGTATCGAGTTCGAGCTGCTGAACCCGGCCCTGGCCGACTTCGACCTGGAAAAACTGGGCAAGGCGATCAACCACGAGCGCGACCAGCAGTTCACCTACCTGGGCCTGCAAACCCTGTACGACCGCTACTTCATCCACAAGGATGGCGTGCGCTTCGAGCTGCCGCAGGTGTTCTTCATGCGTGTGGCCATGGGCCTGGCGCTGGAAGAGAAGGACAAGGAAGCCCGTGCGATCGAGTTCTACAACCTGTTGTCGTCGTTCGACTACATGGCTTCGACCCCGACCCTGTTCAACGCCGGTACCCTGCGCCCGCAGCTGTCCAGCTGCTACCTGACCACCGTGCCGGACGACCTGTCGGGCATCTACCACGCGATCCACGACAACGCCATGCTGTCGAAATTCGCCGGTGGCCTGGGCAACGACTGGACCCCGGTCCGTGCACTGGGCTCGTACATCAAGGGCACCAACGGTAAATCCCAGGGCGTCGTCCCGTTCCTGAAAGTGGTCAACGACACCGCCGTTGCCGTGAACCAGGGTGGCAAGCGCAAAGGCGCTGTATGTGCCTACCTGGAAACCTGGCACCTGGACATCGAAGAATTCATCGAGCTGCGCAAGAACACCGGTGATGACCGCCGTCGTACCCACGACATGAACACCGCCAACTGGATCCCTGACCTGTTCATGAAGCGTGTCTTCGATGACGGCAAGTGGACCCTGTTCTCGCCTTCGGAAGTGCCAGACCTGCACGACCTGACCGGCAAGGCCTTCGAAGAGCGCTACGAGTACTACGAAGCCCTGACCGAGTACAACAAGATCAAGGTGTTCAAGACCATCCAGGCCAAAGACCTGTGGCGCAAGATGCTGTCGATGCTGTTCGAGACCGGCCACCCATGGCTGACCTTCAAGGACCCGTGCAACCTGCGTTCGCCGCAGCAGCACGTGGGCGTGGTCCACAGCTCGAACCTGTGCACCGAAATCACCCTGAACACCAACAAGGACGAGATCGCAGTCTGCAACCTGGGCTCGATCAACCTGCCGAACCACATCGTCGACGGCAAGCTGGACACTGCCAAGCTGCAGCGTACCGTGAACACCGCCGTGCGCATGCTCGACAACGTGATCGACATCAACTACTACTCGGTGCCGCAAGCGCGTAACTCGAACTTCAAGCACCGCCCGGTCGGCCTGGGCATCATGGGCTTCCAGGACGCGCTGTACCTGCAGCACATTCCTTACGGTTCCGATGCAGCCGTCGAGTTCGCCGACAAGTCGATGGAAGCGGTCAGCTACTACGCCATCCAGGCTTCTTGCGACCTGGCCGATGAACGCGGCGCCTACGAGACCTTCCAGGGTTCGCTGTGGTCCAAGGGCATCCTGCCGCTGGATTCGCAACAGATCCTGATCGAGGCCCGTGGCCAGAAGTACATCGACGTCAACCTGGAAGAAACCCTGGACTGGGCGCCGGTACGTGCCCGCGTACAGAAAGGTATTCGTAACTCGAACATCATGGCCATCGCGCCAACCGCGACCATCGCCAACATCACTGGCGTGTCGCAGTCGATCGAGCCTACCTACCAGAACCTGTACGTGAAATCGAACCTGTCGGGCGAATTCACCGTGATCAACCCGTACCTGGTTCGCGACCTCAAGGCCCGCGACCTGTGGGACTCGGTCATGATCAACGACCTGAAGTACTACGACGGTTCGGTACAGCAGATCGAGCGTATCCCGCAAGAGCTGAAAGACCTGTACGCCACTGCGTTCGAAGTCGAGACCAAGTGGATTGTCGACGCGGCTTCCCGTCGCCAGAAGTGGATCGACCAGGCGCAGTCGCTGAACCTGTACATTGCCGGCGCCTCGGGCAAGAAGCTGGACGTGACCTACCGCATGGCTTGGTACCGTGGCTTGAAAACCACCTACTACCTCCGTGCCCTGGCCGCAACCAGCACCGAGAAGTCGACCATCAACACCGGCAAGCTCAACGCCGTTTCCAGCGGTGGCGACAGCGCCCCGGTCCAGGCAGCCGGCCCAGCGCCAGTGCCGAAGGCCTGCGCGATCGACGAGCCTGACTGCGAAGCCTGCCAGTAAGGCCTGAATGCCGTGCGGGGTGCCTACGGGTGCCCCGCGCGGCATTTTTGTATCCGCGCCTCAGAGAAACCTTGCCCTTTGCCCACTGTTCACGCAGCTCGGTAAAAGAACAGGACCTCTCAAAAAAGGATGTACGCCCATGGCGCGGAAAAAACTGGCATCTCGCAAGATTGGTCGCAACGCAGAAACCGGCCGTTTCACCTCAGTGGAACAGGCACGCAAGCACCCCAAGACACACATTGTCGAAACGCTGTATACCCACCGTAGCTAGTGGTAGCTGGCCTCACCGCCGGCTAGCCCGCGGTGAGGCCGGCTTCGCCAACAAAGCCCTCAATAAACACCATATGATGTGCCTTTAAATTTAAACTGGCACAACATATAGGTTGGCGCTACACTCTCCCCCCGTAGAAGAAGCCACCTGTTTCGTGAACGGACGCACGCCAAACCGGTCGAAAAAGTTACCCTCGCCGGCAACACATGCGCCCCGATCGAAGGTGAATTCCGGTATACTTTGCGCCCTCTGAAAAGAGCACCTATTCAATTGTCCTGGCCCCTCCCAGAGGCCTGGCCAGGTACAAGCCAGAACACATTCAGATGTAAACGAGAGTCAGCCTCTCGAGCTGTCCATTCGCCGTTACGGCCTTGCGTCAGGCATCACATTCTTTAAATCCAACCGGTTGCCCCAGGGCGACCCTCAAGCAGGAGCCAAACCATGCTGAGCTGGGACGAATTCGACAAAGAAGACGGCGAAGTAGCCGCCAAAGGCAACACCCCTGCGCAGGCCGCTGCCGCCGCCACCCTCGACAAGCTCGACAGCGCCGGTGGTGCCGCCGCCCTGGAGGCCCGTGCGGCCACCGCTTCTGACTCCGAAGCCGTCAAACGTGCCAAGGCTGCCCTCGACGCCCTCGACGTTGCCGAAGGCCTGGCCGAGCTGGAAGGCTCCTCGGCCCGCGTGGCAGTCGATGAAAAGCGCATGATCAACTGCCGCGCCGACCTCAACCAGCTGGTACCGTTCAAGTACGACTGGGCCTGGCAGAAGTACCTGGACGGCTGCGCCAACCACTGGATGCCGCAAGAGGTCAACATGACCGCGGACATCGCCCTGTGGAAGAGCCAGGACGGCCTGACCGAAGACGAACGCCGCATCGTCATGCGCAACCTCGGCTTCTTCTCCACCGCCGACTCGCTGGTTGCCAACAACCTGGCCCTGGCCGTGTACCGCCTGATCACCAACCCGGAGTGCCGCCAGTACATCCTGCGCCAGGCCTTCGAAGAAGCGATCCACACCCACGCCTACCAGTACTGCATCGAGTCGCTGGGCATGGATGAAGGCGAGATCTTCAACATGTACCACGAGATCCCGTCGGTCGCTAAAAAAGCCGCCTGGGGCCTGAAGTACACCCGCGCCATCTCCGACCCGGAATTCAACACCGGCACCGTCGAAACCGACAAAGAGCTGCTGCGCAACCTGATCGCCTACTACTGCGTCCTGGAAGGCATCTTCTTCTACTGCGGCTTCACCCAGATCCTGTCCATGGGCCGCCGCAACAAGATGACCGGCGTGGCCGAGCAGTTCCAGTACATCCTGCGTGACGAGTCGATGCACCTGAACTTCGGCATCGACGTGATCAACCAGATCAAGATCGAGAACCCGCACCTGTGGGATGCGGCGATGAAGGAAGAAGCGACCCAGATGATCCTGCAAGGAACCCAGCTGGAGATCGAATACGCCCGTGACACCATGCCACGCGGTGTACTGGGTATGAACGCGGCGATGATGGAGGATTACCTCAAGTTCATCGCCAACCGTCGTCTGACCCAGATTGGTTTGAAAGAAGAGTACCCAGGGACTACCAACCCGTTCCCATGGATGAGCGAGATCATGGACTTGAAGAAGGAGAAGAACTTCTTTGAGACGCGGGTGATCGAGTATCAGACGGGTGGGGCGTTGAGCTGGGACTGATCGTCCGGGCTGAGCACCGAGAAGGCTGCCGATTGGCAGCCTTTTTTATGATTTTCCCCGAGAGTCCTGACGTCAGTTACGAAGATTGATTTCTTAATCCTATAAAAGACCGCCCCTGCGAAGGCCCATGTGAACAGGGGACCATTTATTGCCTGTGCTGGCCTCTTCGCGGGTGAACCCGCTCCTACAGAGATCGCAGTTTGCCGGGGTTACCTGGCAAGCTGGTCTGCCTGACTTGGCAATGAGCCCTATGGGCTGATGGGGGACCTGTGCGGGTTCATCGAGGCGTTGACCCCCCGCGAACACCGGCGCAGCCGGTGCCATACACCGAGTCGGATTCTTCGCGGGCATGCCCGCTCCCACCGGAGCAGAGCTCTGGCTTTGAGGCGGTGATTTACCTTGAGATTGCGACCTGGGACCGCCAAATCCTTGAAGCCTACTCAAGGCGCTCAGCAGCCTTTTTGTAAGCTTGGTCTCTTTCACGGCGATCGACAGCGACGACAAAAACCACGATCTCTTGGTCAATGACCTGATAAACCAGCCTATACCCGCTGCTGCGAAGCTATATCTTGTAGCAATCTAGCAGCGAGTGAAGGCGGTTTGCCTCGATTCGAGGTTTCAGCAGGACCTCTGCCAGTTTCTTCTTGAACTGCTGACGCACGGTATCGCCCAGCTTCTTCCACTCTTTCAATGCGCGGGCATCGAAGTCGAGGCTATAGGTCATCCAGCTTTACCCTCACGCGCTGCGGAGAAGCAAGCCGCTCTTGTACAGTGGCAATGAGGTCTTCATCTTCCTCGGTCATCAGGACCGGCCGGAAGGGTAGCTTGCCCCGCTCAGCTACATATTGCAGGGCCTGGCGCATGAGTTCGGAGGGGGTGACACCGAGGCGATCGAGCTCTTTGTAGGCGCGGGCTTTGAGATCGTCGTCGACGCGGATATTGATAGAAGCCATGACATAGCCCTCATGTAAAGACGATTGTCATTACAATGCACTGATCTTGGCTATTCTGCAATGGCAGTTTGTCTGCCGGAAGTGACCACAGCGCCATTCCCTTCAAATGAAGAGGCCTCGCCCCTGCCGACAGGAGGGGTACGGCACCAGCAAGGATGCCGGGACTGGACATGCCAGTCTACGTGGTCAAGGGCGAGGCCAGATCTGAAGATAGCGCAGGCTCGGGGATGGGGCCACCGCAGTTACGATTTGATTTTTAACCCTGCCCCCGGTTTGCGGTGCGAGGCGGCCAATGGGGTGGATGGCACGGGCTTTACCCGTGTTCGCGGGCAAGCCCGCTCCTACCAGTAGATCGTGTACGTGCGTGGCATGGTGCATGGCAGTTGTAGTATGTCTGCAGCGCGTTCAGGGTAGAGCCTCTGCCGCTCAGTTTTTGGCGTCTAGTACCCTATTTGCTCTGCGATCAGCCGTTGACAGCCCTCCTCCCCCTTGCTAATAATCGCCCACAGTTGTACGACAACGCATAACAAAAACAACAATCAGTGGACGAACTCATGTCGACATCCATCCCGCTACACCTACGTCTGTTGCATACCCCTCTTCCCCCGGCCAGCTCGCGTAAACCTGCCAGTACGTAGCGCCCGGTTGCCGCGCATTCACCCCTGGCCCTGACCGGCCCGTTATCTACCCGCCCCTGCCGCAGGCCGCTTGCGCGTGCCCGGTGGACGGGCTGCCACACCCTTAGGGAGCACAACAATAATGAAAATCTGCCACACCCTGCCCTTCGCCCTGCTTGGCGCCGGGGTTATCGCCGGCCTGCCGGGCACCAGCCTGGCTGCGGGATTTGTCGAGGACAGCAAGGCCACGCTCGGGCTGCGCAACTTCTACATCAACCGCAACTTCACCAACCCCAGCAACCCACAGAGCAAGGCCGAGGAGTGGACGCAAAGCTTCATTCTCGATGCCCGCTCGGGGTTCACAGAAGGGCCAATCGGCTTCGGCGTGGATGTGCTGGGGCTGTGGTCGGTCAAACTCGACGGCGGTGGCGGTACCTATGGCACGGCGTTGCTGCCACGCCATGACGATGGCAAGCCTGCTGACGATTACGGGCGCCTGGCGGTGGCAGGCAAGGCTCGCATCTCCAAGACCGAGCTGAAAATCGGTGAGTGGATGCCGGTGCTGCCGATTCTTCGCTCGGACGACGGTCGCTCGTTGCCGCAGACGTTCCGTGGCGGCCAGGTTACGTCCAACGAGATTGCCGGCCTGACCTTGTACGGTGGGCAGTTCCGCGGCAACAGCCCGCGCAACGACGCCAGCATGGAAGACATGAGCTACGGCGGCGGCGTGTCGGACCGTTTCAACTTCGTCGGCGGCGAGTACAAGTTCAACAAGGACCGTACCCTGGTCGGGCTGTGGAATGCGGTGCTCAAGGACGTGTATCAGCAGCAGTACCTGCAACTGAGCCACAGCCAGCCGGTGGGTGACTGGACCCTGGGTGCGAACCTGGGCTACTTCCATGGCGACGAGGACGGCTCCGAACGCGCCGGGCAGCTGGACAACAAGACCTACTCGGGGATGTTCTCGGCCAAGTACGGTGGCAGCACCTTCTGGGTGGGGCTGCAGAAAGTCGATGGTGATACCTGGATGCGGGTAAACGGCACCAGTGGCGGGACCTTGGCCAACGACAGTTACAACTCCAGCTTCGACAATGCCAACGAGCGTTCGTGGCAGGTACGCCATGACTTCAACTTCGTCACCGTCGGGGTGCCAGGGCTGACCTTGATGAACCGCTACATCAGCGGGCGCGATGTGCACAGCGGGGGGGTGACCGATGGCAAGGAGTGGGTGCGTGAAACGGAGCTTGCGTATGTGATCCAGAGCGGGGCATTCAAGGATTTGAGTGTGAAATGGCGTAACTCGTCGATTCGCCGGGATTACAGCAATAACGAGTTTGATGAGAACCGGCTGATCTTCAACTACCCATTGTCGTTGCTCTGATCAAGACCTGCGGATTTACCCGCGAATACGGTAGTGGCGGAGACGGTGAGCGGCGGGGGGAGATTGGCCAGCAGGCCTGGCCTCTTCGCGGGTAAACCCGCTCCTACACGACGGCCTGCGCCCAACCACCGACCTGTGTCCACCATTGATCAGGTGTAGGAGCGGGTTTACCCGCGAATACGGTGGTGGCGGCGACGGTGAACGGCGGGTGGAGATTGGCCAGCAGGCCTGGCCCATTCGCGGGTAAACCCGCTCCTACGGGCGACCGCGCAGGCCTTTCGCCTTTTCTTACCCGCGAAAAGGCCGGCAAAAGCCGCCCAAGCCTCATTGACAACACACAGAACCACCGCCAATAATCACCCAAGTCATACGACAACCTACAACAACTAACAACAAGAGCCGGCCATGACCACTACCCCCTTCAATCGCCTGCTGCTCACCGGAGCCGCAGGCGGCCTGGGCAAGGTCCTTCGCGAACGCCTGAAAGGCTACGCCGAGGTCCTGCGCCTTTCCGACATCAGCCCCATGGCGCCTGCTGCTGGCCCGCATGAGGAAGTCATCACCTGCGACCTGGCCGACAAGGCTGCGGTGCATGCACTGGTCGAAGGCGTGGACGCCATCATCCACTTCGGCGGGGTTTCTACCGAGCACGCCTTCGAAGAGATTCTCGGCCCCAATATCTGCGGCGTGTTCCACGTGTACGAGGCGGCGCGCAAGCATGGGGTCAAGCGCATCATCTTCGCCAGCTCCAACCACACCATCGGTTTCTATCGCCAGGATGAGCGCATCGATGCTCACGCGCCGCGCCGTCCCGACAGCTATTACGGGCTGTCCAAGTGCTACGGCGAAGATGTGGCCAGCTTCTACTTTGACCGCTACGGCATCGAGACCGTCAGCATTCGCATCGGCTCGTCGTTCCCGCAGCCACAGAACCCGCGCATGCTCTGCACCTGGCTGAGCTATGACGACTTGGTGCAACTGATCGAACGTGGGCTATCGACGCCCGACGTTGGCCATACCATCGTCTACGGCGCCTCCGACAATCGCACCGTGTGGTGGGACAACCGCCATGCCGCGCACCTGGGCTATGTGCCCAAGGACAGCTCGGAAGCCTTCCGCGCAGCCGTGGAGGCACAACCGGCCCCCCCCGCCGATGACCCGAGCATGGTCTACCAGGGCGGCGCTTTCGCCGTGACCGGCCCGTTCAACTGACCCCACGCCAGGAGGCACGGCCATGAACTGCGAACTGATCGTCGACGCCCGTAACGGTACCGGCGAAAGCCCTGTGTGGCACCCCGGTGAACAGGCCTTGTACTGGGTAGACATTCCCGCCCGCCAGTTGCACCGCTGGCAGGCCGCCGATGGCGCGCACCAAGTATGGCAAGGCGACGAAATGCTCGCCTGCATTGCCCGTAGCGGCCAAGGCTGGGTGGCAGGCATGGAAAGCGGCATCTACCAGATCCAGGCCAAAGCCGATGGCCGCCTGGATAGCCGCCTGCTTGCCAGCCTGCAGCATGCCCAGGGCGGGATGCGCTTCAATGATGGCCGCTGCGATCGCCAGGGCCGTTTCTGGGCCGGCACGATGCTGCTGGACATGCAGCAAGGCGCCCATGTGGGTGCGCTGTACCGGCATGACGGCGAAGGCCACCTGCACCTGCAGCAAGACGGCATGATCGTGCCCAACGGCCTGGCGTTCAGCCCCGATGGCAAGCGCATGTACCTGTCCGACTCGCACCCCAACGTGCAAAAGGTGTGGGCCTTCGACTACGACACCGACAGCGGCACGCCGCACAACAAACGGCTGTTCGTCGACATGCGCGGCTACCCAGGACGCCCCGACGGCGCCGCGATCGACCAGGATGGCTGCTACTGGATCTGCGGCAACGACGCCGGGCAAGTTCACCGCTTCACGCCTGACGGGCGCCTCGACCGCTCGCTCAGCGTGCCGGTGAAAAAGCCGGCCATGTGCGCCTTTGGTGGCGCCAACCTCGACACCCTGTACGTCACCTCGATCCGCCCCGCGGGCATCGACCTCGGCGACCAGCCACTGGCTGGCGGGGTATTTGCCCTCAACCCTGGCACCAAGGGCCTGGAGGAACCTGCCTACCGGGGCTGAGCCCCACTGCCACACCCACACTTGCACGCCCGAAACCGGATAATAAAAACCACGGAGTTTCATCATGACGTTCAAACGCAAGCTGCTTCTTGCCGTACTCCCGTTCGCCTTCAGCGTGGCCATGCCCGCCTCGGCGCTGGACATCAAGTTCGCCGAAATCCACCCGGCCGGCTACCCGACCGTGGTCGCCGAGCAGAACATGGGTAAAAAGCTGGAACAGGCCAGCAATGGCGACATTACCTTCAAGATGTTCGCCGGCGGGGTGCTGGGATCGGAGAAGGAAGTGATCGAACAGGCTCAGATCGGCGCCGTGCAGATGACCCGCGTCAGCTTAGGGATCGTCGGCCCTGTCGTACCGGATGTGAACGTGTTCAACATGCCGTTCGTGTTCCGCGACCATGATCACATGCGCAAGATTATCGACGGCGAGATCGGCCAGGAGATCCTCGACAAGATCACCAATTCCGATTTCAACCTGGTGGCCCTGGCCTGGATGGACGGCGGCTCGCGCAGCATCTACACCAAAAAGCCGGTGCGCAGCCTGGAAGACCTCAAAGGCATGAAGATTCGCGTACAGGGCAACCCGCTGTTCATCGACATGATGAACGCCATGGGCGGCAACGGTATCGCCATGGACACCGGGGAAATCTTCAGTGCCCTGCAAACCGGGGTGATCGATGGCGCCGAGAACAACCCGCCGACCTTGCTTGAGCACAACCATTTCCAGAGCGCCAAGTACTACACCCTGACCGGCCACCTGATCCTGCCGGAGCCGGTGGTGATGTCCAAGACCACCTGGAACAAGCTCACTCCCGAGCAGCAGGTGCTGGTGAAAAAGGTCGCGCGCGAAGCACAGATGGAAGAGCGCGCGCTGTGGGACGCCAAGTCTGCCGCCAGCGAAGAGAAGCTCAAGGCCGCCGGTGTCGAGTTCATCACCGTCGACAAGAAGCCGTTCTATGACGCCACCGCCTCGGTACGCGAGAAGTACGGCGCGCAGTACGCCGACCTGATGAAGCGTATCGACGCCGTCCAGTAATACCAGCCCCTTCCAAGACGACCTCGGCAGTGCGGCCGCCGCCGCCCTGCCGCTTTGGTGATGCCTATGAAATCGCTTTTCCTGAGCGTGAACGACACGCTGTACCGCAGTTGTATCTGGATCGCGGGCCTGTCGATCCTGGCCATGACGCTGATCATCCCGTGGGGCATCTTCGCCCGCTACGTGCTGGGCACCGGCTCCAGCTGGCCAGAGCCAGTCTCGATCCTGCTGATGGTGGTATTCACCTTCGTTGGTGCCGCCGCCAGCTATCGCGCCGGGGCGCATATGGCGGTGGGGATGATTACCGACCGTTTGCCGCCGCTGCAGCGCCAGCTGGTCGCCCTGCTGGTACAACTGCTGATGATCGTGGTGTGCGTGTTCATGACCTATTACGGCACCCGGCTGTGCATCACCACCTGGAACCAGTCGCTGGCCTCGCTGCCCGGTGTGCGGGTCGGCATGACTTACGCGCCGATCCCGGTCGGCGGCGTGCTGACGCTGGTGTTCGTGCTGGAAAAACTCCTGCTGGGCGATCAGAGCAACCGCAAGGTCGTGCGCTTTGATCTGGTCGAAGAAAACGAAGGAGCTGCGTAAATGGAAGCGTTCATTCTGTTGGGCAGTTTCATCGTGCTGATTCTGATCGGCATGCCGGTAGCCTACGCCCTGGGCCTGTCGGCACTGATCGGCGCCTGGTGGATCGACATCCCGCTGCAGGCGATGATGATCCAGGTGGCCAGTGGGGTTAACAAGTTCTCGCTGCTGGCGATTCCGTTCTTCGTGCTGGCGGGCGCGATCATGGCCGAAGGCGGCATGTCGCGGCGGCTGGTGGCTTTTGCCGGAGTGCTGGTGGGCTTCGTGCGTGGCGGGCTGTCGCTGGTCAACATCATGGCCTCGACCTTCTTTGGCGCGATTTCCGGCTCGTCGGTAGCCGATACCGCCTCGGTGGGCTCGGTGCTGATCCCGGAGATGGAACGCAAGGGTTACCCCCGCGAGTTCTCCACCGCCGTAACCGTCAGCGGTTCGGTGCAGGCGTTGCTGACCCCGCCTAGCCACAACTCGGTGCTGTACTCGCTGGCGGCGGGCGGCACGGTATCGATCGCCTCGCTGTTCATGGCAGGGGTGATGCCCGGCCTGCTGCTGAGCGCGGTGATGATGGGCCTGTGCCTGTTGTTCGCCAAGAAGCGCAACTACCCCAAGGGCGAAGTGATCCCGCTGCGCCAGGCGCTGAAAATTGCCGGTGAGGCGCTGTGGGGCCTGATGGCCATGGTCATCATCCTCGGCGGTATCCTGTCGGGGGTGTTCACCGCCACCGAATCGGCAGCCGTGGCGGTGGTGTGGTCGTTCTTCGTGACCATGTTCATCTACCGCGACTACAAGTGGCGCGACCTGCCCAAGCTGATGCACCGCACAGTACGGACCATCTCCATCGTGATGATCCTGATCGGCTTCGCCGCCAGCTTCGGCTACGTAATGACGCTGATGCAGATCCCGTCGAAGATCACCACGGCGTTCCTGACCCTGTCGGACAACCGCTACGTGATCCTGATGTGCATCAACTTCATGTTGTTGCTGCTGGGCACGGTGATGGACATGGCGCCGCTGATCCTGATTCTTACCCCGATCCTGCTGCCGGTGATTACCGGTATCGGCGTGGACCCGGTGCACTTTGGCATGATCATGCTGGTAAACCTGGGGATCGGCCTGATAACGCCACCGGTGGGCGCGGTGCTGTTCGTGGGCTCGGCCATTGGCAAGGTGAGCATCGAGTCGACGGTGAAGGCGCTGCTGCCGTTTTACCTGGCGCTGTTCCTGGTGCTGATGGCAGTGACTTACATTCCAGCGATCTCGCTGTGGCTGCCTAGCGTGGTGCTGTAATTATGACCGGGGGCCGCTTGGCGGCCCCTGGGCTCTTGCAAATGGATCCTGCACATGGCTGTCCCCTCCTCGGCTGTACCGCTTTTCCCCCGCAAACTGGCCATCGCCTTGCTCGCCCTGCTGGCCTGTTCATTCGCCGGCAACCACATCGCCGCGCGCATCGCCTTCGATGACGGCACCGGCGTGCTGCTGGCCATCCTCTGCCGCTCTGGCATCACCTTCCTGGTACTGGCCGGGCTGCTGCTGTGGCAACGTCAGGCCCTGGCCCTGCCCGCTGGTGCGCGCCGCTGGCAGCTGCTGCTCGGCTTGCTGATTGCCACCCAGAGCCTCTGCCTGTACTCGGCGGTGGCGCGTATTCCGGTGGCTCTGGCACTGCTGGTGGGCAACACCTTCCCGATGCTGTTGGCGCTGCTCACCTGGGCGCTGGGCGGCGCACGCCCCACGGGCCGCACCGTACTGTTCATGGGCCTGATCCTGTGCGGCCTGGTGCTGGCGCTGGATGTCCCGGCACGCCTGGCCGACAGCGCTGCGGCCAACCCGCACTGGGTGCCGGGGGTCAGCCTGGCCTTCGGCGCCGCCTGTGCCTTTGCCTGCGCCTTGTGGATCACCGACCATAAACTGGCCAGCGTGCGCGGCCCCGTGCGCAGCCTGCTGACTTTGCTGATCGTGTTCTCCAGCATGCTGGTTGCAGGCGCAAGCGGCGTGATGCCGTCCGGTTTGTCACTGCCAGGCAGCAGCAGTGGCTGGGCGGCCTTGGCCAGCCTGGTAGTGCTGTATGGCTTGGCCTTCACCTTGCTGTTCGTTTGTGTGCCAAGGCTGAACATGGCGCAGAACGCACCCGTGATGAACGTCGAACCCATCGCCACGCTACTGCTGGGCTGGGCCTTGCTCGACCAGCAACTCGGCACCCTGCAATTACTCGGCGGCGCGGTGGTGGTGTGCGGCATCGTGCTGCTCACCTACCGTCGGGCCAATTGATCGTTCATTTAAATGGAGCCTTGAATGCCTGCGACCGAACTGCACCTGCAGGACCGCCTGACCCGCCTGAGCCTGGCTCCGGAGTTGGGCGCCAGCCTGGTCAACTGGGAAGTGAAAGCGACCGGGCAAGCGCTGCTGCGCCATTCCGACCTGGCCGCACTGGAAAGTGGTACGCCACGACGCCTCGCCTGCTACCCACTGGTGCCTTGGTCCAACCGCATTGGCGAGGGTGGCTTTGCCCGACCCGAGGGGTGGCAGGCACTGGCACCCAATACCGGGCATGACCCTTACCCGATCCATGGCAGTGCCTGGCAGCAGCCCTGGCAGGTGGAGCACCACAGTGAACAGCGAGCACGGCTGACGCTAGACAGTGCTGTGCCGTTTGCTTACCGGGCCACGCTGGATGTGTATCTGCATGAGGGGTGCCTGAACCTGGACCTGCATATAACCCATCTGGATGAGTCGGCCAACTGGTACGGGTTGGGGTTGCACCCTTACTTTCCGCGGTATCCCGATACCAAGTTGTACGCATCGGCACGCAAAGTGTGGCTGGCCGAGGATGGGCGGTTGCCGTCGTACCAGGCCGAGGTGCCCGAACAATGGCGCTTCAATGCCATGGGACGTTTACCCGAGACAGTGGTTGATCACGCCTTCGGTGGCTGGCCAGGCGAGTGCGTGATCGAACAGCCCAGCGCGGGTTATCGACTGGCGTGCAGTGCCAATGGGGCCGAACACTTCTTGCTGTATTGCCCGCAGGGGCAAGGTTTTTTCTGCTTTGAACCTGTTAGCCACCCAATCAATGCGCATCACCTGCCAGGGCGACCAGGGTTGCGGTTGCTGAACCGGGGGGAGGCAATGACCCTGGGGTTCAGGATGCAGTATCGGGCGTTGTGAGCGGGCTGCCTGAAAAAGGGCCGTCACGATAGCGAACATTGTCTGGCGCCATTTCTCGACGCGCTGCACGACCTCAATCCAGCTGCTGATCGCGCAAGTCTTGCGCCAGCATGTCGATAAAGGCCCTGACCTTGGCCGAGCCGTACTTGCTTTCGCGGTGCAGCACATGAATGGGCCAGGGCGCCTCTTCGTACTCGGCCAGCAGCACCTGTAACTGCCCGCTGGCCAGTTCGTCTGCCACCTGGTACGACAGCAGCCGGGCAATCCCCAGCCCGCCGCTGGCAGCTGCGATTGCCCCGTCATTGCTGGTT
This sequence comes from Pseudomonas sp. FW305-E2, assembly GCF_058782925.1. Classification (NCBI taxonomy): domain Bacteria; kingdom Pseudomonadati; phylum Pseudomonadota; class Gammaproteobacteria; order Pseudomonadales; family Pseudomonadaceae; genus Pseudomonas; species Pseudomonas sp. FW305-E2. The sequence continues at coordinate 7,827 of NZ_JBYSYE010000009.1, read as the reverse complement.
ACCGTCAGCCGTGGCTTCATGCGCACCAAGGTCGGCTCGTCGGTCACTCCGAAGCGCCAACCCGCCCGCGGCGACAGGTTGGTGGTGCCGATTATCGCATGCCCGGCCAGGTCCGACGGGTGCTTCGGCACACCATGGCGCGCCAGGTAGTCGGGTGAGGCACACAACATGCGCCGCACCCTGCCCACCCGCAACGCCTTCAACCCGGAGTCGGGCAACGGCCCGATGCGCACGGCCACGTCCATGCCCTCCTCGACCATGTTCACCACGCGGTCGAGAAAAAACGCGGAAACGTCGACTTCCGGGTACTGCTGCAGGTAACGGACAATGCACGGCATGACGAACTTCTTGCCGAACAAAATCGGCGCGGTCACCGCCAGGTCGCCCCTGGGCGTCGCATTGATGCCGGCAGCGGCTTCATTGGCCTCGTGAATACTGGCGAGGATGTGCCGGGTGTCTTCCAGATAGCGGCCGCCGGCCTCGGTCAGACGCACGCTGCGTGTTGTGCGCAGCAACAGTTTGACCCCGAGCTGCTCTTCCAGGGCGCTGACGGCGCGGGTGACGGCGGCCGCAGAAATGTCCAGACGGCGGGCAGCCGCGGCGAAGCTTTCCAGCTCGCCGACGGCGACGAATACCTTCATCAGGTGGATCTGGTCCATGCGGGCTCCTGAGGGTAATGGGGCGTGCGGATTATCGTTCATCTGGATGCGTGGTGTTAGCTGTGCCGGCCTCTTCGCGGGCAAGCCCGTTCCTACGACTGGCTTGAATCAGACATCCAGCACCAACGCCTGCGTCCCCTCCTCCCCCTTCGCTGGCACAGCACAACAGATCAGCACCGACCCTGCTTCCGGCAACTCTGCCGGCGGATTCGGATAATGCACCTGGCCGCTCACCAGCCGGGTCTTGCAGGTACCACACGAACCACCCCGGCAACTGAACTCCGGTGCCAGCCCACGCGCCTCGGCCAGTTCCAGCAAGGTGCCGCTACCGGGCACCCAGCGAGCCTCCTTGGCCGACGCAGCAAAATACACCGGCACCGGTTCGTCGGCGGCAGGCGGCTGTTGCAAGATTGGCTGGTCTGCGTCGCTGTGCCGCCGCAGCGTCGACGGGCCAAACGCTTCGGCGTGAATCCGCGCATCCGGCACATGCACCCCACGCAGCCCTTCGTAAAGCTGCTGGGTGAAGCTGCCCGGCCCACACAGGTAGAAATCGTAGTCGTCCAACGCCAGCGTTGCCTTGACCTGTTCGATACCCAACCGGCCGGCAAACTCGTAATCACGACCGACCTGCGCGTGCCCTTCAGGCTGGCTCAGGGCGCGGTGTATATGCAGTAGTTCGCCAGCCTGTTGCTGCAAGGTCGCCAGTTCCTGCTGGAACGGCAAGTCGGCCAGGCTGCGTGCGCCATGGAACAGATGAATGCGCCGGGCCTGCCCCGTCCTCAACTGCTGACGCAGCATGGCCAGCAACGGCGTGATGCCCACCCCCGCGCCGATCAGCACCAACGGGCGCGTGCTTTGCTGATCAAGCGTGAAGCTGCCCATCGGAGACCGCACATTCAACACCTCGCCGGCCACAACGTGCTCATGCAAATACCGCGAAGCCGGGCCCTGGGCTTTGACGCTGATGCGCAAGAATCCATCGTCGGGGGCACTTGAAAGGCTGTAGGTGCGGATCAGCGCCGGCTCGCCATCACGCGGCACCTGCACAGGCAGATGCTGGCCAGGGGCAAAGGCCACATGGCAGCCTGCCGGTGGTTCGAGATAGAACGAGCGGATGTCGCGGCTTTCCTGCTCCACCCGCAGCACCCGCCAGGCCAGCCATTGGCGCTGTTGTTGCCGCTGCTCCAGGCGCGCATCGGCCTCGGCCCAAGTACCGGTCATCAGACTGGTCGGCGCGTATTCCTTGAAAGCCCAGCGCAGCGCAACGGCTGCCGGACGCCACACCACCTGCTCGACCTGCAGTGTCCATAACCGCTCAGCCCCTTCAAAGGCCTGGATGGCCGGGCTGTCCAGCAGCACCTCGGCACGCCCGTACAGTTGCAACACATTGCCATTATTGAAGTCGATGAACAGCAAGCCGGCCCGCGGGTTGACCACCAGGTTGCCCAAGGTGTTGAAATGCAGATTGCCAGCATAGTCGGGAATCGTGAGCCGATTGCCTTCGACCTTGATGAACCCTGGCCGGCCACCCCGGTGAGAGACATCTACCGAGCGCTGGCCGTCAGCATGCTGGACATAGCTGGCGACGAAGAAGGTATCGGCCGCCTGGATCATGCTGACGGTTGAGGTATCCAGTGTTGTCGCATCGATGCGCCCGAGGGCGGGTTCGGTGACGCGGGTGTAGTCACGCAACTGGATGTACTGCGGGCAGTTGCCAAACGCCTGCTCTACGGCCACGTGCAGTTGCCCTTGGGCAGCGTGACGGATCTGCCCGTTGATGCGATTGCGCCGACGGGTGTGCAGTTCGATCCCCAGCAGGCCGACCGCCTGCCCGGCTGCCAACCCGGGGGTGGCGGGGTCATCTGCTGGCAGCGTGGTGTGGATCGTCAGCATACGGGGGTCGGGCGAGCTTACGAACCCTTCTGGCCCCTCCAGCAGCGTGGCCCAAGGCCGACCCTGGGCATCCACACTGGCGGCGACCATGAAGGGTAACTGGTGATAGAACGTTCGGTGCTGGTCGGGCATGTGGTCACGAATGACCTTTTGCCCGAACGCCTCCATGCGTTCTGCTACACCGACCTTTTCCTGCAGGGTCTTTTCACCCGTATGCCAGGGCGAGGGGCGGTGATCAGGAGATTGTTGCATGGCGGCGTTCCTCGCGATGGCGGGGTTTCAGGCGTGGGTTTGCAGCCCGATCACGGTGCGCGGCATGGGGACGAAACGCGGCAGCGCCTCGATCCGCGCCAGCCAGTTGCGCACATTGGCATAGGGCTCCAGCGACACGTTGCCTTCGGGGGCGTGAGCGATGTAGGAGTAGTTGGCAATGTCCGCGATCGTGGGTGTGCTACCCGCCAGGAATGGCGTCTTCGCCAACTCGGCATCGATCACCTTGAGCAAGGTGTGGGCACGGGAAATCACTTCGTCGGCATTGAATGAAGCCCCGAACACCGTGACCAGGCGGGCGGCGGCCGGGCCAAAGGCCAGCGGGCCGGCAGCGACTGATAACCAGCGTTGCACACGGGCGGCGGCGGCAGGTTCTTCGGGCAGCCAGGCACCGTTGTCATATTTTTTGGCCAGGTAGACGAGGATGGCGTTGGAGTCGGCAATCACCGTGCCGTTGTCATCGATGACCGGAACCTGGCCGAACGGGTTGAGGGCGAGGAAGTCCGGCTGCTTGTGCGCGCCTTTGGCCAGGTCGACGAACACCAGCTCGGTGGGCAGGTTCAGTAGCGAGAGCATCAACTCGATGCGATGGGCATGGCCAGACTTGGGGAAGTTGTAGAGCTTGATCGGGTTCGACATGGGCTTGGCTCCTGGTCAGCGCCGGGATGGGGCTGATGGAGCACATGCTGCACTGGATCGGCTGGCAGCAGAATCAGTGCGCAGGGGAAACCATAATTTCGCAGGGCGGAATAATGGTTTCCAAACACTTGCGCTGGCGCCTGCAGGTGAGCGCTAGCCTACGATCCGATCAGTGCAGTTTTTTGAAATGTCGGTACAGCCCACGCGCAGCCTCGACCACCTGCGGCACACAGGCCTGGATATCCTCATCGCTCATCTGGTCCAGCAGCTCGAAGTTATCTTCCAACCCATGTAGCGAAATGGCCTTGAGGAGCGGGGCCTGCTCCGGTGGCAACTCGCCCCAACCGGCCACCTGGGTACCGCGCATGTAGCCGAAACACCACTCCTCCATCACGATCACAGTGCCCTGCTCGCATTCGCGTTCCTCGAACAGCGGTTCGAACTGGTCGACCTCATTGCTCAGTTCTTCTGCCACCTGGCTGGCATAACGCAGCATCAATGCCGTGTAGGCCTCCTCATGGGCGGGCTTCTTGAACTTCGGTACCTTGCCACCCGCTACCGCCGGCAGCCATTGTTCCGGCAGGACAGTGATCGGCGAACTGGCGAGTGCGACGAAAAAGCCATTGAGCTCGGCCAGGTCCAGCACCGAGTAGTCATTGCCATAGGTGATCAGCAGGTCTTCGAGGCGGTCTAGTTCTTTTTCGCTGAGTACGGGGAGCATGGGTAAGAATCCTGGGAAGCAAAAGTGTGTGCACCCTAGCACAGCAACGCCGGAAGGGCTGCCCGCGCGAACGCCCGCGCGGGCAGATGGTTCAGGGCTGCAACCAGTCCTGCAGCTCATGTTGCCGGTCGGTGCCTATCAGCAGCCACAGCAAGATGCGGCATTTGCGCGGGCAGAGTTGCCCAGCCATGTAGACGCCTTTTTTCTGCAGGTCGATCTCTGCACCAGCAAACCCGTAGGTTGCCCGGGCTGTAGGCCCCCTACCTGTGCGCGTAGCAACCATGACCGGCAAGGTGGGCGCCAGGTGTTCCAGCACTTCGGACCAACTAGCGGAAACATGCCCAGCACCGAAACCGGCGATGACCACCCCCTCATAACCCAATGTGGCCACAGCCCGCAGCAGCGCCGTGTCCGCATCCAGGCAGGCTTCCAGCAGGGCAACGCGCTGGTCGGTGCGATACGGTAACGGCAACACTTTCCGTCGCCCGGGCGGATGGCGATACAACACAACACCCTCCACAACGTCGCCCAACGGGCCACATCCGGGCGACTCGAATGCCGCCATCGCCAGGCTGGCCGTCTTGCGAACCCTTGCCGCGCAGTGGACCTGATCATTCATGACCACAAGCACACCTCGCCCACGGCTGTCTTGTGCCAATGCAACCTGAGCCGCAGCCAACAAATTGGCCGGCCCATCATTGCCCGGCTGACTCGCCGAGCGCATGGCACCGGTCATCACCAATGGCGCATCGAATGGCCAGAGCAGATCCAGGAAATAGGCCGTTTCCTCAAGGCTGTCGGTCCCTTGGCTCAATACCAAGGCCTGAGCTCCGCGCTCCACCTCGCCCCGGGCCCATGCCAGCACCTCCAGCAACGTCGCGAAGCCCAGCGATGCACTGGGGAGCAGGCACAATGAAGCAACGTTCAACTGCGCCATCTCGCGCAACTGTGGAACCTGAAGCAGTTGCCGCTCACAATCCAGACTTGGCGTCACACCATCCCCGACAGCACCGGCCCGCATACTGACCGTGCCGCCCAGAGTAGCGATCGACAGCCTGGGCAGGCTCGAATGTTCGCTCATGCTTCTCCCCCCACAATCAACCCGACTACCGGCACAATGCCAAGCGTGCAGATGGCCATCGACACCACATTGCCGATGTAGCCATGCACATAGGCCGGCAACCGCTGAGTGATCGCCACTGCCAGCGGCGGAGCCACCAGTGCACCCAGCACTGCACTGGCCACCACCACTTGCCAGCTGCCGCCATGTGTCAACACCGCGGCCGGAACGATCGACACAATCGGAATGTAGGTAGGGTACCACCCACGGGCTTTCCACTGTCCACGCCAGCATACAACCCCGACCAGGGATGCCAGGGCCTGCCCGGCCACTATTTGCATCACCAGCATAGAACCGTAGGACAGTGCAGCCGGGCTCAACAGGTAAGCCAGCAACACACCCAGCAGTAGCCCGAGGCTGGCCAATTCATTACCAAAGAATGGGGCTTCGCTGAAGTCGGCCAGAACGCGCCGCAAAGTCCAGACCACACCGTAGTCAGGCTGATTGACAACCGGCTCCACGACGGTGGGTTCACGGCATTGGCGTACCCATGAAGGAAAGCGCTTGCACAGGATGAAGGCCACGACGCTTGCCACAGCCATGCCACTCACATTGCCCACTACCATGGGCAACTGCAGGGGATAACACAGGTAATTGACCATCAGCAGGCTGGCCGGTGTTACCAGTAGAGCCCCCAGTAGCGCCCCCGTGATCGTCACCCGCCAGCCCGCACCAAAAAGCAAGACCATGGCTGCCGGCAATGACACGAAGGCAACGAACGTTGGTTGCCAGATGCCACTGGCCAAGGTCCATCCCCACAACGCATGGCTAAGCAGCAAGCCCAAGAGCGAGCTGGTAAACACCCATGGCCATAATCCGCTGCCATAGCAAATGGCAAAGCCCTGCCAGCGGTACCCTCGCACCTGCGCCCAGTGCGCCAGGCACGCGCCCAGCAGCAAGCCCAGCGCGGGCAGTTCGTGCTTGTAGAAAGCCACTTCACTGATATCACCAACAATCCAGCGCAAGCGGCTGAGCGGCTCATCGAGCGTCGCCACCCTCTGTGCATAATCCAGCCATTGGCCATGGGCAAGGCTTGCAGCGAAAAACACCAGCAGGCAGCCGAACATCAACACAAGCCAATGCTGCTGTCGTGAGAAGAAGCGCGTGTTCATTCGCAACTCCTCAGCGTGGCATAGGTGCATGCAAGCGATAGCCAAGGGTGGCATCGTAGAGGTCGGTGCGCCGGTCTCTTGGCAGGTCGTTGAGGCTGTTCCAGATCGGTGCCGAGCGCGCACTGCTCAAATCGACATCGGCATAGATGATCTCCTCGGCTTCTGCACTGCCCACCTCGCCGATCGGCCAGCCATGGGTACCGGCGATCAGCGAGCAGCCCAGGAAGCGCCCGCCCCGCTCGCTGCCGACACGGTTCGCGGCGGCGATATAAACGTTGTTGACATGCGCTGCCGTCATGGTCAGGTACGAGGCCATACAGCGCCCTGCGTCATCGAACAAAGGCGGCGGGGTCCATACCCAGTTGTTGAGGCTACAGATGATGTCGGCACCTTGCGCGGCCATCACCCGTGGTACTTCCGGGAACCAGATGTCCCAGCAGATCAGCAGGCCGATACGGCCGATAGGCGTCTCGAACACCGGGAACCCCAGGTCACCAGGGGTGAACCAAAGCTTTTCCTGGTTCCACAGATGCGCTTTGCGGTAGTGCCCGAGCAGGCCTTCGGGGCCAAACAGTACAGCACTGTCGTAGAGCTTCAGCCCGTCACATTCGGCAAACCCCGCAGCCAGGTATACTTGGTACTGCTTGGCGAAGTCGGCCCAGGTTTTCAGGCAAGGGCCGTCCTGCAGCACCTGCGCATGGGAATAGGCTTCGGCACGGGAGTTGAAGGTGTAGCCCGTGTTGGCCAGTTCAGGCAGTACGATCAGGTTGGCACCTTCGCGTGCTGCGCGCCGGGCCAATGCCAGACCTCTGCTCACGTTGCTCTCACAGTGCTCAAGACCGACCTGAGGGTCGTACTGGATGACAGCGATACGTACGGGGCTGACGGGGGAACAGGATTCAGACATGGCGGCTTCCTTTTTGTGGTTGTTTTGGAAGGACGCCAGTAAAGCGATGTTGGGCCAGGGAGCGACAGTCAGGAGAGTCCTATGGGACCAAAGGAAAGTCACATAATGGCAGTAGGACTCCCCCTACAAAATGACCCGTACGCCGTTATTTCCCAACCTGATCTTGTTCGAGAAGCCGGCGGTAGTCGAAGCAGAGATCCGGGGGATTAGGGAAACGTGCGGCCCATGGCTGCATAGGCAGTGATGGGTCGATGGCCAGATCGGCAGGAGGGTTGTGTGTCGAACCAATAGTCATGTTCTCGGGTTCTCCATGAGTAGAGAACCTGAGAATGATCAATTGCAACAGGCGTGAAGTGGTTGCCATCTACCACCCGCCGGCACCTACAGGATCTGAGATACCTGTGGGTGCCGGCTTACAGCGATAAGGTCGTCAGGGCTTACACCGCCAGCGCGCGCTCACGCAGCTCGCTGTTGAGAATGCGGTCGTTCTCGCTGTAATCGACCGG
>NZ_JBYSYE010000099.1:0-707 GCF_058782925.1 Pseudomonas sp. FW305-E2 | reverse complement strand
GGCAAAACCACCATCACCATCCCGGCTAACGGTACAACCGGCACTGCCACCGTCACTGCCCCGGACAACGTCTACGTCGGCGCTAACGACCCTGTCGTGAAGTCGATCGCAACCGTTGAAGGCGCGGATGTCGGCAAGTTCGAACAACTGACACTCGACAAGACCCCGGTCAGCACTACCGTCACCGACGAGCCTGGCACCCCAGGCAACCCGGGCGGTAGCAACGAAGGCGACCTGGTCAAGGTCACCATCACGGCCGACCAGACCTCGGTGGCCGAGAACGTCAAACCGACCTTCACCGTGCACATCAACACCGCCCTGGCCCACGACCTGGTCGTGACCCTGAGCAACAATGCCCAGGTCACCATCAAGGCCGGCGAAACCAGTGCGCCATACACTCACGACGCGCAAGGCGATGACGTCTACCAGGACGCTGGCCAGATCAGCCTGGGTATCACCTCGGCGGTGGACGCCACTGGTGCGACCTTCGAGAACCTCGAGCTGGGCGGTGCGGCTTCGGTCCAAGTGACCGACACCACCGACGAAGTCGTGGCCAAGCTGACTGCTACCCCGTCGGTCACCGAAGGCGGCGAGATTACCTACACCATTACGCTGACCAACAAAGACGGTCTGCCGATCGACAAGCATGCGGCGCTGACCTTTACCCTGGACGATGGCAAAACCACCATCACCATCCCGGCTAACGG
>NZ_JBYSYE010000098.1:0-914 GCF_058782925.1 Pseudomonas sp. FW305-E2 | reverse complement strand
CAAGGCCGCTTGTGTCTTGATGGGGGATTAGAATCTGGAGTGAGAGCGGTGAATGGCAAGCTGAATGCCGTAGGTGCCTTGAGCACGTGTGGGAGCACAAGCTGCCATTCACCGTTCCACTTTGGCGAGAGCCCGAACAGTTGGATGCGGCTCTGATCTCGAATCACAAGCGTGGGCCAAGCCAAAGTCCTCTCACTGTGTTGAGTTTAGGAGGTTTTGGTGATGGCTTCCTTCTTGGGTATCGATGTTTCCAGTCTCTCCCTTGATGCTGCGGTGCGGCCACAGGGCATCAAAATGCATTTAAGCAATGATCCCACAGGCTTTGAGGCGCTACTGGAGAGCCTTCGCAAGCTCAGTATCAAGCGCGTCCTGTTAGAGGCGACGGGTGGCTACGAGCGAGATGTCATGCGTTTTCTACAGGACGCTGGCTACAAGGTCATACGCGTTAATCCCAGGCGAGCCAGGTCATTCGCTGACTCTCTAGGCATCAAGGCCAAGACTGACGCCATCGACGCCGAGGTTCTGGCGCACTATGCCGAAGTCATTCCAGATCAACCCTCCCTGCGAATCAGCCCCGAACGAGCGCTTCTGCGAGAGTTGCTTCAGCAACGTGATCGGTTGGTTCAACAGCGAGATGACGACCTGCGGCGCCTGAAGCAGGTGCAATCGACTGCAGTTGCTAACTACCTGAATGCCAACCTGAAACACTTCAAAGCGCAGATCAAACTGGTTGAGCGTGAGATCGAACAGCAAACCGCGATGCTGAACGACGAACGGGTTACCCAACTGATTAAAGTGAAAGGCATTGGGATGGTGACAGCGGGCAAGCTAGTAGCGCTGCTGCCGGAGCTGGGTCGGGTTGAATCCAGAGAAATTGCCTCCCTGGTCGGAGTGGCGCCCTTCAACCACGACAG
>NZ_JBYSYE010000097.1:0-972 GCF_058782925.1 Pseudomonas sp. FW305-E2 | reverse complement strand
AACGAAAAGATCTTGTGCAAGAGGCGAATCATGTCAGCAGACAACCAAACCGTAACGCTGTGCGCTGAGGCTCAAGCGTTCCTCTCACGCGAACAGCATGGCTTGTTTATCGATGGCGCGTTTGTAGCTGCAGAGTCGGGCGAGACTATCACCACAGTTAACCCCTCCAGCGGCGAAGTCCTCGCTAGACTGTCCGCGGGAAATGAAGCAGATGTTGAGCATGCGGTAAAAGCAGCCCGCCGCGCATTCGAGGGGCCCTGGAGCAGCTGGAGCCCGTACCAACGCCAGGAATTACTTTTCCGTTTACACCAAGTCTTGGATCAACGATTCGAAGAACTGGTGCAAATCGAATCCATGGACATGGGCGCGCCCATTGCGCGCCTGCGGAACACGAAGCCAGCATTGCTAAAGATGCTTCTGTTCTTTGCGGCACAAGCTGCGAACATCAAGGGTGAAACCTTGATGAACGGCATCCCTGGGCAAGTTGCAACTATGTCGCTGAAAGCACCGGTCGGTGTAGTCGGCGGCATCATCCCGTGGAACGGCCCCCTCAACAGCCAGTTCTGGGTTCTTGGAGCAGTATTGGCTACGGGCTGCACAGTCGTATTGAAGCCTGCGGAAGACGCATCGCTATCCGTCTTGCGAGTAGCTGAAATCCTGCATGAAGCAGGCGTTCCGGCGGGTGTTGTCAACGTCGTAACCGGTTATGGAGCGGAAGCTGGGCACGCTCTCGCCAGCCATCCGGGTGTTGATCGCATAGCCTTCACCGGGTCGACTCAAACTGGCCGCAGCATCATCCAAGCCTCCACTGTGAACATCAAGAAATTGCAGCTGGAATTGGGGGGGAAATCAGCCGATATCATCTTCAAAGACGCAAACCTGGAAAAAGCAGTACCCGGCGCGGCTATGGGGGTTTTCGCTAACTCAGGGCAGATTTGCTTCGCTGGCACCAGGGTGTTGGTACAACGATCT
>NZ_JBYSYE010000095.1:0-1348 GCF_058782925.1 Pseudomonas sp. FW305-E2 | reverse complement strand
GCCCTTTCGCGACGCAAGGCCGCTCCCACACGGATCGCGCCAGCTTTCAGAAATTGAGCAAGACAGTTGCTCCCACATGGGCTGTGCAATCTGGATTGACGCAGTACTTGTGGAAGCCGCCCCGGCAAGCTGTCAGGAAGCCCGAACCCAATCCGCCGCTGCCCGCCCGGCGCGCAAGCCGCTGGCAAAGCACGCCGTGAGCAGATAACCCCCGGTCGGCGCCTCCCAGTCCAGCATCTCGCCGGCACAGAACACCCCCGGCACGGCCTTGACCATCAACCCCTCATCCAGCCCCTCGAAGCGGACCCCGCCGGCACTGCTGATCGCTTCATCCAGCGGCCGCGTGCGTACCAGGGTGATAGGCAACGCCTTGATGGCCCGGGCCAAAGCATCAACGTCGGCAAAGGTCGCCTGATCGGTCAGTTCGCGCAGCAGTGCGGCCTTGACCCCATCAATCCCCAGCTGGCTGTGCAGGTGCTTGGCCATGGAGCGTGAACCGCGTGGTTTGGCCAATGCCTGGGCAATCTTGTCCACAGGCTTGTCCGGCAGCAGGTCGAGCAACAACACCCCGCGGCCTTCACGGTGGATGGCCTCGCGTACCGGTGCCGACCAGGCGTACACCAGGCTGCCTTCCACACCTTGGGCGGTGAGGATGAACTCGCCCTTGCGCGGTGCGCTGCCCGGGACGCTGAGGGCGATGTTCTTCAGCGGTGCGCCCGCGAACTTGTCCTTGAGCAGCGCGCTCCAGCCCTCTACTTCAAAACCGCAGTTGCTCGGCTGCAAAGGCGAGATATCCACAGCCCGTTCTGCCAGCAGCGGTTGCCAGCTGCCGTCAGAACCCAGGCGCGCCCAGCTGGCGCCACCCAGCGCCAGCACCACGACCGAGGCTTTCACCTGACGTTCGCCCTGTGGATAAGCAATTCGCAAGCTGCCTTCGGTGTTCCAGCCTAACCAGCGATGGCGGGTGTGGATAACTACCCCGTTGTCGCGCAGGCGCTTGAGCCAGGCACGCAGCAACGGCGCGGCTTTCATGTCGGTGGGGAACACCCGGCCCGAGGTGCCGACGAAGGTTTCGATGCCCAAACCATGAATCCACTGGCGCAACGCGGCAGCATCGAAGTCGCGTAGCAGGGCCTCGATTTCGCCTTGGCGTTCGGCATAGCGGGCCACGAACGCCGGGTAGGGCTCGGAGTGGGTGATGTTCATGCCGCCGACGCCCGCCAGCAGGAACTTGCGGCCCACTGAAGGCATGGCATCGAACACCTCGACCGCCAGGCCTGCCTTGGCCAGTGCTTCGGCAGCCATCAGGCCGGCGGGGCCGCCACCGATGACGACGGCGGGGGGAGGG
>NZ_JBYSYE010000094.1:0-1397 GCF_058782925.1 Pseudomonas sp. FW305-E2 | reverse complement strand
GTTCAGATCGGGCATGGTGGGCAGCAGGCTGTGGAAAAGAGGCGCATTCTACCGCAGCGCTGCCCATGGAAGCACTGATCAAAAAATAGCCAGTGTTATGCAGGCCTTGCCAGTAAAGGGCTACAGCGCCTTTCGCGCAGGTTATCCACAAGCGGTTCCACAGTCATTGTGAACAACCTATGACACGTGCCGCGCTGTGGTGAAGGATGCCGTGGCGTCTGGCCAAGGCTGTGCGGTCCTTGCTGTAGCCTCCGCCGATCACGCCCATCACCGGGATGTCGCGGCCCAGGCAGTGGCGCAGCACAGCTTCGTCACGGGCGGCAACGCCTGCGTCGGTCAGCTGCAGGTAGCCCAGGGCGTCGTCCTTGTGCACATCGACACCGGCGTCATACAGCACCAGGTCGGGTTGATAAAGCGGCAGCAGGTAGTTGAGGGCGTCGTCCACCACCTTCAGGTAGGCCGCGTCGCCCATGCCTCGGGGCAGGGGGATGTCCCAGTCGCTTTGTGCCTTGCGGGCGGGGAAGTTCTGCTCGCAGTGCAGCGACACGGTGATGGCCTCGGGCGTGTCGTGCAGGATGCGCGCGGTGCCGTCACCCTGGTGCACGTCGCAGTCGAAGATCAGCACCCGGTGTACCCGGCCTGCTTCCAGCAGGTAGCGGCTGATGACCGCCAGGTCGTTGAAAATGCAGAAGCCGGCGGGGTGGTCGTAATGGGCGTGGTGGGTGCCACCGGCGAGGTGGCAGGCGATGCCGTGCTGAAGTGCCATCTCGGCAGTCAGCAGTGAGCCGCCGACGGCGCGTACGGTACGCCGGGCCAGGGCCTCGCTCCAGGGCAGGCCGAGGCGGCGCTGGTCCTCGCGCGACAGCTCGCCGTTCATGTAGCGCTCAATGTAGCTGCGGTCGTGGGCCAGGGCGAGGATGTCGTTGGGGCAGATGTCCGGGCGCAGCAGGGCCTGGTCGGTGGTCAGCCCGCTGCCAACCAGGTGGTCGTGCAGCAGGCGGAACTTGTCCATCGGGAAGCGGTGTTCAGCGGGGAACTCCGGGCTGTAATCTTCGTGGTAGATCAACGGCAACGGCATGGATGGGGTCGCAATCAGGGCCAGTGCTGATCTTGCCATGACGGGTGACTGCAATGGGAGTACCTGTTTCTTGCGCCGGTACCGGCCCTTTGTGGGAGCGGCCTTGTGTCGCGATTGGGCTGCGCAGCAGCCCCAGCAATGTGTGCATCTGCGCTGAAATTTTGGGGCTGCTGCGCAGCCCAATCGCGACACAAGGCCACACAAGGACTGCGCCAGGCTTTAGATGTGTACGGCGACTTTCAGGCTTCCAGCGCCGGCTCGACCTTGATGCCCAGCGCTGCACCCAGCTCCATTACCCAGGGTTGATGGGCGGGTTTGC
>NZ_JBYSYE010000093.1:0-1545 GCF_058782925.1 Pseudomonas sp. FW305-E2 | reverse complement strand
CCCCCGCCCCTACCCCCCTTGGGCCATCGTCAGTCGGGCGCACACAACAAAACGCTCCGGCGTCCGCGTCACCGTGCCTTCTACAGGGCACGCCACTGCGGGCCAAGCCCATGGAGCCGGACCAGACTGTCAGGGACCTATTCAATGACAAGCAGCACTTACGCCCAAGCGCCTGCCACACCCGTCAACTCGCCTGCGCGGGTCGCCACTGCCAGCTTCATCGGCACCGCCATCGAGTTCTATGATTTCTACGTCTACGCCACCGCCGCAGCCTTGGTGATCGGCCCGGTGTTCTTCCCGTCCGGGTCGGGCACCGCGCAAATGCTGGCCGCCTTCCTCACCTTCGGTATCGCCTTCCTCGCCCGGCCACTGGGCTCGGCGTTGTTCGGCCACTTCGGCGACCGCATTGGCCGCAAGTCGACGCTGGTCGCCTCGCTGCTGCTGATGGGCGTATCCACCACCGCCATTGGCGTGCTGCCGGGCTATGACAGCATTGGCGTGTGGGCGCCGATCATTCTCTGCCTGCTGCGTTTTGGCCAAGGCCTGGGCCTGGGCGGCGAATGGGGTGGCGCGGCCCTGCTGGCTACCGAAAACGCGCCGGAAGGCAAACGGGCCTGGTTCGGCATGTTCCCGCAGCTGGGGCCGTCAATCGGCTTCCTGGCGGCCAACGGCCTGTTCCTGACCCTGGCCCTGGTGCTCAGCGACGAGCAGTTCCGTGAGTGGGGCTGGCGCATTCCGTTCCTGCTCAGCGCCGCACTGGTACTGGTAGGCCTGTACGTGCGCCTGAAGCTCGAAGAGAGCCCGGTGTTCGCCAAGGCCGTTGCCCGCCACGAGCGGGTGAAAATGCCGGTGGTCGACCTGTTCTCGAAATACTGGCTGCCAACCCTGCTGGGCGCTGCGGCCATGGTGGTGTGCTATGCACTGTTCTACATTTCCACGGTGTTCTCGCTGAGCTACGGCGTGACCACACTGGGCTACAGCCGCGAAACGTTCCTTGGCCTGCTGTGCTTCGCGGTGGTGTTCATGGCACTGGCCACACCGTTGTCGGCCTGGCTCAGTGACCGTTACGGGCGTAAGCCGGTACTGATCGTCGGCGGCCTGCTGGCGATAGCTTCGGGCTTTACCATGGAGCCACTGCTGACCTCGGGATCGACTGCGGGGGTGGCGCTGTTCCTGGCCATCGAGCTGTTCCTGATGGGCGTGACCTTTGCGCCGATGGGGGCACTGCTGCCAGAGCTGTTCCCGACCCACGTGCGTTATACCGGTGCCTCGGCGGCGTATAACCTGGGCGGCATCGTTGGCGCCTCGGCGGCACCGTTCTTTGCCCAGAAGCTGGTGAGCATGGGAGGGTTGAGCTGGGTGGGCGGTTATGTGTCGGCGGCGGCAGTGATCAGCCTGATTGCCGTGCTGTGCCTGAAAGAGACGCGCAATACCACGCTGTAAGCCACTGGGGCCGCTTTGCGGCCCTATCGCGACACAAGGCCGCTTGTGTCTTGATGGGGGATTAGAATCTGGAGTGAGAGCGGTGAATGGCAAGCTGAATGC
>NZ_JBYSYE010000092.1:0-1682 GCF_058782925.1 Pseudomonas sp. FW305-E2 | reverse complement strand
CCGGCCTTGATGGTGACCTGGGCATTGTTGCTCAGGGTCACGACCAGGTCGTGAGCCAGCGGCTGGTTGACGTGCACAGTGAAGGTCGGCTTGACGTTCTCGGCCACCGAAGTCTGGTCGGCCGTGATAGTGACCTTGACCAGGTCGCCTTCGTTGCCCGGCGTACCTGGCTCGTCGATAACCGACGTGCTGACCGGGGTTTTGTCCAGCGTCAGTTGCTCGAACTTGCCGACATCCGCGCCTTCAACGGTTGCGATCGATTTGATCACAGGATCGTTGGTGCCAACGTAGACGTTGTCCGGGGCAGTGACGGTGGCAGTGCCGGTTGTACCGTTAGCCGGGATGGTGATGGTGGTTTTGCCATCGTCCAGGGTAAAGGTCAGCGCCGCATGCTTGTCGATCGGCAGGCCGTCTTTGTTGGTCAGTGTGATGGTGTAGGTGATCTCACCGCCTTCGGTGACCGAAGGAGTCGCGGTCAGCTTGGCCACGACTTCGTCGGTGGTGTCGGTGACATCCACCTTCGCGGCACCGCCCAGCTCCAGGTTTTCGAAGGTGCGACCGTCTACATCCACAACAGACGTGATGCCCAGGCTGATCTGGCCAGCGTCGTTGTAAACGTCATCGCCTTGCGCAGCGTGGGTGTACGGCGCGCTGGTTTCGCCAGCCTTGATGGTGACCTGGGCGTTGTTGCTCAGGGTCACGACCAGGTCGTGAGCCAGCGGCTGGTTGACGTGTACGGTGAACGTCGGTTTGACGTTCTCGGCCACCGAAGTCTGGTCGGCCGTGATGGTGACCTTGACCAGGTCGCCTTCGTTGCCCGGCGTACCCGGCTCGTCGGTAACCGACGTGCTGACCGGGGTTTTGTCGAGGGTCAGTTGTTCGAACTTGCCGACATCCGCGCCTTCAACGGTTGCGATCGACTTCACGACAGGGTCGTTAGCGCCGACGTAGACGTTGTCCGGGGCAGTGACGGTAGCAGTACCTACGGTACCGTTGGCCGGCACGGTGATGACGGTTTTACCGTCGCTCAGCGTGAAGGTCAATGCACTGTGGTTGTTGATCGGCAGGCCGTCTTTGTTGGTCAGCGTGATGGTGTAAGTGATCTCGCCGCCTTCGGTGACCGAAGGGGTGGCAGTCAGCTTGGCCACCACTTCGTCGGTGGTGTCGGTCACTTGAACCGAAGCCGCACCGCCCAACTCGAGGTTCTCGAAGGTCGCACCAGTGGCGTCCACCGCCGAGGTGATACCCAGGCTGATCTGGCCGGCGTCGTTGTAGACGTCATCACCCTGCGCAGCGTGGGTGTACGGCGCGCTGGTTTCGCCGGCCTTGATGGTGACCTGGGCATTGTTGCTCAGGGTCACGACCAGGTCGTGAGCCAGCGGCTGGTTGACGTGCACAGTGAAGGTCGGCTTGACGTTCTCGGCCACCGAAGTCTGGTCGGCCGTGATAGTGACCTTGACCAGGTCGCCTTCGTTGCCCGGCGTACCCGGCTCGTCGGTAACCGACGTGCTGACCGGGGTTTTGTCCAGCGTCAGTTGCTCGAACTTGCCGACATCCGCGCCTTCAACGGTTGCGATCGATTTGATCACAGGGTCGTTGGTGCCAACGTAGACGTTGTCCGGGGCAGTGACGGTGGCAGTGCCGGTTGTACCGTTAGCCGGGATGGTGATGGTGGTTTTGCC
>NZ_JBYSYE010000091.1:0-2519 GCF_058782925.1 Pseudomonas sp. FW305-E2 | reverse complement strand
GATTTCCAGACCCCGGCCAATGACGTCTACAACAACGGTTCGACCGTCAGCGTCACCATCGAGAACGCCACGGGCGGTAATTTCGAGCAACTGACCCCGAACCCGACGCCGGCTCAGACCACGATCAACGACTCGGTCGACACCACCACTGCAACCCTGACCGCCTCGCCAAGCGTGACCGAAGGCGGCGTGATCACCTACACCGTGACCCTGAGCAATCCTGCCCAGACGCCGGTAACCGTGACCCTGTCCAACGGTCAAACCATTACCGTTGAAGCCGGCAAAACCCAGGGCAGCGTCGATTTCCAGACCCCGGCCAATGACGTCTACAACAACGGTTCGACCGTCAGCGTCACCATCGAGAACGCCACGGGCGGTAATTTCGAGCAACTGACCCCGAACCCGACGCCAGCTCAGACCACGATCAACGACTCAGTCGACACCACCACCGCGACCCTGACGGCGAGCCCGTCGGTCACCGAAGGCGGCGTGATCACCTACACCGTGACCCTGAGCAACCCTGCCCAGACGCCGGTGACCGTGACCCTGTCCAACGGCCAGACCATCACCGTTGAAGCCGGCAAAACCCAGGGCAGCGTTGATTTCCAGACCCCGGCCAATGACGTCTACAACAACGGTTCGACCGTCAGCGTCACCATCGAGAACGCCACGGGCGGCAAC
The DNA here is from genome assembly GCF_058782925.1 of Pseudomonas sp. FW305-E2. Lineage (NCBI taxonomy): Bacteria > Pseudomonadati > Pseudomonadota > Gammaproteobacteria > Pseudomonadales > Pseudomonadaceae > Pseudomonas > Pseudomonas sp. FW305-E2. The sequence continues at coordinate 1,838 of NZ_JBYSYE010000091.1, read as the reverse complement.
TTCGAGCAACTGACCCCGAACCCGACCCCCGCCTCGACGGTCATCAATGACAGCATCGATACCGTCACCGTAAGCATTGTCAGCAATGGAAATGTGACCGAAGACCAGCAACCTTCCTTTACTGTGAAAGTTAGCCAGGCGCTGGACCGTCCGTTGACCGTAACCCTGTCGAACGGCGACACCGTGACGATCGAAGCCGGTAAGACCGAAGTCGAGTACAAGACCTCGGTTCAGGGCGATGACGTCTATCTTGATGCAGGCTCCATCACGCTCAGTGTTACCGACGCTACAGTTCCGGGTGCCACCTTCGAGAAGCTGGCCTTGGGTGGCCCGGCTACCGTTGAGATCTCGGACACTATCAGTGAAGTGGTGGCCAAGCTGACCGCCACCCCGTCGGTCACCGAAGGCGGCGAGATCACCTACACCATCACGCTGACCAACAAAGACGGTCTGCCGATCAACAACCACTCGGAGCTGTACTTCAAGCTGACCGACGGCACCACTGTCGTCGTGGCAGCGAACAGCACCACCGGTTCGGCCACTGCAACCGCCCCGGACAACGTCTATGTGGGCACTAACCAGCCGGTGGTCAATGCCATCGACGCGGTCAGCGGTGCAGATGCGTGGAAGTTCGAAAACCTGAACCTGGACAAGACCCCGGTCAGCACCCAGGTCACCGACGAGCCAGGTACCCCAGGCAGCGAAGGCGACATCGTCAAGGTCACCATCACGGCCGACCAGACTTCGGTGGCCGAGAACGTCAAACCGACCTTCACCGTACACATCAACACCGCCTTGGCTCACGACCTGGTCGTGACCCTGAGCAACAATGCTCAGGTCACCATCAAGGCTGGCGAGACCAGCGCGCCGTACACCCACGATGCGCAGGGCGATGACGTCTATCAGGACGCTGGCGAAATCAGCCTGGGCATCAACTCGGCGGTGGACGCCACTGGTGCTGCGTTCGAAAACCTGGAATTGGGCGGCAACGCTTCGGTTCAAGTGACCGACACCCTCGACGAAGTCGTGGCGAAGCTGACCGCGACCCCTTCGGTCACCGAAGGCGGCGAGATCACCTACACCATCACGCTGACCAACAAAGACGGTCTGCCGATCAACAACCACTCGGAGCTGTACTTCAAGCTGACCGACGGCACCACTGTCGTTGTGGCAGCGAACAGCACCACGGGCTCGGCGACTGCAACCGCACCAGACAACGTCTATGTCGGCACTAACGCGCCGGTGGTCAATGCCATCGACGCGGTCAGCGGCGCAGATGCGTGGAAGTTCGAAAACCTGAACCTGGACAAAACCCCGGTCAGCACGTCGGTCACCGACGAGCCAGGTACCCCAGGCAGCGAAGGCGACCTGGTCAAGGTCACCATCACGGCCGACCAGACTTCGGTAGCCGAGAACGTCAAGCCGACCTTCACCGTGCACGTCAACCAGCCGCTGGCTCACGACCTGGTCGTGACCCTGAGCAACAATGCCCAGGTCACCATCAAGGCCGGCGAAACCAGCGCGCCATACACCCACGCTGCTCAGGGTGATGACGTCTACAACGACGCTGGCCAGATCAGCCTGGGCATCACGTCTGCTGTGGATGTAGACGGTCGCACCTTCGAGAACCTGCAACTGGGCGGCAACGCTTCGGTTCAAGTGACTGACACCACCGATGAAGTAGTGGCCAAGCTGACCGCGACGCCTTCGGTCACCGAAGGCGGTGAGATCACCTACACCATCACGCTGACCAACAAAGACGGTCTGCCGATCAACAACCACAGTGCATTGACCTTCACGCTGAGCGACGGCAAAACCGTCATCACCGTGCCGGCCAA
>NZ_JBYSYE010000090.1:0-3065 GCF_058782925.1 Pseudomonas sp. FW305-E2 | reverse complement strand
TCAAGCCTCACGGGCAATTAGTATTGGTTAGCTCAACGCCTCACAGCGCTTACACACCCAACCTATCAACGTCGTAGTCTTCGACGGCCCTTTAGGGGATTCAAGATCCCAGTGAGATCTCATCTTGAGGCAAGTTTCCCGCTTAGATGCTTTCAGCGGTTATCTCTTCCGAACATAGCTACCCGGCAATGCCACTGGCGTGACAACCGGAACACCAGAGGTTCGTCCACTCCGGTCCTCTCGTACTAGGAGCAGCCCCTCTCAAATCTCAAACGTCCACGGCAGATAGGGACCGAACTGTCTCACGACGTTCTAAACCCAGCTCGCGTACCACTTTAAATGGCGAACAGCCATACCCTTGGGACCGGCTTCAGCCCCAGGATGTGATGAGCCGACATCGAGGTGCCAAACACCGCCGTCGATATGAACTCTTGGGCGGTATCAGCCTGTTATCCCCGGAGTACCTTTTATCCGTTGAGCGATGGCCCTTCCATACAGAACCACCGGATCACTAAGACCTACTTTCGTACCTGCTCGACGTGTTTGTCTCGCAGTCAAGCGCGCTTTTGCCTTTATACTCTACGACCGATTTCCGACCGGTCTGAGCGCACCTTCGTACTCCTCCGTTACTCTTTGGGAGGAGACCGCCCCAGTCAAACTACCCACCATACACTGTCCTCGATCCGGATAACGGACCTGAGTTAGAACCTCAAAGTTGCCAGGGTGGTATTTCAAGGATGGCTCCATGAGAACTGGCGTCCCCACTTCAAAGCCTCCCACCTATCCTACACAAGCAAATTCAAAGTCCAGTGCAAAGCTATAGTAAAGGTTCACGGGGTCTTTCCGTCTAGCCGCGGATACACTGCATCTTCACAGCGATTTCAATTTCACTGAGTCTCGGGTGGAGACAGCGCCGCCATCGTTACGCCATTCGTGCAGGTCGGAACTTACCCGACAAGGAATTTCGCTACCTTAGGACCGTTATAGTTACGGCCGCCGTTTACCGGGGCTTCGATCAAGAGCTTCGCTTGCGCTAACCCCATCAATTAACCTTCCGGCACCGGGCAGGCGTCACACCCTATACGTCCACTTTCGTGTTTGCAGAGTGCTGTGTTTTTAATAAACAGTCGCAGCGGCCTGGTATCTTCGACCGGCATGGGCTTACGGAGCAAGTCCTTAACCCTCGCCGGCGCACCTTCTCCCGAAGTTACGGTGCCATTTTGCCTAGTTCCTTCACCCGAGTTCTCTCAAGCGCCTTGGTATTCTCTACCTAACCACCTGTGTCGGTTTGGGGTACGGTTCCCAGTTATCTGAAGCTTAGGAGCTTTTCTTGGAAGCATGGTATCAACCACTTCGTCGCCTAAAGGCAACTCGTCATCAGCTCTCGGCCTTGAAATCCCGGATTTGCCTAAGATTTCAGCCTACCACCTTAAACCTGGACAACCAACGCCAGGCTGGCCTAACCTTCTCCGTCCCTCCATCGCAATAACTGGAAGTACAGGAATATTAACCTGTTTTCCATCGACTACGCTTTTCAGCCTCGCCTTAGGGACCGACTAACCCTGCGTCGATTAACGTTGCGCAGGAAACCTTGGTCTTTCGGCGTGCGAGTTTTTCACTCGCATTGTCGTTACTCATGTCAGCATTCGCACTTCTGATACCTCCAGCAAGCTTCTCAACTCACCTTCACAGGCTTACAGAACGCTCCTCTACCGCATCATCATACGATGATACCCGTAGCTTCGGTGCATGGTTTGAGCCCCGTTACATCTTCCGCGCAGGCCGACTCGACTAGTGAGCTATTACGCTTTCTTTAAAGGGTGGCTGCTTCTAAGCCAACCTCCTAGCTGTCTAAGCCTTCCCACATCGTTTCCCACTTAACCATGACTTTGGGACCTTAGCTGACGGTCTGGGTTGTTTCCCTTTTCACGACGGACGTTAGCACCCGCCGTGTGTCTCCCATGCTCGGCACTTGTAGGTATTCGGAGTTTGCATCGGTTTGGTAAGTCGGGATGACCCCCTAGCCGAAACAGTGCTCTACCCCCTACAGTGATACATGAGGCGCTACCTAAATAGCTTTCGAGGAGAACCAGCTATCTCCGAGCTTGATTAGCCTTTCACTCCGATCCACAGGTCATCCGCTAACTTTTCAACGGTAGTCGGTTCGGTCCTCCAGTCAGTGTTACCTAACCTTCAACCTGCCCATGGATAGATCGCCCGGTTTCGGGTCTATACCCAGCGACTAAACGCCCTATTAAGACTCGCTTTCGCTACGCCTCCCCTATTCGGTTAAGCTCGCCACTGAATATAAGTCGCTGACCCATTATACAAAAGGTACGCAGTCACCTAACAAAGTAGGCTCCCACTGCTTGTACGCATACGGTTTCAGGTTCTATTTCACTCCCCTCTCCGGGGTTCTTTTCGCCTTTCCCTCACGGTACTGGTTCACTATCGGTCAGTCAGTAGTATTTAGCCTTGGAGGATGGTCCCCCCATATTCAGACAAAGTTTCTCGTGCTCCGTCCTACTCGATTTCATTGATAAGAGATTTTCGTGTACGGGGCTATCACCCACTATGGCCGCACTTTCCAGAGCGTTCCACTAATCTCAAACCAACTTAAGGGCTGGTCCCCGTTCGCTCGCCACTACTAAGGGAATCTCGGTTGATTTCTTTTCCTCAGGGTACTTAGATGTTTCAGTTCCCCTGGTTCGCCTCTTGCACCTATGTATTCAGTACAAGATAACCAGCTTATGCTGGCTGGGTTCCCCCATTCAGAGATCTCTGGATCACAGTCTGTTTGCCGACTCCCCAAAGCTTATCGCAGGCTACCACGTCTTTCATCGCCTCTGACTGCCAAGGCATCCACCGTATGCGCTTCTTCACTTGACCATATAACCCCAAGCAATCTGGTTATACTGTGAAGACGACATTCGCCGAAAATTCGTACGTTGCTCTTTCGAGCAGAACTCACAAATTTTACCTTAGCCTGATCCACCAGCAGTGAAACTGGTGTTCAGTCTATATCTATCACATATCCGAATTTTTAAAGAACGATCTGACAAAAG
>NZ_JBYSYE010000008.1:0-170212 GCF_058782925.1 Pseudomonas sp. FW305-E2 | reverse complement strand
ATGCGGTGGTCGACCACAGGCTTGTCCATCACGCCACCTCCCGTGCGTTGCCCGCCGCCAGCCCCTGCTCGACACCCGCCAGATGGCGCCCGGTGATGTAGGCAAAGGTCATGATCGGCCCCAGGGTGATGCCCGCCCCAGGGTAGTTGCCGCCCATGATGCTGGCGCGGTCGTTACCCACCGCATACAGGCCGTCGATGACTTGCCCGTCGGCCGCCAGCACTTCACCGGTCACACGGGTGCGCAGCCCGTCGAAAGTACCCAGATCGCCCATGATCACTTTCACGGCAAAGTACGGTCCCTCGCCAACCGGCGCTACGCACGGGTTGGGTTGTTGCTGCGGGTCGGCCAGGTAGCGATTGAAGCTGGTGCTGCCGCGGCCGAACTGACGGTCTTCGCCGTGGACAGCGCCAAGGTTGTACTCGCGCACAGTCTGCTCCAGCCCTTGCGCATCGATACCGGCCTTGCCGGCCAACTCCGCCAGGGTCTGGCCCTTGAGCAGGTAGCCGTTGCGCAGCAATGGCCCCAGCGGCATCGGCGCAGGCTTGGCAAAGCCCAGCCCGTATTTGGCCAGGGTGCGGCGGTCGCACACCAGCCACATGGCGGTTTCTGCCTGGTCGGAACACGCCTCGATCAGCGCTGCGCCCACGTCGTGGTAGGCATTCGACTCATTGGTGAATCGCTGCCCCGAACGCAGCACGCCGATCACACCCGGCTTGTAGCGGTCGAGCAAGTGCGGAAAGGCAATATGCCGCCCACCACCCACCGGCACCTTCGATACCGGCATCCAGGCTGCAGGTGCCTGCAGGCGGATATCGACCTTTGCTCCCAGCGCCTCGGCCATGCGCGCGCCATCGCCGGTGTTGCCCGCTGGCACCGGTGAAAAATGCTCGCCGCCACGCCGTACATGCGGGTAGGCCTGGCGCAGCCGTTGCAGGTCATGGGAGAAACCGCCACAGGCCAGCACCACCCCACGCCGGGCCTCGATGCGCTGCTCGCTGCCGGCCTGCCCGGTCACCGCCCCCACTACCCGCGCCCCTTCGCGCAGCAACTGCCGCGCCGGGGTGCCTGTGAGAATCGGAATGCCCAGGTCCAGTGCCGAGCGTACCAGCCGTGCTGCCAGGGCATTGCCACTGGTGACCTGGGTGCCGCGTCGGTACAAGGCCAGCTCCTTCAAATGGGTCAGCAGGCGTTTGGCCACGTAGGCGAACGAGGTCAACGAACGGGTGACATTGAAGAAGTGCTTGAGGTCGGCATTCGACGAGTTGAACATCATGCCGATGAAGGTGATGGTCTTCAGCGGCGGGCGCAGCCGCGCCATGTCGGGCCCCAGACCACGGATGTCGTAAGGTGCGGCCAGTATAGAGCGGCCCACATCGACGCCGCCTTCCACCTGCGGGTGATAATCGGGGTACAGCGTGGGCACGAACTTGACTGCCGTCTCGCGCTCGAAAAACTCAACCATCTGCGGCGCGTAGCGCAAGAATGCCTCCACCCCGGCCGCATCGAAGCAGGCACCGGTTTCGTTGCGCAGGTAGGTCATGGCCGCTGCTTGGCTGTCATTGCCCCCGTGCCGGGTGCCCGGCACCCACAGCACGCCGCCGGAAAACGCCGTGGTGCCGCCGAAGCACGCCTCCTTTTCGATGACGATCACATCCAGGCCAAGCTTTTTCGCCGTGATGGCTGTCGCCAGGCCGCCAGCACCCGCACCGATGACCAGTACATCGCAGCTACGCGTATTCATTGGCCTGCCCCCTCGAAGCCAGGGCGCGGGATCAATGCCATGGGCATGCTTTCCAGTCCGCCATCCACGGTCAGCTCGGCGCCGTTGATATAGTCGGCGCGGCGGCTGGCCAGAAACAGCACGGCTTCGGCGATGTCTTGCGGTTCCCCGATGCGCTGGTTGGCGGTCATGGCGCTACGCCGGCGCGCCACCTGTGGGTCGGCATAGAACGCCGCCGACAATGGCGTGCGGATCAAACCCGGGCATACGGCGTTGCTGCGCACACCGCGCGGCCCCCATTCCACGGCGATCTGCCGCGACAACATGCTAACGCCTGCCTTCGCCGCGCTGTAAGCGCCACTGTTGGGTTGCGGGTAATGGGCTGCAATCGAGGCCACATGCACGATACGGCCCTGGCCGCAGTCCAGCATGGAACGGCCAAAGGCCTGGGCACACAAAAGGTAGCCACTGAGGTTGACCGCCAGCACCTGGTTCCATTGTTCCAGGCTTAGCGTGTCCAGCGCACCGGGGCGCAGCACGCTGGCATTGTTGACCAGTACATCGCAGCGCCCATGCAGCGCCTGTACCTGGGCCGCAGCCTGCTCCACGCTGGCCGGGTCGGCAATGTCGCAGGCCAGGGCACTGACTTCGCCTGCACTGTGTTCCCCCAGGGTGGCCGCCAGTTCGCGGCATTTGTCCAGGTCGCGGTCAAGCAGCACCACGTGGGCCTGCTGCTCCACCAAGGCTGCGGCCAACGCTGCGCCAATGCCGCCGGCCGCGCCGGTCACCACGCATACGGCCGACTCCAGGCCTAGCCACTGAGAAAGGATCTTGTTGTTGTGCATGCTGCTCTCCAGAGCGTTGCTTGTTCTGGGCAACAGGCTATGGCCGGCAGGCCCACCGGCAGAATGGACAAAACCTGCAACCAGCCCCACATTCCCGTCAATTTGCCCACTGCGCCCTGAAGCCTGCGTGCAGCTATGGCACAGTAGCGGGCAGTGAACAGAACAATTACAACACCATGAACAAGATCCCCAATTACGCCCTGTACGGTGAAACCGCGCAGCCGGTGTGGCACGAAGCCTTGCATGTGGAGCAGATATCCCAGCGCTCTGGCGCGCACAACTGGGAGATTGCCGCACACCGTCACGAAGGCTTGCTGCAGCTGTTGTACCTGCAAAGCGGTGGCGGCGAGGTGCTGTTCGACAGTGACCGGTTTCAGGTTCATGCGCCCTGCGTGGTGTACGTCCCGGCGCAGGTGGTGCATGGTTTTCATTGGGCCAGCCAGGTAGAAGGCCAGGTAATCACGGCTGCGCAGCACCCGCTGGATAGCATCGCCCAGGTGCTGGCACCCAGCGTGCTGGTGCAACTGCGCAAACCACAGGTGATTGCCCTGCCCCACTGGGCCGCCGATGAAGACCCGTTGTTGCCCCTGTTTCGGGCCCTGCGCGAGGAATACCACAACCGCGCCCGCGAGCATGTGGCCAGCAGCATGGCGCTATTGCTGGCACTGATGATCCATGTCCTGCGCCATGAGCCGTACATGCCCGCAGGTGAGCAGCGCCCAGTATCAAGACGCAGCCAGCAACTGACGGCTTTTCGCGAGCTGGTAGACATGCACTACCGCGCGCACTGGCCACTGGCGGAATACGCCGCCGAATTGGGCATGACCCTGGTGACGTTGGGGCGGTTGTGCCAGGAACACCTGGGCATGACGCCGATGAATGTGATCAATGCCCGACTGGTGCTGGAGGCCAAGCGCATGCTCGGGCATTCGAGCCTGAGCGTGAAAGAGATCGCCCATGAGCTGGGGTTTGCCGATGTGGGGTATTTCAGCCGGTTCTTTCGCAAGCAGGCGGGGGTGAGCCCTAGCGGATTTCGGGAGGGCCAGTAACGCCCGCAGGTTCTGTGGGCGGTACTGGCAATGCACGCGTCTGTGGCTTACCCGCGAAGAAACCCGTGCAGGAAACATCAAACAGCCAAGGCCCGCTGCACTTCCCCCACCGTGGTCGCCAAACTGCTCAGGTGCAGGCTCGACACCCGCTCCACCGGCGCCTGATCCAGCGGCCATTGCAAGGCAATGCTGCCGACCAGGCGCCCTTCGGCATGTACTGGCAAGGCAATGGCGCGGATCAGGAACGGCAGGCGCACCGGGTATTCCCAGTAGCCTTCGGTGCGCTGACCAAAGCCCTTGTGCGCTTGTTCTTCGATATCGCGCAACAACCCGTCGTCACCCAGCCGCTCATGGGCCGCCAGGCGCTGCACTTCGTCCACCGCCAGCTCCCCGAGGCACGCCCGCCCCATCGCCGAATGAAACAGGCTGGCATGCTGCCCAACGATCTGACTGGTGAGCGGATAGCGCTTGCGCAGCACCTGGGGGATGGCGCTTTCCATCACCTCCAGCCGCTGGCCGTCGAAACACGACAGGTCAGCGACCAGCCCGGTGCGCTCACTCAGCTCCAGCAGCATGGGCGCTGCGCTTTCCACCAGGCGCCGCTTGAAACGCAACTGGCGGTCACCGAACAGGCGTCGCGCGCACAGCCGGTAGCGCCGGTCGGCAAGGCCGCGGTACACCCAGCCTTGCGCCTGCAAGGTGGCGATCATGCGCGACACCGTGGCCTTGGGCAGCGCCGTCAGGTAGTGCAGTTCTTCCAGGCCCAACGCCTGGTGTTCGCCCAGCAGGTCGACAATGGCCAGCGCCCGCTCCACCGAACGCACGCCGCCGCTGTCTGCCGTGATGCCCATGGGTATGACCTCCTTGTAGCGGGATGGTCAGGATAGCCAGCAAGATCCGCGCCTGCCCATGCTTTCATGGCGCAAGCAGGCGTTGTGGCGGGCAGCGCGCCACCCAGCGGGTGAGCTGTTCATGGGCATATGCCAACTGCAGCACGGCATGGTCGGCCTGCGCCGGGCCGATGATTTGCAGGCCCATGGGCAACCCGGCGGCATTGAACCCCACCGGCACGCTGATGCTCGGCAAGCCGGCCAAGGTCGGCCCGATCACCACTTCCATCCAGCGGTGGTAGGTGTCCATTGCCCGCCCCCCGACCACCGCCGGCCATGGCTGGCGTGCATCGAAAGGGAACACCTGGGCCGAGGGCAACAGCAGGAAGTCGTAACGCTCGAACAGCTTGCCCATGGCGCGGTACCAGTCGCTGCGGTCCAACGAAGCCTGGTACAGCGCCGCCGCACTCAGCTGCAAGCCACCTTCCACCTCCCACTGTGCTTCGGGCTTGAGCAATGCGCGCTTGCCAGGGTCGGCATAGGCTGCGCCGAGGTTGCCATGCACCAGGAAGTGGCGGTGGGTCAGCCAGCATTGCCACAAGCGCGCCAGGTCGAATGCCGGCTGGCAGGCCTCGACCCGGCAGCCCAGCTCGGCAAAGTCGGCCAGCGCCGACTCGCACAGGCTCATTACCCCGTCATCCATCGGCAGATAGCCGTTGTAGTCGCCCAGCCAGCCCACCCGTACACCGCGAAAATCGCGCGGCAAGCCAACGGTAAAATCGCGCCAGCCTTCGCTTAGCGACAGCGGCGCCCGGGCATCAACACCCGCCTGTATCGACAGCAGCCGCGCCACGTCGACCACACTGCGGCCCATCGGCCCTTCTGTGGCCAGCTGCTGCACGAACAGCTCGGGCGCCGGCCCATGCGGCACGCGGCCCTGCGATGGGCGCAGGCCGAACAGGTTATTGAACGCCGCCGGGTTGCGCAGCGAGCCCATCATGTCGCTGCCGTCGGCCACCGGCAGCAAGCGCATGGCCAGCGCCGCTGCAGCCCCACCGCTGCTGCCACCCGCCACCCGCGACGGGTCGTAGGCGTTGGTAGTGGTGCCAAACAAGGGGTTGTAGCTTTGCGAGCCCAGGCCAAACTCAGGCACATTGCTCTTGCCCATGATCAATGCCCCGCTCGCCCGCACCCGCGCCACGCTGATCGCATCCTGTTCGGGTACCTGCTCGGCAAACAGCGGCGAGCCGAGCGTGGTACGCAGCCCGGCCGTGGCGGCGAGGTCCTTGATTGCCTGCGGCATGCCATGCATCCAGCCGCGCGAATGGCCACAGGCCAGTTCGCGGTCACGCGTCTCGGCCTCGGCCAGCAGCACTTCGGCCGGGCGCAGCGAGACCAGTGCATTGACCTGCCGATTGAAGCGCTCGACATGCCCCAGGTAAGCCTGCATCACTTCCCGGCATGACAACTGGCGGGCATGGATGGCCTGGGACAGTGCTTCGGCATCGAGGGCAACAATGGGGTCGATGGCTAGCGGCTTCACGGTTTTACTCCAAGGTTGAAGGCGGCAGGCTTGACTGCCCGCGGTGCTTCTTTCAGGCAATAGGTGCCCAGCAATGTCAGCAGGCAGGCAAACAGCACGTAGAACGCCGGCGCCACTGGGGTGCCGAGCACCTGGGTGAGCCAGGTCACGATCAACGGGGCAAAGCCACCGAACACCATCACCGCCACGTTGTAGGCCACCGACACGCCGGTGGAACGCACCTGGACCGGGAACTGTTCGGCCAGGGCAGTAGGCGCCGGGCCGAAGAAACCACCGATGGCCGTGCACAACAGCAGTTGCATGACCAACAGGCGCTCCAGGGAAGGCGCAGCGGCCACCCACACATACAGTGGGTAGACCATCACGAAGAACGTCAGGGTGAAGGCCATCAGCACCGGGCGCCGCCCCAGCCGGTCAGACAGCGCCCCGGACAACGGAATCACGAGGGTCATCAGCCCCACGGCGAGCATCTGCACCAGCAGCACCTGGTCCAGCGGCAGGCCCAGGCTTTTGTGGGCGAAGGTCGGCATGTTCACCAGCACCACGTAGAACGATACCGTCGCGCCGCAGGCCAACCCCATCGACACCAGCAGGCTGCGCCGGTGTTCACGCAGCACCTGCCACAGGCTGGGCGACTGGCCCTTGGCATGGCGACGCGCCTCGACAAACGCCTCAGGCTCCTCCATATGCTTGCGAATCCACAGCCCGACCGGCCCGATCAGCAGGCCCAGCACGAACGGGATGCGCCAGCCCCAGCTGTCCAGCGCCTCAGGCGAGCACAGGTGGGTAACCAACGCCACCATTGCCGCCCCGGAAAACACCGCCAGGCACTGCCCTACCAATTGCCACGAACCATACAGGCCCTTGCGGTGGGCAGGCGCGCTTTCCACCAGAAACGCCGTGGCGCTGGCGTATTCACCACCGGTGGCAAAGCCCTGCAGCATGCGCGCCACCACGATCAGCAGCGGCGCAGCCATGCCGATGGCCAGGTAGTCGGGTGCGAAGGCGATCATGGCGATGGACACGGTCATCAGGCGGATGATCATCTGCATGGCCGCCTTGCGGCCCTTGCGGTCGGAATACATGCCCAGCAGCACGCCGCCCACCGGGCGCATGAAAAACCCGACGCCGAAGGTGGCAAGGGCCATCAGCAGCGAGGCGTACGCGTCGTCGGACGGGAAGAACTGCCGGGCGATGATGCTGGCCAGAAAGCCATACACGATAAAGTCATACCATTCCAGGGCGTTGCCGATAACGGCGGCCACCACTTGCCGGGTACGCGACACGCCGGTGCTCGAAGTCTGCATAGGGAACACTCCACACAATGATTGGGTGATCGCCCAGGCGCAGTCGCGCCCGGGTTCCAGCGGCAGTGGTCAAAAAGGGACAATCAGGCAGGTGCCAACCAGCGCTCTGCCAGCGCGCCCCAATAGGCGGCGCCGGTCAGCAGGATGTCGTCGTTGAAGTCGTAGGCCGGGTTGTGCACCATCGGCCGCGATACACCATTGCCGATGAACAGGTAGGCCCCTGGGCAGCGCTGCAGCATCCAGGCGAAGTCTTCGCTACCCATCAGCTTGCGGGTGTTGCCATCCACCGCCTGGGCGCCCAGCAACTCGACCCCTACTTGGGTGGCAAAGGCGTTTTCAGCGGCATGGTTGACCAGCACCGGGTAGGCCGGGCGGTGCTCGATGCTGGCGCGGCAGCCAAAGCTCTCGGCCTGACTGACGATGATTGCCCGCACCCGCTCAAGGGCCTGCGCCCGCACCTCGGCGTTCAGCGCGCGCAGGCTAAGGCGCAACAGCGCCTGTTGCGGGATCACGTTGGCCGCTTCGCCGGCCTGCAACGCGCCGACGGTGACCACTGCCGCCTCCTGCGCATCGATATTGCGCGCCACCACGGTTTGCAGCGCCATCACCACACTGGCGGCCGCCACCAGCGGGTCGACGGCTAGGTGCGGCATCGAGCCATGGCCACCCACCCCGTCCAGGGTCACCGTCAGCAGGTCTTGCGAAGCCATCATCGGCCCTTCACGAAACCCCAGGTGCCCGGCCGGCAGCCCTGGCATGTTGTGCATGCCGAATAGCGCATCACATGGGAATCGCTCCAACAGGCCGTCGGCCAGCATCGCCTCGGCCCCGCCCTGGCCCTCCTCGGCCGGCTGGAAGATCAGTGTCAGCGTGCCGTCGAACTGCCGGGTGGCCGCCAGGTAGCGCGCGGCGCCAAGCAGCATGGTGGTGTGCCCGTCATGACCACAGGCGTGCATGCAGCCTGGGTGCTGGCTGCTGTATGCCGCACCCGTTGCTTCGTGGATGGGCAGCGCGTCCATGTCGGCGCGCAGGCCCAGCCGGCGGGGGCTGCTGCCATTGCGCAGCACGCCGACCACGCCGGTCTTGCCGATACCGGTGTGCACTTCATAGCCCCATTCCTCCAGCAGTCGGGCGACCAATGCCGAGGTGCGGCTTTCTTCAAAGCCCAGTTCCGGGTGAGCGTGGATATCGTGACGGATCGCGTGCAGGTCGCTGGCCACGTCGGCGAGCCAGGCCTGGATATGCTGATGTCGGGACATGTGGAGTCTCCTCGCGCGGGTGGTTTCCCGTTCTTGTTGTTCGCCTTCAGGTCACGACAGGTGAGGCAGGTCGTGCTTGGCTCACAGATAAGCGCGAGTGACGCGGGATCACAAACGAATGTGGTTCCGCCCAGCGGAACCAGTCGGGGGGGAGAAGCGGAATGGGTGTGGAGCTGGAGTCGTAGGCAAAGCTGTACGTGGCGTTGTTTTCGTTGAATAGTGCGGTCAGGCGCTGCGCTTTGTCATACTCGTAACGAACTCGCTGGCCCTTGGCATCCTGGCGGCTGCTCGGCAGGCCGCGGGCCGTGCGCATCAGACGGGTGGTCTGGCCCTTGCCGTTGGTGTGGCTGAGCACCTGACCGTAGACGTTGTAGGTGAAGCTTTCCGTCGTGCCGTCCGGGTGGCTGATGCGCAGCACTTCGCCGTCGGGCTTGCGCGCCAGCGTGGTGGTCTGGTTTAGCGCGTCCGTTACTGCGACCAGGTGCTGGCGTTCGTCATAGCGGTAGTACGTACTCTTGCCCGAGCAGTCCTGGTAGCGCTCGACCTGGGCCAGGGTGTTCCACCACAGGTACTTGGACTTGTAGGTCGCATCGATGATGGTGTGCGGCAGGCCGTCATCGCTGTTCAGGTACTCGGTCATCTGGCCGAGGGCATCGAATTCGGCGAGCAGGTTGCCCTTGTCGTCGTAACGCGCTCGCCAGGTGCTGCCATCCGGGTAGCTGACCTGGGTCACCAGCGTGGTCAGGTGGTGATATTCGTAGGTGGTCTTGCGGCCCAGCGGGTCGGTCTCTTCTAGCAAGCGGGAGAATTCGTCGTACTTGAATTGCAGGCGGTTACCGTCCGGCAAGGTCAGGCCAACCATATTGCCGTGTTCGTCCAGCTCGATGGCGTAACGCTCGCCGCCATAATCGCGGCTGGCGACCACGCGGTGGTCGGCGTTGTACTGCACTTCCAACTCGCGGCCAAGTACGTCGGTGGCCCAGCTGGTGCGGCTATCGAGGTCGTAGCGGAAGTGGTAGTGCTCGCCGTCGCTGGTCCAGTGCTCGACCACACGTGGCTTGTCGCCCAGGGTTTGCCAACGGTAGTGGCAGCCCAGCCCCAGCGCGTTGCTGTGGGTCACCATCAGGCCGTCGGCGTAGCTGAAGCTGCGCACGGTGTCGCCGTTGCGGTTGATCACCGCGCTCAGCTGGCCGTGTTCGTCGTAGCGGTACTGGGTAAGCGTTTCCACCGCTTCGTTGTTCACCACGCGCTTGATGTCGGTCAGGCGGCCCAGCGGGTTGTCGTAGTGCAGGTGCACGCGGGTGCCGCCGGTGGCGCTGATGTCGGTCAGTGTGCCGTCGGGCGTGCGGGTGAAGTGCAGGAAGTGGCCGAGGACGTTCTCGATACGCTGCAGCGGCACTTCGGTGTTGGTGTCTGGCACTTCGCCGAAGTAGAAGAACAGGTTATCGAGGGTCTGCAGGATGTAGTGGCCACCCTCGGTACACACCAGGTACACCTGCTCGTGCGGGTTGTAGATGCGCTGCCCCGGTTGCAGGGTCACGAACGGGACTTCGCGGCCATGCCGTCAGAAAATATATATTTAGAAATACATTCAATCCCATAACTCTAGCCTTACATAGCTCGCACATATTAAACGATCAAATCTAAATAACTAACTCAACTGCACTACCATTAAAAAGCTCCTGCAGGGATTTTCGCAAAGAAGAGATCCCACCTGCCAGATCTAAAACTCCATCATTAAATTTAACATTAACAGCTGAGCCACCAAAATCCTTAATGAACTGTGGCTTGATCTCAACCCTAAGACCACTCTCCGCCAACACTATTTTTTTTATAGCTCCCGCCACTTCATAGCTTAAACCAGAAACCTGCAACCCAATACCTTCATCAACACTCAAATTATCTTCGTCGTCTAAACGAGTGATTATTACATAATTTACAGGATCAGCACCATCATCACCAATAGCAACTACTAAAACATCGTTTTCTTCATAACACTCGATGTTTGATGCGACGAAATTATTCATAGAAACCTCCATTCTTAACCACACCCAGAGCCAGATATTTTTTGTGTTCTCTTACTTTTTGCACTCCAAACCTCTGTTGTTGTGCCATCGCCTGACGCCCATCTGTACTCGACATCAGCACCGGTGGAGCCCTTAAATGCATTCATCTTACCTTTACAGCTATTGCACGGCGGATATTCACCCTCAATAACAAGTCTGTCACCGGGAACTGCTTGGGGGCTCAATTCACGGGTAATGCGCGCCTCTGTATGAGTAGCAAGGGTGCTCTTTGGAAACCCTAATGCTGCCTCATCCGGCGTCATATTTCCACTTTGCCAAATACCAGTAGCTTTCACATTTCCGCTGCTGTCGTACAAAGTTGCAATTGCATTATGTGTTCCCTTTCCGGATCCAAATGAAAGCCCGAGCGGGTCAACATAGGCACTTGGATTCAGGGCATATTGATATAGATGGATACCGCCTGTTAGCCCGATTGGGTCCTGAGTTGCGAATCGGCCAACTTCTGGATCGTAACAACGAAATGTATTGTAGTGCAGACCTGATTCATAATCAAAATATTGACCTTGGAATCGTATATTCTGCTCCACCTCACTCACTAATAGCTGCTCTACCGAGCCCCACGAGCGATACGTCGCCTGCCAGACAATCTCACCCCTGCTATCCGTCAGCTCAAGCGGGGTTCCAATCTGATCCGTATGGAAGTAGTAAACCTTCTGCTCCTCCCCTTCCACCTGATCGACCCGCGCTAACGGCGCATAGCTACCCGGCTCGTACAGGTACAAGATGCTCTGCGCAGGTGTCTCCTCGCGCAGCATCCGCAAGCCTTGCCAGAGGAAGCGCTTCTGCTCGATCTCACCATCGATCTCAGCCCGCTTGGCCACGCGCCGCCCCAAGCTGTCATACCGGTACTGCCCGGTGCTTTCCAGTCTGTCACCGACATACGTTTCAGCTTTAACCAGCCGGTTCTCGCAGTCATAGCTAAAGCTCTGCAGCTTGCTATGCCCCGAGCGCTTCTCGATCAGGTTGCCCCACGGGTCGTAGCGGTACTCCTGATCCCGCCACTGTTTGATCCGGTTGTCCTTGACCTTGTCGAACTGCCGCGCATTGAAGTCCAGGCGGTTGGCTGCCGGGTCGTAGCGGAACTCCTCACTGCCGATCAACGAGCCGGTATCACGACTGCGCAACTGGCCGTTGGCTTCGTATTCGTACTTGATCTCGCCGCGTAGCTTGTCGAGGGTGCGCACCAGTTCACCGGCCGGGTCGTACTGGTAACGGCGGTGGATCGGGTTGTAGGCGTGGTCGACCAGCAACGAGGTATTGATGCCAGTGTTATGCACCTGCGAAAGCTTGTCGGCCGGCAAGGTCGAGGCAAACTGCCAGGCCTTGCGCCCCATGGCGTCATAACCGAAGCAGCTGGTGAGCTTGCCCTGGGTCCGGTACACCTCACGGTGCAGGTCATCGCGCTCCATGTCGCTGATCACCAGCCCGTCCAGGTTCAACTGGTGCAGGTGGCCGCTGCCGTAGTACAGGTGATTGACCTTGCGCCCATCCGGCAGGGTCAGCGTGGTCAGGTTGCTGAGTGGGTCGTACTCATAGCCCAAGGTGCCAGCGGGTGTGATCTCTTTGGTCAGCCGGCCCAACAGATCATAGGTGTACTCCAGTTTTTCCTCGGTCACCCCGAGTTGCTTGCCGATCCCGGTCGGTTGCCGCTCGATGCTCAGCAACCGGTCACCGTCGTCGTATGCGAATGTCTGGCTCGCATCACGGTTGATCTTGGCAACCAAACGCCCAATGGCATCACGCTCGAACAGCGTATGGCGCTCCGGCCGTTCGGCATTCTCGCCATAGCCAATCTCATCCAGTCGTGTGAGATGGCCACCGACGTCGTAGCTGAAACGCCGGGTCAGGTTATCCACCCGCACTTCTTCGCTCAGCCGGTCCGAAGCGTCGTAGGCAAAGCTGTACGTGGCGTTGTTCTCGTTGACCAGCGCGGTCAGGCGAATAGCCTTGTCGTACTCGTAGCGAACCCGTTGGCCCTTGGCATCCTGGCGGCTGCTCGGCAGGCCACGGGCCGTGCGCATCAGGCGGGTGGTCTGGCCCTTGCCGTCGGTGTGGCTGAGCACCTGACCGTAGACGTTGTAGGTAAAGGTTTCCGTGGTGCCGTCCGGGTGGCTGATGCGCAGCACTTCACCGTCGGGCTTGCGCGCCAGCGTGGTGGTCTGGTTCAGCGCGTCTGTTACCGCGACCAGGTGCTGGCGCTCGTCATAGCGGTAGTACGTACTCTTGCCCGAGCAGTCCTGGTAGCGCTCGACCTGGGCCAGGGTGTTCCACCACAGGTACTTGGACTTGTAGGTCGCATCGATGATGGTGTGCGGCAGGCCGTCATCGCTGTTCAGGTACTCGGTCATCTGGCCGAGGGCATCGAATTCGGCGAGCAGGTTGCCCTTGTCGTCGTAGCGCGCTCGCCAGGTGCTGCCATCCGGGTAGCTGACCTGGGTCACCAGTGTGGTCAGGTGGTGATACTCGTAGGTGGTCCTGCGGCCGAGCGGGTCGGTCTCTTCGAGCAAGCGGGAGAATTCGTCGTACTTGAATTGCAGGCGGTTACCGTCCGGCAAGGTCAGGCCAACCATATTGCCGTTTTCGTCCAGCTCGATGGCGTAACGCTCGCCGCCATAATCGCGGCTGGCGACCACGCGGTGGTCGGCGTTGTACTGCACTTCCAACTCGCGGCCAAGTACGTCGGTGGCCCAGCTGGTGCGGCTATCGAGGTCGTAGCGGAAGTGGTAGTGCTCGCCGTCGCTGGTCCAGTGCTCGACCACACGTGGCTTGTCGCCCAGGGTTTGCCAACGGTAGTGGCAGCCCAGCCCCAGCGCGTTGCTGTGGGTCACCATCAGGCCGTCGGCGTAGCTGAAGCTGCGCACGGTGTCGCCGTTGCGGTTGATCACCGTGCTCAGCTGGCCGTGTTCGTCGTAGCGGTACTGGGTAAGCGTTTCCACCGCTTCGTTGTTCACCACGCGCTTGATGTCGGTCAGGCGACCCAGCGGGTTGTCGTAGTGCAGGTGCACGCGGGTGCCGCCGGTGGCGCTGATGTCGGTCAGTCTGCCGTCGGGCGTGCGGGTGAAGTGCAGGAAGTGGCCGAGGACGTTCTCGATACGCTGCAGCGGCACTTCGGTGTTGGTGTCTGGCACTTCTCTAGATTGTCGAGGGTTTGCAGGAGGTAATGAGCCACCTTGGATACAGGCCCGCACAATCACCTATACACGTTTAGCGAACGTGACTTTTGACAATGACACAAAATAATTATATTAGCTAAGGCAGCTTCATTCCAGCCGCTCGACAGTATCGGCTAACGGAAAAATAGTTGAAGCTGGCACCCCAACTATTTTCAATAGCTTTTTCAATATCTATCTTTCAACAATGCCACATAAAAACAAAACCGAATCCAGACTAAAAATGCCTCAAAAAATCAATCATAAATACCATCTTGCTGAGATTTTTCGATAAATATATCCTGCAAGTCACCCTGAATATCTTCACCATCTAATTTTACAACAAAATCGCCCTCGAGGTCATCCGGAAAATGGACACCATCCAACGTCCCAAGCACTACAGAAGCGCTGTCTGCGATAACAACTTTAAAAAAGTTAATGATATCATACCTTTGAGTATCATCTAGCGATGCTAGAGCATTACGCGCACGAGCATATGAGTCCTTATCTCCGTTGACGGGTTTAGTAAGAGAATTTTTATATTGAGGGAAATTTTTCTCAAACAATTCGGAATAAATAGCATCAACAAATTTATTATCACCCATAAATTCCTCCCTTTACTTCCGCATTTCTGGATACATAGATTTATTCAGAGCGATTAGCTGCTGCAGCTTTTCATTTGGCACTTCTGGATAAACACGCCTAAGTTCTCTAATGTCGCGCGCAACCACATCAGGAGCACTAGTAAAAGGGAGTCCTGTCCTGGGATTTATACTACTTCTAGACACAATTCCCACACCTTCTTTAGAAACTGTATGTCCTACTCGGAGTACCAGCATAGCAGGCCCTGTAGCAGGATCGTAGCCCTCGACAAGGTCTTTCATCAAATTTTTCTGCCCAACATGATGTGAGTCCAGGCCTAGATTCTTCCCTTTAACTGCATTTTTGTTTGCCTGATGGGTACTAACATCCCACTTATCACACGCTAGCCCTAATGAGTCTATCCAGGACTGAGTGTTTTTCGCATACTGATAAAGATTATCACCACCAAACAAACCAACAGGATCTTGTGTTACAAATCTCCCCAATGCCGGATCATAATAACGAAAAGTGTTGTAATGCAGCGCAGTCTCGCGGTCGAAGTATTGCCCCTGGAATCTTAGATTTTGCTCTACCCCATTGACCGTTAGCTGCTCTATCTCACCCCACGAGCGATATGTCGCCTGCCAGACAATCTCACCCTCGCTATCGGTCAGCTCCAGTGGGGTTCCAATCTGATCCGTATGGAAGTAATAGACCTTCTGCCCTTCCCCTTCAACCTGATCAACCCGCGCCAACGGTGCATAGCTACCC
This sequence comes from Pseudomonas sp. FW305-E2, assembly GCF_058782925.1. NCBI lineage: Bacteria > Pseudomonadati > Pseudomonadota > Gammaproteobacteria > Pseudomonadales > Pseudomonadaceae > Pseudomonas > Pseudomonas sp. FW305-E2. Next base: position 155,067 of record NZ_JBYSYE010000008.1, on the reverse strand, counting down.
GGCTCGTACAGGTACAAGATGCTCTGCCCAGGCGTTTCCTCCCGCAGCATTCGCAAGCCTTGCCAGAGAAAGCGCTTCTGCTCGGCTTCGCCATTGATTTCAGCCTGTTTGGCCACCCGCCGTCCCAGGCTGTCATACCGGTACTACCGGTGCTTTCCAGTCTGTCACCAACATACGTTTCAGCTTTAACCAGCCGGTTCTCACAGTCATAGGCGAAGTTCTGTAGCTTGCTGTGCCCCGAGCGCTTCTCGATCAGGTTGCCCCACGGGTCGTAGCGGAAATGGTATTGCTCGCCGTCGCTGGTCCAGTGCTCGACCACGCGCGGCTTGTCGCCCAGGGTTTGCCAACGGTAGTGGCAGCCCAGCCCCAGCGCGTTGCTGTGGGTCACCATCAGACCGTCGGCGTAGCTGAAGCTGCGCACGGTGTCGCCGTTGCGGTTGATCACCGCGCTCAGCTGGCCGTGTTCGTCGTAGCGGTACTGGGTAAGCGTTTCCACCGCTTCGTTGTTCACCACACGTTTGATGCCGGTCAGGCGCCCCAGCGGGTTGTCGTAGTGCAGGTGCACGCGGGTACAGCCGGTGATTCATTGCAGCGGCACTTCGCTGTTGGTGTCCGGTACTTCACCGAAGTAGAAAAAGAGGAAGAACAGGCTGTCGCGGTTTTGGGGGTGTAGTGGCTGCCCTCCGAGCTGACTGCACTTATACAATACTCTTAAGCACAACCTAGGGACTCCATGTTAACAAGAGGCTGGCTCTACCAACATCTAGCAGAGCCAGATAAACCTGCATTCTATTAAACAGCCGACACTGACGAAACGACCACCCGAAAGGCAACGTTCGAAACATTATTATGGTCAAGATCAAAAAAATCGCACCCTTCAATATTCGCCATATTTCGATTGAATCGATGCCACCCCATCACCACCCACCTCAGTTTTCTTCAATCATTTCAACGTCATCGGGCAGCGACGCTAAAATCAAAGAATAAAAATCATCGAAACCTTCTGCTATTTTATAAAGATGACCGCTATCACCTTGCTCCGCTATATCATATTTATTAATGGAGTCAGATTCGTGCAAGTGGGTTCTATCCCAATAATAAACCCCTTCTCGCCCAGGCTCAGTAACTATCACATAAGGGTTCCCTCCCCCATCTTCCCCAATCGCCAAAACGCCATTAACAAATGCCAACTCAGAAATAAATTCTTGATTAAAGCTAATAATATCGTTGCATTCCTCTCCCGGTATAACCCCAAACAAACGATCAAAACTCACCTCCCCGTCTTGAACAGACTTCAACGGCAACTGCCCAAAATCAGGATCAGTCAAATAAAAACCATTCATGCGTGCCAGTATGTTTCTATACGCACTAGGCAAAGTAACATTAACTGCTGCCTCAAGTGAGTTTATCTCAGCATCAGTCAAACCAGCTTTGTAAACTATAGGCATTTTTCGACCCTATTAACAGCTTGATTTCATATTCTTAACACCACCCGAATGGGGTGAACCTGTTGTGAATTTTTTTAGGAACTTCCTGCATCGTCTTCATATTCTCATGATGATGCCAAGTATTTTTCGAATAGTCTGCCTTACCCTGAGGTGCAAGTGCATCTGCCTTGCCAAAATCACCACCAGGATTTTTACCGTGATTCCCCTTCAAGTCAGGAACATCAACTTGCTGTCGTTCAAAAGGAGTAAAGTCAGGATGGCCGTCGGGATACCTTACTACATTACCCTCCCAATCTTTATAAACCCATGTTCGTCCGTCAATCTCCATATGCACAGAACCACCTTTATCTAGCCATTTGGCAACATCAGGGGAATGTGAAGGCTTTGCACTCCATCCCCAAGGATCAATCCAAGATATCGGATTGACTCCATAGCTATACAGGTTAGCTCCTCCCAATAATCCAATTGGGTCTTGATTCACAAATCGTCCAACTTCTGGATCGTAGAATCGAAAAGTATTGTAGTGCAGGCTCGATTCGCAATCAAAATATTGACCTTGGAATCGTATATTCTGCTCCACCTCACTAACTACTAGCTGCTCTACCGAGCCCCACGAGCGATAGGTCGCCTGCCAAACGATCTCGCCCTCGCTATTGGTCAGCTCGATCGGCGTACCGATCTGATCGGTATGGAAGTAATAAAGCTTTTGCTCCTCCCCTTCAGCCTGATCGACTCGCGCCAGCGGCGCATAGCTACCCGGCTCGTACAGGTACAAGATGCTCTTCGCAGGCGATTCCTCCCGCAGCATCCTCAGCCCCTGCCAGAGGAAGCGCCTCTGCTCGACCTCGCCATTGATTTCAGCCTGCTTGGCTATTCGCCTCCCCAAGCTGTCGTAACGATACTCGCCTTGGCTTTCCAGCTTGCCATTGACCAACGTCTCCGCCCGCACCAGCCGGTTCTCGCAGTCATAGCTGAAGTACTGCAGCTTGCTGTGCCCCGAGCGCTTCTCGATCAGGTTGCCCCACGGGTCGTAGCGATACTCCTGATCCCGCCACTGTTTGATGCGGTTGTCCTTGACCTTGTCAAACTGACGCGCATTGAAGTCCAACCGGTTGGCCGCCGGGTCATAACGAAACTCTTCGCTGCCCACCAGCGAGCCCGTATCACGGCTGCGCAACTGGCCATTGGCTTCATACTCGTACTTGATCTCGCCACGTAGCTTGTCCAGCGTACGCACCAGTTCACCGGCCGGGTCGTACTGGTAACGGCGGTGGATCGGGTTGTAGGCGTGCTCGACCAGCAACGAGGTATTGATGCCGGTGTTGTGCACCTGCGAAAGCTTGTCGGCCGGCAAGGTCGAGGCAAACTGCCAGGCCTTGCGCCCCATGGCGTCATAACCGAAGCAACTGGTGAGCTTGCCTTGAGTGCGGTACACCTCACGGTGCAGGTCATCGCGCTCCATGTCACTGATGACCTGGCCGTCCAGGTTCAACTGGTGCAGGTGCCCACTGCCGTAGTACAGGTGGTTGACCTTGCGGCCATCCGGCAGGGTCAGCGTGGTTAGGTTGCTGAGTGGGTCGTACTCGTAGGCTAGCGTCCCATCGGGGGTGATTTCTTGGGTCAGCCGGCCGAGCAGATCGTAGGTGTACTCAAGCTTTTCTTCCGTGATCCCAAGCTGCTTGCCGATCTCGGTTGGTTGCCGCTCGATGCTCAGCAAGCGGTCACCGTCGTCGTATGCGAATGTCTGGCTCGCATCACGATTGATCTTGGCGACCAAGCGGCCAATGGCATCACGCTCGAACAGCGTATGGCGCTCTGGCCGTTCGGCATTGTCGCCATAGCCAATCTCATCCAGTCGTGTGAGATGGCCACCGACGTTGTAGCTGAAACGTCGGGTCAGGTTATCTACCCGCACTTCTTCGCTCAGCCGGTCCGAAGCGTCGTAGCCAAAGCTGTACGTGGCGTTGTTTTCGTTGACCAGCGCGGTCAGGCGAATGGCCTTGTCGTACTCGTAGCGAACCCGCTGGCCCTTGGCATCCTGGCGGCTGCTCGGCAGGCCACGGGCCGTGCGCATCAGGCGGGTGGTCTGGCCCTTGCCGTCGGTGTGGCTGAGCACCTGCCCGTAGACGTTGTAGGTGAAGCTTTCCGTGGTGCCGTCCGGGTGGCTGATACGCAGCACTTCGCCGTCGGGCTTGCGCGCCAGTGTGGTGGTCTGGTTCAGCGCATCGGTCACCGCCACCAGGTGCTGGCGTTCGTCATAGCGGTAGTACGTACTCTTGCCCGAGCAGTCCTGGTTGCGCTCGACCTGGGCCAGGGTGTTCCACCACAGGTACTTGGACTTGTAGGTCGCATCGATGATGGTGTCGGCAGCGTGCTGCGCTCTGGTCGCTCACCGGTTTCGCCGTAGCCGATTTCGTCCAGGCGCAGCAGGTGGCCACCGGCGTCGTAACTGAAGCGCCGGGTCAGGTTATCTACCCGCACTTCTTCGCTTAGCCGGTCCGCCGCGTCATAGGCAAAGCGGTAAACCGCGCTGTTCTCGTTGACCAGTGCGGCCAGGCGCAGGGCCTTGCGGATCCACTCGCCCTTGGCGTCCTGGCGCCTGCTTGGCAGCCCGCGCGAGGTACGCTGCAAACGGGTAGTCTGGCCTCTGCCGTCGGTGTGGCTCAGTACCTGACCAAGGGTATTGTAGGTGAACGTTTCTGCAGTGCCATCCGGGTGGTTGATGCGCAGCACTTCGCCGTCGGGTTTGCGCTCCAGCGACGTGGTTTGGTTCAGCGCATTAGTTACGGAAGTCTGATCACATACAAAATAAGAATTTGCAAGAAGATGATAGCTCTCTCCAAGCGACTACATAATATTAATTGTTAAAAAACAAAAGCTTGCAGCAAAAAACCAATTAACCTTATTACCAAACCAAAAACACGAAACTTTACAGCGGTGAGCGGCGCCATTTATCATCAAAACTTAAAACTTCTTTTTTCTTTATTCTCCAGGCACCATCTTTAGACACTAAATACATCTTGGAGCATGTTTCAGCACCTTTAGTTTGCTGCACTTGAATTGTCAGCGTTTTTCCACCCCCATCCAAAACCTCTAACTCATCAGTGGCAGGATCATAAGCGGCAGGTTTAGTGCACCCAAGATCTACAAGTCGCCCATAGTTAGACTTATCCTTAACGGCATATTTATCAAGTATCTCTTCAAGTTGTTTTGCATACTTTTCTTTTAGCTGAGAATCTTCTATCCCATGAGCCAGGTTTTTTTTACGCTGGTCAAAGAACTCAGTCTCCCAGCAGTTCATTTCCCTCATGAACGCTACTAGTTCACTAGGAGGATTCATAACTACATTTTCCCTTAGTCATTTTAATTCGCAAAAATACCGTCAAGGATTTTCTCACCTTGACGATACACGTCATAGGTTATGGAAGTCGGTCGCGCCCCCCAGCTCGATGGCGTAAAGTTCGCCACCGTAGTCGCGGCAGGCGACCACGCGGTGGTGGGCTCACGGCTTGCCGCCGGCTTGCCGCCCTGGGTTTGACAACGGTAGTGGCAGCCCAGCCCCAGCGCGTCGCTGTGGGTCACCGTCAAGCCGTCGGCGTAGCTGAAGCTGCGCACGGTGTCGCCGTTGCAGTTGATCACCGCGCTCAGCTGGCCGTGAGCGCTCTCACTAAATTCAAAGCCGAATGTTAATGCTCGATACTATGTTCCCGATTTTGTGAAGCCCGCCCGCCATTATGCGCCCCAGCAACAGCGCTCAACCATCAAACCTTCTGATAAAATAGTTATATTTTTCTGAAGAATTGAGAAGTTCAGCTGTTTTATTTTCAAGCTCTTCTGCATTATCATCATCCGTAACGGTGACAAAGAGAATTGGCTCCTGAATCTTGAAGGATGTGAAGAAACCTTCCTTCCGCAGAGAACTTAAAATATTGACCATGAGTGAGTGCAGCTTTTCTTTAAAACGTGAGATATCGCTTCGATCACTTGCCTCTCTCAGGTCCTTACAAACATCTTTGAAATACTCCCCCTTCCACCCCTCGTATTTCCATTCCGAAGAAGCCCACTTATAGTAGGGCATCAGCTCTTCACGCTCCTCTTCACCTTCCCCCTCAAGTTTCTCCTCGAGTGCCTCAACGGAATTAACCGCGACCGCCATGGTCATAGCGCTACTATCCGTATAAAGCGCGCAAGCGTAGAACTGCTCATCCGGATGTTCCGCACTCAAATCTTGCAGAGCTTTCGTAACTAAGGTTAAAGCTGTGCTCTCTAATGCATGCCAATTCATTGCGCTCTCCTGTTCATCCACCAAAAACTTCTACACCAATTTTTTGCAACTCGCCTTTCATGGCAGCAACAGCTTTACTAAAAGACATATCTTGCGCCATGATTACTTTATCTGCAGCCTCCAGCTTACTAGCTACCATTCTTGCATTTGCAATGGTGTGGCCTTGGTTTTCAGCCCACATCATCGCAGATGTATCATGTACGGGATCAATCTTATACTTCGAGAGAACAGCCCTACTACGCTCAAGCGCCTTCTGCATTGCAGGAGAGCGGGCGAACTCACCTTTGAATACTATGTGGTGAGCATGAGGTCTCTCCATGGTAACTGGTGGGCGAGTACCCGTCCTGCTCGAGTAATAAGCGCCCCAGTCCTTGTCAGCACAAAGCCCCCATGGATCTACCCAACTGATGGGGTTGCTAGCGTAGCCGTAAAAATTGCAACCACCTAATATACCGATGGGATCTTGGCTATTGAAACGGCCTATTTCAGGGTCGTAGTACCTGAAAGTATTATATTGCAGTCCAGTTTCATTATCTGAGTACTGCCCCTGGAAGCGTAAATTTTGTTCGACATCATCGACAACCAATTGCTCTATCGAACCCCAAGACCGATACGTCGCCTGCCAAACGATCTGCCCGTCACTGTCCGTCAGTTCCAGCGGCGTACCAATCTGGTCCGTATGGAAGTAATAGACCTTCTGCCCTTCCCCTTCAACCTGATCAACCCGCGCCAACGGCGCATAGCTACCCGGCTCGTACAGGTACAAGATGCTCTGCGTAGGTGTCTCCTCACGCAGCATCCTCAGCCCCTGCCAGAGGAAGCGCTTCTGCTCGACCTCGCCATTGATTTCAGCCTGCTTGGCTATTCGCCTCCCCAAGCTGTCGTAACGATACTCGCCTTGGCTTTCCAGCTTGCCATTGACCAACGTCTCCGCCCGCACCAGCTGGTTCTCGCAGTCATAGCTGAAGTACTGCAGCTTGCTGTGCCCCGAGCGCTTCTCGATCAGGTTGCCCCACGGGTCGTAGCGATACTCCTGATCCCGCCACTGTTTGATCCGGTTGTCCTTGACCTTGTCGAACTGCCGCGCATTGAAGTCCAGGCGGTTGGCTGCCGGGTCGTAGCGGAACTCCTCGCTGCCGATCAGCGAGCCGGTATCGCGACTGCGCAATTGGCCATTGGCTTCGTACTCGTACTTGATCTCGCCGCGTAGCTTGTCAAGGGTACGCACCAGTTCACCGGCCGGGTCGTACTGGTAACGGCGGTGGATCGGGTTGTAGGCGTGCTCGACCAGCAACGAGGTATTGATGCCGGTGTTGTGCACCTGCGAAAGCTTGTCGGCCGGCAAGGTCGAGGCAAACTGCCAGGCCTTGCGCCCCATGGCGTCATAACCGAAGCAACTGGTGAGCTTGCCCTGGGTCCGGTACACCTCGCGGTGCAGGTCATCGCGCTCCATGTCGCTGATCACCTGACCATCCAGGTTCAGCTGGTGCAGGTGACCGCTGCCGTAGTACAGGTGATTGACCTTACGCCCATCCGGCAGGGTCAGCGTGGTCAGGTTGCTGAGCGGGTCGTACTCGTAGCCGAGCGTGCCGTCAGGGGTGATTTCTTTGGTCAGCCGGCCGAGCAGATCGTAGGTGTATTCCAGCTTTTCTTCCGTGATCCCAAGCTGCTTGCCGATCCCGGTCGGTTGCCGCTCGATGCTCAGCAACCGGTCACCGTCGTCGTATGCGAATGTCTGGCTCGCATCACGGTTGATCTTGGCGACCAAACGGCCAATGGCATCACGCTCGAACAGCGTATGGCGCTCGGGCCGCTCGGCACTTTCGCCATAGCCAATCTCATCCAGTCGTGTGAGATGGCCACCGACGTCGTAGCTGAAACGCCGGGTCAGGTTATCCACCCGCACTTCTTCGCTCAGCCGGTCCGAAGCGTCGTAGGCAAAGCGGTACGTGGCGTTGTTTTCGTTGACCAGCGCGGTCAGGCGCATGGCCTTGTCGTACTCGTAGCGAACCCGCTGGCCCTTGGCATCCTGGCGGCTGCTCGGCAGGCCGCGGGCCGTGCGCATCAGGCGGGTGGTCTGGCCCTTGCCGTCGGTGTGGCTGAGCACCTGACCGTAGACGTTGTAGGTGAAGCTTTCCGTGGTGCCGTCCGGGTGGCTGATGCGCAGCACTTCGCCGTCGGGCTTGCGCTCCAGCGTGGTGGTCTTGTTCAGTGCATTAGTTAAGTTAGTCAAATGACGTAAAAACTAAGAATTTGCAAGAAAATGATAGCTCTCCCCAAGCGATAACACACTAACAATTTTTAAAAAACAAAACCACACAGCATACGAACCAATTAAACCTTATGTCAAAACAACAGCACGAAGCCATCGTCGCAGGTGAATTGCTAATGGGTTTCCAGATTGAGCTTGATAATAAAACGACCAATGGTGGCGCGCGCGAACAGACTGCGGCCTTACGGCACTCTCTGTTCGAGCCGTAGCCAATGTCACCCCTGGCTTCGGCAAGCAAGAAAAATCACGGCACATTGAAAACGGAGCGAAGCCAGTAGTTTAATAAACATCTCAGCATCGCCATAATTAACAATAATCAATGAAATTTAACTATCAACTCATTGCGAGACTTAGTATCCTCTAGGAATATTGCCATCCATGCATCCATAACTTCAAAAATATCAATCCCCATTTCTGGAGTCACAGGATCTTCATGCCACCATATCAAGCCTTCCGTATCATCTTGCTTGTCGGCCTCTACCGCGACATAGTCTCCGGCGCCATTCGAGAATACCGTAATCCACTTATCAGCAAAAGAGTCGTCCTCCTCATCAACTAAGTCGGAAACACGTGACTGGTCACTAAGGCATTGCGGCCCCATTGAGCGCGCCGGAAAGAAAGTGTACCCATCATGCACTTCACGATAAAAATCTTGAAGCCTACTGGGAAGGTGCTTGAATTCCCCAGCCTCAGTCCTTTCCACAGGCCTCCCCCCTACATAATAGTAGAAACTGGCGCCATCATGAAAGACATACACCATTTCAATCTCAGCATCTATCAATAATACGGTGCCCAGCAAGCAGTCCTTGAATAGCGCGAGCGTTGTTGGAAACTCATTTAAAAATGAATCCCAACCTTCAGGATATACAGGCGCAAGATCAAGACCAAGCCCAAAACCCTCCCAACTTGCGGGCAAGACGACATCTTGAGGGATGTCTTTGAGATCGAAGCACAACTTACGGCCAGAAAATTCAACACTGAGATCTTGCAAAATATCATCAAGAGTAATCATCTAATTTTTCCTACAAGACACCAGATATCATTTCTTGCAACTCAACTTCCAATTTCATCGCTCGCTCCATCATACTACTTCTGAAACCAGCGTCAACATCTACTCCACCTTTTTTATACCGAGTCCATTCTGAGTAGGTTTTAGCGCCGCGCGAGGTATTAGCAGTTTCACTCAACCCATGAAAATTAGGCTTGTAATTCAATATCTCGACTTGCTGTTCAAATGTCAATTTATCAAATCCTTTCATTTCTGTAATCGTCTTCATCGGGACGATATGATCAGCATGCAACGGCTTTGTAACTTCCAGCCCCGGCAGCGCTGGATCCTTCATGGGTAATACAACATCCTTATTCACCATCGCCTGGATTTCTCTGCTGGGCGTCTTCGCTCGCAACTTCTGGTAAAGCTGTGGAGATATTCCTTTCTTAGGTGTAAGTGGAGGTGCAGCCCGTCTAACAACTTTAACATTCCCGAGGTTAGAACCGAAACCATGAGACCGGATCTCATATCGGGCGTCAAATGCTCTTCCGCCTTTCGCGCCGATGCCCCCCCCAAGCAGAGCACCACCAAACGCCATCAGCTTCTGGCCATCAGAGCCCTCACCAAAAAGCTCGCCGCCAGCCCAATGTCCAGCCATTCCGCCAGCAATACCACCTGCCAACCCCGCCATCACCAACACTGGACTTGCCAGTACAAAAGCACTAGCCAGCCCCAACGCCATCACCGAACGCTCAAGCCAAACAGGAACTTCCGGGTCAATTGCATCAGTCGTCGCTGTCCCCCCTCCTATACACACATTAGGGGAGCCAGCACTTATTTTTGCATCACAAACTGTCCGGTCACCGACTCGAGCCGCAGGCTGACCATTGATATAAACCGAGTCACTGCCCTGGGCCAATATCTTAGGCCCCCCTGGATGATCCGAACACTCGGCATTATCCAGATGAGCCCTCGCAGCAGGCTTCCCATTTATATAAACGTTACTTGAGCCTGATCGTATTTGCCCTGTTTCACTACAAGCGAAAGATAGGCTACCAATCAGTTGACCGATTCCAGCGCCAGTAGCTGCTCCCGCGCCAACCATCGCGGCTAGCGCTACAGCCCCAAGCCCGCCGGTCCCGATAACGGCAATACCTATGAGTACCGCGCCTGCACCAATTGCTAAGCCAGCAAGCAATCCACCTAAAGCGCTGGAGTGCTCGATTGGATCATCTAATCTCGCAGCAGCCGCAGTCATGCTGATTCGGCCTGTTCAGCATCCCCCTCGTTCGCGGGCAGATAGCGCAGTTGAAGACTTTCAACCAACGTATCGAAAGCACTACGCTCCTCCGCCGTCATGCCTTTGGGACTGTTGCTCGTACCAGTAATTTGCATGAGCAAAGGCCGCTTGTACTCATCCTGATGCAGAAAAATCAGCTGTACTTGATGAACCGGTTGGCCTTGTTGTCGCCAACGAAACTCGACACGTCGGGCCTCCAATCCAGCTACTTCTACCGGGGAAACCGGCTCGATCCACTGAACATGGGACAACGTCTTTTTCAACTCACCAAGCAGTTGTTGCGCAAGCGTCTCCAAGTCCGTACCCGGTTCCACTGGCGAACGCCCCACGACGAACGAGAAGGGGCTAGGTCCGATGTCCGTCAGCGTGAAGACGTGAAACGTCTTGTCTTTTAAATTTTCTGGACGAACGAAACTCAATTCATTTGTAAGAAAACGCTCTGGTGGAGGGGGCTCCGCATTGCGAGCCTCCTCTTCTAGACGCTCACGCTCAAGGCATTCTTCGCGTTCGCGCCGTTCAGATAATCGGTCGTAGATGTTTCTACGCATGGGACTTTTCCTTGTCGCTAATCAAGACTTGTTCAAATTGATTATTTTGCTGCCTGCAACGTCCACGGAGATGCCTGACAGGGTAATCGTGCCATCCGATTTCATTTCCAGCTTGCTGCTTCCGACCTCCAACGTGATGGACGTCGCAGCCTTAATTTTCACTGCCCCTTGATCCACCGTCACAAAGTACGAACCCTCCTCCACCGCAATACTGGTTTCCAGCTTGATCGTTTCGGAATGTTTGCCTTCGACGTTGATCGTTCGATTCCCGCCCACCTTGAGACTGTCATCTGCCTCAACCTCCGTATCCAGATTGCGCTCGGCGTGCATGATGATCTGCTCAGCACCAGCCTTGTCTTCGAAGCGGAAGAAGTTGGCATTCGACCCTTTGCCCTTCATCGACCGCGTCAGGAACCCACTCTGGGTCTTGTTCGCCGGCAGCGACCATGGCGGGGTGTTGGTGCTGTTGTACAGGCTGCCCATGATCAGCGGCCGGTCCGGGTTGCCATCAAGGAACACCACCACCACTTCGTCGCCTACGCGCGGAATCTGGATGCTACCGAAGCCACCGCTGGCACCGGATTGGGCGACACGTACCCAGCACGAGCTGTGGTCGTTGTACTTGCCATTGCGGTCCCAGTGGAACTGGATTTTCACCCGGCCCAGTTCGTCGGTGAAGATCTCCTCACCCGGTGGGCCGACGATGATCGCGGTCTGCGGGCCGGCAATGGTCGGTTTGGGCGTACTCAGTTGCGGGCGGAACGGGATCTTCTTGCGCACGCAACTGAAGGTGTTGAAGTAGCTGGCCTGCTGGCCGGTAAGGTAGTTGTTGTGGCCTTCGCTTTCCACGCTCATCAGCAGGAACTGACGGTCTTCTACCGGCCCCTGGTCGTGGATGTAGTGCTGCAGCAGTTCGAAGGTGTAGCCCGGCTTCATGGCCCGGCAGTTGCTGGCGCCTTCGAACTTTTTGCCGCGCAGCTCCAGCGCCTCAATGCGCAGGCGCAGCAGGGTTTCGCCTTCGTCATAGGTACCGTGGGTGTACTGGCCGGGGAAGTCGTAGATCTCGAAGTTCTCGACATCGCCCTGCTTGTTCACGCTGTTCAGCGCCACCGGCAGGCGGTTGTTCGGTTGGCGGTAGTCAAAGGTTTGCGTGGCCATCTTGCCGGATTGCAGTTGACGGTTGCCGCTCCACTGGGTGATGGAGTCGGCGGTCTCGGTGACCGAGGCGCTGTGGAAGCGGATTTGCGGTTGCTCGGGGATGGCCACCAGCGTGCTGGAGTCATCGCAGATGATCATGGTGTGGCCTTCGGCGGTGTGCTCGAAGTAGTAGAACATCCCCTCTTCCTCCAGCAGGCGCTGGACGAAGTTGAAGTCGGTTTCGCGGTACTGGGTGATGTAGGTGTAGCGCTTCTGTGGCCGGGTCAGGCGAAACTCGTGGCGGGAAAACGCCGGGCACAGGGCGAACACTTCGGTAACCACTTCCTCGACCGTGTTGCCCTGGAAGATCCGCGTGTCGAAGCGGTTCTTCAGCATCGAGAACCACGGGTTGAGGGTGGCGGTATAGCGTGCCATGCCGCCGTCGCTGCCGATGCTGGCAAAGCGTGTGAGGTAGCCGGTTATGTACCGCGGGCCGCCTTCGGCCAGTTCGATCTCGATGCTGACGTGCTGGCCCATCATGGATTTGAGCGGCACGCCGGAGTCTTCGCAGACCAGCAGCAGTTCGTAGTTGAACGCCCGCGACAGGGCTTCGGTGCCCTTGAAGGTTTCCAGCAGCAGCTCCTGCTCGGGGTTGGCGAGGTTGTGAAACTTGAACAGGCGGCGGTTCTGTGGCGACAGCAGCGCGGAGGCCAAGTCCATGATCATGCGAAATCTCCTTGAAAACACGGCCAGCACGCGCTTGCGATGCTCAGCTGCAACCCTGATCTTGCGGGCGTATTCTGCATGCGCGCATAACGCGCGTGCTTGCGGAATCATGCGACTGCCTGCAGAAAGGAAAGTGCCATCATGCATTGAAATAAATGCGACAGGGTTCACATTTCCGAATGCCAGGCAGGCAGAAAGGCCCAAAGGAAACACCGGCAAAAGCTGCCCTGTCAACTCACTACAGGCCTAGGAAAACCGGGCAATACCGCCCTGCAAGGCAATATCATATCGCCATCCCTCATCTTCCTCACTGGCGCCCGGAAGCGCCCCCAGCTATCGCCGAACGGCCCGTCGCAGAAGGTTCTTGAGGTGTCGATCAGCGCCCATGCCTGACAGCTCCCACTCCAACTGTCGCGCTACCTGACGCATCAGCTCCACTGGCGGAGAAAAATGTTTCATAACGTGGATTGGTTCAAATTTTTTGCCACTGGCCAATTCCGGCAAATGGCCATTGCGAACGCGGCCGTAATGGCACTTGCGGGATGCGGTCAGCCACAAAGCCGTGCAGCGATGCTCAATTGCCATCATTGCCGCGCACGCCTGTCATGAGAACAATGGGCGCTCCGCGGGACTTCGCCCCCATCCTGAGGTCTGAAGCGACATGCTGCGCTCGCCGCCGAGCGCCGCCACTTCCATGGACAGTGAAGCGAAAATGGATCTTTTAGCCAACATCCCCAGTTGGGGAGACATCGAACGCAATCTCGAGCAGAAATTCAGCGAGCTCAACCAGAGCGTCGACAGCGGCCTGAACAGCGCCCATGAGGCCTGGGACGGTTTCAGCCGACGAGTGAGCAATGGCGCCAACCAGGCCTATGGCTACCTCGGTGGCCAGCGTATCGACAACGTGCGCCAGGCCATGGCCCTGTCCTACCCGATCATTCAGGACAACCTCAAGCGCAAGTGGTCCTCGATAGGTATCGAGCAAATCCTGCCGGTGCTGCTGCAACTGGTCAAAGAGGTGTCGATGATCCTCGGTGGCAGTGTGGCGGTTGGCTCGCTCGCCGGTGGCGTGGCCGGGGCGTTCGCCTTTGGCGTCGGCGCGGCGCCGGGCGCGGTGGCCGGCGCCGGCATTGGCCTGCAGGTCGGCAACCTGATCCTCATGGGCCTGGGGCTGTCCGCCATCGCCGAGTATTTTTATCAGGGCCTGCCTGCCTGTCGACCCTTCAGCAAGGCATGGCCACGGCCTGGTTCGCCGAGGATGGCCTCAAGCCCGCTGGCCTGGACCCGAGCGGCGGTTCCGCGGCGCAGGCCCAGGAGCGTGTCGAGCGTGCGGCGCGCCAACTGGCCCGCGGCCAGGAGCAACTGGTGTTGCTGCTGCTGACGGCCATTGTAACCTACCTGACCCGCGGGCAGATAAAGGCGGGCATTCAGAGGAATATGGAAACGCCCGCCATACGCAGTGCCCGGCTGCAGGCGGAAATGTCCAACAAGCAACTGGCCGCCTGGCTGGCAAAGAACGAGCAAAAGCTGCTGGCACATGCTGAACTTCAAGCACGTGACGCCACACCATTCAAGCGTGCAGAGACTGAACCACTACCTGCCAACGGACGCTCTCGCGAGCTATCGCAGAAGGCTGTTGAGCCGCCAAAACCCAAATACAAACCTGGATTCACCGAAGAAGATATCCTTGCAATCGCCAAAGGCGAAAGGCCCGACCCCACCACTTATCTAGACCCAGATTATGTCGCGCAACACTTGGCCCAATTCGAAAATGGCGCCTCACGCTTCATGACCCAGACCAACCTTGAGAAATACGGCATCGCACAGAGAGATGGTACGTCGTTCATCATGCCAGGCCACGAAGCAACCGAACTACTTGCCAAGACAGCAGGTGACAAGCGCGCGTTGGAGCAAGCCCTTGGCTTGCCTGAGAATTTTCTTGATACCAATGCACTGGTCCGGGTAGACATCCCTGATCCGAAGCAGTTGAATCTACGGATTCCATCAGGAAATGAAGCCGGTGCAAACGAATTCTGGATCCCTGGTGGCAAGCTACCTGACGGCAACAGTGAAGCCGTCATAGACGCGGCGGGTATTTCCGCCAAGATGTTCAGCACCTCTCCCCTTTTTTGAAGGCCCCCTATGAAATTCAAAGATCTTTTCATCAGTCGTCAACACATGTACTCAATCGGCATCGAAGAAGACGCTGGCCAGTATTACGTTTCGTTCCCCGTCAGCAACGGCATGGTTGACTACGAAGAATATTACGCCATCGCTCCAGCTACATTTGATGCCTTCATGGATGATCCTGATGCGGCGCTGGCTTTCGTGATAAAATGCCGCAAAAGACAACTCGATGAATTACTAATCATCAAGCCAGGAAAAAATCGGGGCACGGCCATCTAGTGCCACATAGATAAATGCTGACTAAATCCGACATTGCATGAACGTTTGACCCTGCCAACAAATGAGTGGCGCCCTCTTACGTTGCGGTGAAGTGGTGCATTTCCTTACCCCAATCAGGACTGACCATGAACACCGAAACACTCAAGCAAAAATTACTCAAGCTTCGCTTGATCATCGACAGCCTGATGGCGCAAGACCCTGCCGCGATGAAGCTGAGCGTCGAACTGGAGCCACTGCTGAAAGCCGCAGGCCATTAGCCCCATGCCTCCAAGTGAAAACGGCCAAGAATCGTACACATATCGATACAACTCATGCACATCACGTGGACCGAAATCCATTCCGTGGAACGATGCAAATAACCTGTATCGGAAATAACCTTTCAAACTAATATGAGCAGGTGAGAGATGAAACCAGCCACACCACTGGAGTATGTAGATAACGCAATTGCGCTGGCGATTGACCGACAAAAGCGCATTCCTGGCTTTACGGTTTACGCGACTATAGTCGACCAGTTAAAGTACATCAGGGCAGTTTTCGACGGTACCGAAAAGGATAAATCCAAGCTGCACAGGCTAACGATTGGAGCTGTTGCATCGAAGGAATTCGAGGAAAATGACCCGGAGCTGGCCAGGGTATTGAAGGACGCTTACTACGTGGCCATTCAGTCGGCCCGCGGCTTGACGATTCAACTACCTGATTGAACTCGGCCACTCGCGAGTTCATACCTTGGTTGATTACGAAGAGTACTATTGGACCGAACAGGCACCGTTCGTTGCCTAGCGGCAGCGGCCGAGCATCGCCCCTGCGATGGTCAGCAAGGGCCGGAAACGCCAGATGGACATGAGTTGATCTACCCGCCAAGCGCCAATCGAGGTCGAGCGCGCAGGACTCTCAATGCGCCACGCTATGGCATCCAAAAACATCGCGGGTAGAATTGCCGACGAGCTTTACGATGAAGCCAAGTGGTGGGTCATCCGCAAGCTGCGCCCCGACGGAATAGACTTGCCTACCTGGCCAAGCGCCCTCAGGCTGCCATCGATGCCCTCACTGCCATCGCCCCCACGTTCAACCTGCCCAAGCTCTGCGAATGAATACACGCTCCTCACAAATGTCACCCGGGCTTACGCCTCTCAAGATGAGGCTGCTGGCCGTCGCCATGTTCATCGCATTGCTCCTGGTAGGGGCCGTCTCGCTTTATGCCTATACCAACTACCTGTTCCCGCTGTACGGCAGGCTGCTTCGTGGCGCTCCGGTCGTGGAAACACCGTACCTCGCGTTCGGCCTGCTCATGGCGCCACCGGCACTCGCCATCCTGCTCGTTGGCAGCGCGATCTGCGCCTGGACCGGCAAGAAGTTCGACCCACCCCCTGCATCCCGGCTGCACCGCTTCCAGGCGTTGATGTTCGGGATATCGATTAAAACGCTGATCCATGTCGTCCCTGCGGTGATGATTCTGACTACGGGGGCTTTGCTGGCCAGGGGTTATACGCCCTGCTCGAAGCTGCTGATATCGGGTTCTGCCTGGCAGTTGTTCTGGGTCAATGATGATCGGGTGTGCTTCAAGCCGGATCACTACATCAACGACAACTGGCCATGCAAGGTCATCGACGGCAAGGACATTTGCGTCCAGGTCGATGGGCGGTGAGTTGCCTACCTTGGTCAGGCTCAAAGCGAGTACGGCGGAGAAAACCGACAAGGTGACAGTTGATAAGCCGCAGCAACTTGGAGACGGGGCGACGTGGACTTACAGCGGCGCCCCTCTGGACTATGCATACTCGGGCATTAAATGGACAAGCACACACTGAAAATTACAGCCAGAGCGCTTCGCGAAAAGCTTGAAACTATCAAGGACCAGAATCCTGACGCCATGACCATGCTCAACCTACTTCGCGACCTTCTGTTGAAATCTGAGAACGGTGAAATCCACGCACCTTTAGAGGCGCGAGACATCTCCTGGTATCGTTATCTACAGGAAACAAACTTACAAGACGACCATGAACTTAGCGAGGCTTTTGCCAAATTCTATATGGCGTTAATCAATGGACAAGAATGGAGTTCATTTAAAAAATTCCAGGCTAAAAGCCACTGAGCATAAACTGACCTGTTAACGTTCGACCTACTGCGATTTTGCCGGGCTGCAGTTGACGCGTTGAGAGCCATTACCTGATCAAAGGTGCTATCACTCACTGCCAGATAGCAGCTCGTCCATTTCATCCCCCTGAGGCGCGAGTTCAAACAACCGGCTTGCCAGTTCACAAATGTGCCGCGACCAGGCAACCTTGGCCACCCATTCCGGCGGCATGCCCGACACCCCATACAAGGCGCCCGCAATCTGCCCTGCCGTCGCCGCCACGCTGTCGGCATCATCGGCAAGGTTGGCAGCCAACAGAATCGCATCCCTGAAATTGTCCGTATTCCACACAGCCCAGAGCGCTGCTTCCAAGGTATCGACCACATACCCTGACGAGCGAATCTGCTCACGGGTTTTGTGCTTGTACTCCCCGGCATTGATGATCAAGGCCCGGGGCTGCAGGGGGCGCACCTTCGGCGACAACGCCTCTTCCTTGTCCGCGCCATTGAGCGCCAAATGCAGCTGTGCACCGAACAACTTGCAGCACTCCGAGACCTCAATCGCGCGATGGGTCACGCTGCTCTGCGTCACACTCTCCCACCAGGTTGCCGACAGCGAGTGGCGTCGGAAAATGGCCGTAGGCGCGAGCCGTATCAACGAACCGTTGCCCGCTGTCGAGGCCTCGAGATTGCCCATCCACGCAAGCCCTTGGGCCTCCCACCCTTCCAGGGCTCGGCGGGTGACATTGCCGATGTCGAAGCAGCGGCCATTGGCGCTGTTTTCGCCCTGCCGGTACCAGCGCACCATGGCATCGGCAAAGGTCGCGAAATCGAACTTGCCTTGGCTTGCGTAGGTGTCTGCCAGGCACAGCGCCATGCTGGTATCGTCGGTCCACTCACCTGGCGCGAGGCGGAACGGCCCACCGCCGACCATGTCGCTGACCTGCCCCTGATCGCGGCGCCGGAACTCCAGGGTGGTGCCTACCGCATCACCAATCGCCAGGCCCAGCAATGCACCCTGCGCGCGGTCTATCGCCTGGCCTGGTGTCAACGTGCAGGATCGGTCGCTCAGCCAGGCGGGCTTTGTCAGCGGCAGCCTTGGTGCGTCGGGCTCCGGCATGTAGGCCATGCGCTGTTGCAACTGCGGCGATAGTTCGGGGAGCAAATGGGCGTAACGCTTTGCGTAGTCGCTCAGGATTGCATCCGGGCTTCTCAGGTCGATCATGCTGATTCCTTGCAGTAGGTTGCTCTCGTCCATGCGCTCATTTTGCTTGACCTGCACTACTCCGGCAATGACCCGAGCAGGCCGCCGACCATGAGGATGGCACCGGCTACGCCGGTGTTCGCGGGTGAACCCGCTCCCACAGGGGCCGTGCAGGTTTCACGGTTTTGGCTGAGGCAATTGTTGCTGCAGGTAGGGCACAAACCCTGGGGCCGGCGCTGTTCCTGTGGGAACGGGCGTGCCCTCTCCCACAGTGATCGCGCACGTTTTCAAGGTTTTCGGTAAGACCGTTGCCTGTGCAGGTGCGGCACAGGCCCGGGGGTCGACGCTATTTCCGAGGGAGCGCGCGAGCTTTCAAAAGTCACCATCCAAACGGATGAATCACGCCTGATAACACTCTTTCCGCGCGGCACATTCCGTCGCATTGCCATCATCCTGAGGCGCCTCGCCAACACCTCCGCGAGAAAGCGGTCAGCGCAAAAAATGAGACCGGATTCACTTTTTGAAAAAATCTTTTGCCAACGATTTTCATCGCTTTCCAGCCCCTTTCGTACCCAGTCTTTAGGGCTTGACCCCCCATATTCTGCGCCCAAGACACGCTGTCAATATCATCGCGCCATTATTGCGTCGCGTCTCAAAACGGGGAAAAAATCACCCCCCTCGCCGGAACTTCTTCCGCAGCGAGGTGCCCTACTCGGCATTGCTGGCAACACAATATTCATATGCCAGCACTCAAATTCGCTGCAGCCGAAAGGCGATTTTTCAAGTCCACGCCACCGGCGTTTCAGGACGATCAAGCAGGCACATGGACGATGCACCAATGACACAGACATTCGATGTCGAAGCACTGATCAAGCTGCGTAGCCAGACGCGGGCGATCTCCGATGCGCTGAAGGCGCAGGCGGCGGATTACCTTGCCACCGTGGCACCGCTGATCCGTCCGCAAACCCTGTTTGGCGAATACCTGCAAGGCGCACAGCGCAGCAGCGGGCGCGAAACCCAGGGCCACTTCCAGGCCCTGGTCGAACTCTACGAACGTATCGGCTCGGCCGCGCCGTTCCAGCTGGTCACCGAGCTGGAAGTACCGCTCAACCTGATCAGCACCACCCCCGAACTGTTCCCGCTGGAATACGACAAGACCCTGGAACACAGCGGCCAGGTCATCCGCATCACCAGCCCGACCCGCTGGGTAGTGGGCTTCCACGCCTTCGACCTGGCGCGGTTTCGCAATGTCATCAAAGACCCCAACCGCAGCAGCGCCGAGCTGTACCGCTTCGTGGTGCACTACCTGGTGCTGTTCTACTGCCTGAGCAAGTCGCCTGGCCTTGGGCGGCTGTTCGAGGGCTTGCGCTACGGCCTGAGCTTCGAGCGCCTGAAGGGCTTTGGCGACCTGCCGTTCTGCGTCATCAGCTCGCCGGTGCGCTCGGAACTTCCCGACGACTCGGTCATCCGCAGCAGCACGCAGATTGCCGGCAACACCAGCTTCGAAGAACTGGTAGGCCGGGACAACATCCTGGAAATGAACGACGAAATCCGTCAGCGCCTGCTGCTGACGATCGAAGGACTGTAACGCGCAGCGCCCGGCACCGGGCCGCGCAATGATTCGCAGCGAATTGCTCGCACTGGAGAACACGATGGCGAAGAAGGAAAGCACTCAGCACAAACTCGACCGCGTTCGCGCGCCTCGGGTCCATATCACCTACGACGTGGACATCGGCGATGCCATCGAGAAAAAGGAGCTGCCCTTCGTCGTCGGCGTACTGGGTGATTTCTCCGGCAACCCGCTGGAGCCGCTGCCCAAGCTCAAGGACCGCAAGTTCGTGTACATCGACCGCGACAACTTCAACGGTGTGCTCAAGGGCATCAAGCCACGCCTGACCTACCGCGTCGACAACACCCTGGCCAAGAACGGTACCCAGCTGGGCGTGGAGCTGAACTTCAACAGCCTCGAAGACTTCGAGCCACAGAACGTGGTCAAGCAGGTCGAGCCGCTGCGCAAGCTGCTGGAAGTGCGCAACAAGTTGGCCGACCTGCGCAACAAGATGGGCGGCAACGACAAGCTCGAAGAGCTGCTGATGGACGTGCTGCAGAACACCGAAAAGCTCAAGACCTTGGGCAAGGAATTCGGCCGTGAAGCCGAAGTGAAAGACCCGTCCAGCGACGATCGCGCCTGAGCAGGAGCCCGAACATGACCGACAAGCAAACCGCACCGCAACAGGCCGGCGACCTGGTCGAAGTGGAAAACTTCGCACCACAGCCCTCGCTGCTCGACAGCATCATTTCGCAAAGCCGCGTGGCCCGCTCCGACACCGAGCGCAACCGCACCCGCGACCTGATTGGCGAACTGGTGAACCAGGTGCTCGAGGGTGAGATGACCCCGAGCAAGGACCTGATCGCCGTGCTCGATTCGCGTATCGCCGAAATCGACGCGATGCTCTCCGAGCAGATGAACGAGATCATGCACGCCCGCGAGTTCCAGCAGTTGGAAGCCTCCTGGCGCGGCCTGAAATACCAGGTAGACCAGACCGAGACCAGCACCACGCTGAAGATCCACCTGCTCAATGCCTCGAAGAAAGACCTGGTGCGCGACCTGAAGGCCGCCAGCGAATTCGACCAGAGCGCGCTGTTCAAGAAGGTCTACGAAGAAGAGTACGGCACCTTCGGTGGCGCGCCTTTCGGCATGTTGATCGGTGACTACGAGTTCAACCGCAACCCCGAAGACATGTACCTGCTCGAAGAGATCTCGCATGTCGCGGCGGCGGCGCACGCGCCGTTCATCTCGGCCGCTTCGTCCGAGCTGTTCGGCTGGGACTCGTTCACCGAGATGTCCGGCCCGCGTGACCTGGCGAAGATCTTCGACACCGTGGAATACGCCAAGTGGAAGTCGTTCCGCGCCTCGGAAGACTCGCGCTACGTCGGCCTCACCCTGCCCCACGTGCTCGGTCGCCTGCCGTATGGCCCGGATACCACGCCGGTGGAAGAATTCAACTTCGTCGAAAGCGTCGATGGCCGCGACCACAACAAGTACCTGTGGATGAACGCCGCCTACGCCCTCGGCACCCGCGTCACCGACGCCTTCGCCCGCTACGGCTGGTGCGTGGCCATCCGCGGCGTGGAAGGTGGCGGCCTGGTCGAAGGCCTGCCGACCCATACCTTCAAGACCGACGACGGCGAAATCGCCCTGAAGTGCCCGACGGAAATCGCCATCACCGATCGCCGCGAAAAAGAGCTGTCGGACCTGGGCTTCATCCCCTTGGTGCACTGCAAGGGCACCGACTATGCCGCGTTCTTCGGCACCCAGTCGGCGCAGAAACAGAAGCAGTACAACACCGACATCGCCAACGCCAACGCACGCCTGTCGGCCCAGCTGCAATACATCTTCGCCACTTCGCGCATCGCCCACTACATGAAGGCGATCATGCGCGACAAGATCGGCAGCTTTGCCTCGCGCATGGATGTCGAGCGCTTCCTCAACCAGTGGCTGGCCAGCTATGTGCTGCTCGACGACACCGCCAGCCAGGAGGCCAAGGCCAAGTTCCCGCTGCGCGAAGCGCGCGCCGAGGTGTTCGAAGTGCCCGGCAAGCCAGGCGTGTACAAGGCCGTGACCTACTTGCGCCCGCACTACCAGCTGGATGAACTGACCGCCTCGCTGCGGCTGGTTGCCGAGCTGCCACAGGGCGCGCGCGGCTGACAGGCCGTTGTGTACAGGGATGACACATGAGTAACCAGGCCCGCCTGCTGCCCTCGCTGCTCGACCGACTGCTGGACGACCGTCCCTACCAGTCGGCCGAGCCCGCAGCGCAGCGCACCTGCTCGCTGGCCGAGTACAAGGCCAGCATCGTCCGCGACCTCGAAGTCCTGGTGAACACCCGCCAGTCCCTGGTCGCCGAAGAGCTCGACGGCTTCAGCCAGCTCGGTGGTTCCATCCTTGAATACGGCATGCCGGACTTCATCAGCCGCAGCGTGCTCGACCCGTACGATCGTCGCCTGATCCAGCAACAGCTGGAACGGGCGATCAGCACCGGAGACCGGCGCTTTCGCCGGGTCCGTGTTCAGCTGTTGGCCCAGCAGAACGGCCATCGCATGTTGACCTTCCGCGTGGACGCCGTATTGCGTCTGCAGGACATCAGCCGCCAGGTGTCATTCGACGCCGTGCTGCAGGTCAACACCCAGGAATACAAAGTGCAGAACCTCAACTGATGCTCGACGAACTGCTGCCCTACTACGAAAAGGAACTGTCGCACCTGCGCTTTCTCGGCCAGGAGTTTGCCGCGCAGTACCCGAAGATCGCTTCGCGGTTGCTGATCGAGGGCGACAACTGCGAAGACCCGCACACCGAGCGCCTGATCGAGGCGTTCTCGTTCCTGTCTGCGCGGGTGCACAAGAAGCTCGATGACGAGTTTCCGGAAATCGTCGAATCCTTCCTCGAGGTGCTGTACCCCCACTACCTGCGCCCTACTCCGTCGATGTCGATTGTCGAACTGAGCCTGGGCAGGCACGAGAAAGTCACCGAAGCCTACCGCGTGGCGCGCCATACCGAGATGCATGCCAATCCCGTGGAGGGCGTGGTGTGCAAGTTCCGCACCTGCTACCCGGTAGAGCTGTGGCCGATTGCCGTGCAGCAGGCCTCGTTCACAGAAATGGAACGTTCGGCCTTCAACGGGCACAGCGCCGACCTGGTCGCTCATCTGCGCATTCGCTTGGCTGCCACGGGCGATGCCCTGTTCGGGCAGATGGACATGAACCGCCTGCGGTTCTTCCTCGACGGCGAAGCAACCCTGATGCTGCAGCTGTACGAGCTGCTGTTCAACAACCTGGCCAAGGCCACGCTGAGCTTCGACGACCAGGGCCGCCGCCGCGAAGTGGCGCTGCCGGCCGATGCCCTGAATACCGTGGGCTACGCCCGTGACGAAGGCCTGGTGGACTACTCCGAGCGCTCATTCCTGGGCTACCGCCTGCTGCACGAGTATTTCACCTTCCCCGACAAGTTCATGTTCTTCGACCTCAGTGGATTTGCCCGCATCCTGCAGGGCAAGGCCATCGAACAGGTAGAGGTCAACTTCTATTTCTCCGACTACGACCTCAGCGAGCGCCTGGCGCGGCTGACCCAGAACATCGGGCGCAACAACTTCAAGCTCAACTGCACGCCGATCATCAACCTGTTCCGCCAGCAGGCCGAGCCGATCAAGCTGACCCACACCCAGCACGAATACCCGGTCATCCCTGACACACGGCTGCACAACGCTGCAGAAGTGGTATCGATCGACCGGGTAAAGCGGGTGCGCAAACTCGGCGGTATCGACCAGGTCGCCACCTGCCAGCCGTTTTTCGAACCCCGGGGTGAGCAAGACCCACACAGCAGCTTCTGGGTCGCGCGCCGGCGAAACCAGGGTGACGCCACTGCCATGAGCATCCGCGTGGTCGACCGCGATCTGGAATTGATCGACGCCAGCAGCGACACCCTCAGCATCGGCCTTACCTGCAGCAACCGCGACGTGCCGCTGCTGCTGCCGTTCGGTGGCGAACGGGGCGATTTCACCATTCCCGCCAACTCGGTGATCAAGGACATCCGCTGCCTGCGCAAGCCCACCGCCACGGTGCGTGTGCCCTTGGGCAAGGGCCTGATCTGGCGGTTGATCGCTCACTTGTCGCTGAACCATCTGTCGCTGGTCAGCCAGGGCCGCGAAGTGCTGCTGGAGCTGTTGTCGCTGTACAACTACCGCAATGTCTCCGCCATTCGCAAACAGATCAACGGCATCAAGGCGATCAGCAGCGAACCGGTGGTCGCGCGCATTGGCCACCCGCGGCCAAATTTCGTGCGCGGCGTCGGCATCACCCTGACCCTGGACGAAAGCCAGTTCATCGGCAGCGGCGTGTTTCTGTTCGGCAAAGTGCTGGACCACTTCTTCGGCCAGTACTGCTCGATGAACAGTTTCACCCAACTGACCCTGCGCACCCAACAACGAGAAAAGAGAGTCGTACAATGGCCAGCACGCACCGGCGATCAGCCCCTGGTCTGATCGATCAGGCCCGAGCCGAGCCGCACCGATTCGAATTCTTCCAATTGGTGCGCCTGCTCCGCCTGCACTACAGCCGCACCGGGCGCATGGACCTGGCAACCCGGCCGCACGAAGACCCGCTGCGTTTTCGTACCCAGCTGTCGCTGGCGTTCCCGGCCAGCGAGGTCAGCGACCTGCACTTCGAGCGCGAAGGCAAGGTGTCGCCGGCCGGCTTGCCGCTGTCGGAAGTGCAGGTCACCTTCATGGGCCTGGTCGGGCCGTCGGGCGTGCTGCCACGCCCGTACACCGAGCTGCTGCTCGAGCGCCACGTGCAGTATCGCGACGATGCCGCCCATGCGTTTCTCGACATCTTCTCGCACCGCATGACCACGCTGTTCTACGAGGCCTGGCAAAAATACAAATTCCACATCGAGCACGAGCGCAATGGCACTTCGGGCTTCGACGGCTACCTGCTCAACCTGGTTGGCCTCGGGCCGCGCGCCCAGAAGCTGAAGTTCGAAGAGCAACCGTCAGCATTGCGTCGTGAGCTGTTCAGCTATTTTGCCGGCCTGCTCAGCCAGAAGCCGCGCAATGCGCTGAACCTTGAACGCATGCTCGGTTTCTATTTCTCGCTGCCGATCAAGGTCCAGCCGTTCGCCGGGCGCTGGCTGCACCTGCAGCCCGAACAATGCACCCAGCTTGGCCGCCGCAATGCCCAGCTCGGCCACAGCGCCGTCGCCGGCAACCGGGTCTGGGACTATCAGTCGTGCATCCGTATCGAGCTGGGCCCGCTGAACCTGGCCGACTACCAGCGCTTCCAGCCGGGCACCGCCTGCTACCGCAAGCTGGTCGAGCTGGTGCGCTTCTATATAGGTGCCGAACTGGATTTCGAAATTGCCCCGCGCCTCAAGCGCGAGGCGGTGCCACGCGCCCAACTGGGCCGCAGCGGCAATGTCGCCCTGGGCTGGCTGGGTTGGCTCAAACGCCCGGGTCGTGACGCGGAGCCTTCGCGTTGCGCCGTTTTCCACATTCCTTACGATGGGGTCGCCTTGTGAACCTGAAGTCTCTGTTCGCCAAGCTCAACGAAACCAGCCGCACGGCCACCGAAAGCGCGGCGGCCCTGTGCCTGTCGGAGCACCATTACGACGTGGAAGTGGAGCACCTGCTGCTGCAGTTGCTCGACAACAACGACAGCGACCTGGCCCCGATCCTGCGCCACTACGAGGTCGTCGCCGAACGCCTGCAGGCGCAGCTGGTCACCGCCTTGGGCACCTTCAAGAAAGGCAATACCCGCACCCCGGCGCTGTCGCCACACATTACCCGCATGATCGAGCAAGCCTGGTTGCTGGCCTCGATCGAATACGGCGTAGGCCAGGTGCGCAGCGCTCACCTGCTGCAGGCTCTGCTTGACGATGCTGAACTGCGTCGCGTGGTGATCGCCTCGGCGCCGGAGCTGGAAAAAATCAACGCCGATGACCTGCGCCTGAACCTTGCCGCGCTGGTGGAGGGTAGCGCCGAGTCCAGGCAGGCCAGCCCACTGGCCAGCCCAGCGGCGCCAGTGAGCACGTCGAGCAAGGCCAGCGGCAAGACCCCGGCACTTGACCAGTACACGGTCAACCTTACCCAAAGCGCCCGCGAAGGCCGCATCGACCCGGTGCTGGGCCGTGAGTTCGAAGTACGGCAGATGGTCGACATCCTCACCCGCCGCCGACAGAACAACCCGATCCTCACGGGCGAAGCCGGGGTCGGCAAAACCGCCGTGGTCGAAGGCCTGGCGCTGCGCATCGCCCAGGGTGACGTGCCGGCGGTGCTCAAGGACGTTGCCCTGCACACCCTCGACCTGGGCCTGTTGCAGGCCGGCGCCGGGGTCAAGGGCGAGTTCGAGAACCGCCTCAAGGCTGTGATCGAAGAGGTCAAGCGCAGCCTGCACCCGATCATTCTGTTCATCGACGAAGCCCACACCCTGATCGGCTCCGGCGGCCAGGCTGGGCAGAACGATGCCGCCAACCTGCTCAAGCCGGCCCTGGCCCGTGGCGAGTTGCGCACCATCGCTGCCACTACCTGGGCCGAATACAAGAAGTACTTCGAGAAGGACGCCGCCCTCGCCCGCCGCTTCCAGGTGGTCAAAGTGGAAGAGCCCGACGAAGACAAGGCCATTCACATGCTGCGCGGCCTGCTCGGCAAGATGCGCGAGCACCACAAGGTGGCGGTGATGGACGAAGCGCTGGTGCAGGCGGTACGCCTGTCCAACCGCTACATCACCGGCCGCCAGCTGCCCGACAAGGCGGTCAGCGTGCTCGACACAGCCTGCGCGCGCATTGCCCTGGCGCAATCTTCGCTGCCCGGCGCACTGGAAGACTGCCGCCGGCAGATCGACAACCTGCGAGCAGAAATCGGCGTGCTCGGCCACGAAGCCGGCAAGGGGCACGACCATGCCCGCCGCCTGGAAGCGCTGCAGGCTGCCCTGCAGGCCGAGCAGCAGCAGGAACAGCAACTCAATGCCCAGTGGCAGCAGGAGCTGGAACTGGTCGAACAGCTCAAGGCGCTGGACGCCGCCAACGATGCCGACGCCCAACAGCTCAATACCCTGCGTGCCGAGCTGGCGCGCGTGCAAGGCGACCAGCCACTGGTCCACGCGCTGGTCGACAGCGGCGCCATCGCCCAGGTCATCAGCGGCTGGACCGGCATCCCGCTGGGCAAGATGCTGCGTGACGAAATCGATACCGTGCAGCGCCTGCCGGCCCTGCTTGGTGAACGCGTGCTGGGCCAGGACCACGCCCTGCATGAGATCGGCAAGCGCATCAAGATTTCCCGAGCGCGCATGGAAGACCCGAACAAACCGATTGGCGTGTTCCTGCTGCTCGGCCCCAGCGGCGTCGGCAAGACCGAAACCGCCCTGGCCCTGGCCGACACCTTGTACGGCGGCGAGCGCAACCTGATCACCATCAACATGTCCGAGTACCAGGAGGCCCACACCGTGTCGAGCCTCAAGGGCTCGCCACCCGGCTACGTCGGCTACGGCGAAGGCGGCGTGCTGACTGAAGCGGTGCGCCGCAAGCCGTACAGTGTGGTGCTGCTCGACGAGGTGGAAAAAGCCCACCCCGACGTGCTCGAACTGTTCTTCCAGGTGTTCGACAAGGGCGTGCTGGACGATGGCGAAGGCCGCGAGATCAATTTCCGCAACACGGTGATCATCCTCACCTCCAACACCGGCACCGAGCGCATCATGCAGACCTGCCTGAACGCCACCGAGCTGCCGACGCCCGAGGCGATCGTCGAAGACCTGCGCGACCAGCTCAACCATGTGTTCAAGCCAGCCTTCCTCGGTCGCCTGAGCATCGTGCCGTTCTACCCGGTGCAGGACCAGATCCTCGAGCGCATCGTCGCCCTCAAGCTCGAACGCATCGCCAAGCGCTTCGCCCGCAACCACCAGGCCGAGCTCAGCTATGACCAGGCGCTGGTCAAGGCCATCGCCGCGCGCTGCACCGAGGTCGACAGCGGCGCACGCAACATCGACAACATCCTGTCCCAGACCCTGATGCCCGAACTCGCCCAGCGCGTGCTCGAGCGCATGGCCCAGGACGCGCCGATCCAGCACCTTGCGATCGAGCTGGGCAGCGATGGCGATTTCGCCTATCGCCTGGCCTGACCAGTACCCGGAGGTTTTGCCGTCATGCAACACAAGCACATCGTCCTCAAACGCCTGACCGCAGCCGCCTTGCTGGTAGCGCTGGCCGGCTGCGGGGTCACCGACCGTATCGGCAAGCGCATGGAAGACAGCTGGGCGGCCGACATGCTGGCCGACAGCGAAAAGGTCATCCTGACCTCCGACGGCGGCAACCAGCTCAACCCCGACGCCGAGGGCAAGCCGCTGTCGGTGGTGATGCGTGTGTATCAGCTGACCGACCTCGAGCGCTTCGCGGCTACCGATGCCGAGACCCTGTGGGACGCCCCGCAAAAAGCCTTGGGCAACACCCTGGTGGAAACCCGCGAGATCACCCTGCTGCCCGGCATTGGCCAGATCGACCAGTGGCCGCTGGCCAAGAACGCGCGCTACGTCGGCGTGGCGGCGTTCTTCCGCGATGAGCAGGACGCGCGCTGGAAAGTCGCCTTCGACGCCAACTCGCTGCGCAAGGACGGTATCTGGTTCTCCTCCGACGGCCTGCGGGTGCTGGTGGACAACACCGAAATCAGCGCCATGCGTGGCGTGGACGTACTGAACAAACCACCGACCGCCGACCAGCTTGCCGCTGCGCAGAAGGCCAAGGATGCCGACGCGACCCTCACCGACAAGGTGCAGGACGCGGCCATCGACAAAGCCACCGACGCCGCCAGCCAGTCGGCCAGCAACGCCATGGATTCAACCTTCAATTCTTTAGTGGATAGCGTCAAATGAGCAAGCAGAGCCGGGTGATGTGGTCGGAAGGCATGTTCCTGCTGCCCCAGCACTTCCAGTATCAGGACGAATTCCATCAGCACCAGTTGGCTGAGGCGACCCTGCGCAGCACCCCTTTCCATTGGGGGGTTCAGGCGCTGCAGGTGGACGAGGACGCCCTGGCCAATGGTTCACTGCAGCTCAAGCGCCTGAAGCTGGTGTTCCCCGATGGCAGCCTCTACGACGCGCCGCAGCACGATCCGCTGCCGGCCGCGCGCGACCTCAAGGACCTGCTCAAGGCCAACGACCTGAAGGTGTATGCCGCGCTCAAACTGCCCGAGCCATTCGGCCTCAACTACGTCGAGGATGGCCACGAACACAAGGCCGCACGGCGTTTCCGCAAGCAGTTCGACACCCTGCCCGACCTTAATGAAGGCGAGCTGGAAAACGAAATCACCAGCTTGCGCCTGAACGTCGTACTGCTGGTCGACGGTGACAGCCTCGACGGTTACAGCCACTGCCCACTGGCCAAGCTGACACGCAACAGCATGGGCGGTTTCAACGTTGACCCGCATTTCGTCCACCCCACCTTGCACCTGGGCAGCCACGAGACCATTGCCGGCATCGGCAAGCGCCTGCTCGGTGCCCTGCAGGCCAAGAGCAAAGCGCTTTCCGGCCGGCGCCGCGAGCGCGCCGACCAGATCGCCGAGTTCGGCTCCAGCGATGTGACCCTGTTCTGGCTGCTGAACACGGTCAACCGTGCCCACCCGCAGCTGGCGCATCTACTGGCCCACCCGCGCCTGCACCCGGAGCGCCTGTACCTGTTCCTGGCGGACCTTGCCGGCGGCCTGCTGACCTTCACCCTGGACACCCAGCTCAGCGACATCCCCGAGTACGACCACCACGACCCGGCCGCGTCGCTGGTCAAGCTCGACGAAATGATCCGGGTGATGCTCGACAACGTTGTGCCCAACCAGTGCATTGTCATCAACCTGACCCAGACCAAGCCATCGCACTGGCAAGGCCAACTGCACGACCCGCGCCTGGCCGAAGCCGACTTCTATATCGCCGTGCACGCCGACATGCCCGGCGCCAGCCTGCTGGAACTGGTGCCCCGTGCCTTCAAGGTCGGTTCGCCGGAAGACATTGAAGTGGTGGTCAACAGCGCCATGCCGGGTGTCACCCTCAATCATGCCGCGCGGCTGCCGAACGCAATTCCGGTGCGCCTGGACAACCAGTACTTCGCCATCGAGCCACACGGCACTGTGTATGAGCGAATGATCAGCGCCCAGGCCATCTGCTTCTATGCGCCCAGCGCCTTTACCAACCTCAAGCTTGAACTGATGGCGGTGCTCAAATGACCGAAGCCGTACTGCAACAGGGCGCCGTCCCGGCCGCCAGCGACAAACCGACGCTCAAGGACCTGGTCCAGGACTTCATCAGCATGGCGTTGATCGTACGTCGCGGCCGCCAGGTGACCTCGGTGCAGGCCTTCGAAGGTAGCGTCGAACGCTTCTTCGCCAACCTGGAACGTGATGCCCGTGCCGCCAACTATAGCGTCGAGCAGGTCAAGGACACCCAATACGCGTTGTGCGCCTTCCTCGACGAAAGCGTACTGCGCTCGGACGACAATGCGCTGCGTCGGCACTTTGAGCTGCAGCCGTTGCAGTTCCGCTATTTCGGCGTGCACCTGGCCGGCGAAGGGTTCTTCGAGAAGGTCGATGCGCTGCGCGCCGACGTCAAGCAGAACATCGACGTGCTCGAGGTCTACCACCTGTGCCTGGCACTGGGCTTCGAGGGCAAGTTCAGCCTCGGCCAAAAGGACCAGTTGCGTTACCTGGCCAATACACTGGGCCAGGATATCGCCCGCTACCGCAAGGCGCCCAAAGCCCTGTCACCGGACTGGGCACTGCCCGACCAGGTGTCGCAGATGCTGCGCCATGAAGTACCGCTGTGGGTGTATCTGGCGCTGATCGCGTTGGTCTGCGTCGCCGTGTACCTGACGCTGGACTGGTTGCTGGACAAGGACGTCGCCGCCCTGTCCGAACAAATCCGCCAGCTGTTCAGTGCCTGAGCACATACCAGGTAGCCGAGTCAGGAAGACATGAAAACATTACTGCGTCTGTTGAAAAGTTTCTGGGTGCTGCTGCCATTGCTGTGGCTGGCTAGCCTGTTGATTTGCTGGCTGGCCGCGCCGCTGGTGCCGTGGCTGCGTCATCACGTGCCTGAAGCGCTGGCAATCATCAGTGCCTGCTTCCTGCTGGTAATCGTGCTGCGCCAATACCAGCGCATTCGCGCCGAACACAACCTGGAGAACCTGCTGCAGATCGAGGTCGACCGCTCGTGGAATGCCACTGGCGAGTTCCGTGACCAGCAGGTGCTGCGTGAGCGCCTGAAGCACGCCATCGCCATGCTGCGCACCGACCGCTCCGCGGGTGGCGGCGGCAAGGCGGCCCTGTCCGACCTGCCCTGGTACCTGGTGGTCGGCATGTCGGCGGCCGGCAAGACCTCGCTGCTGACCCATTCCGGCCTGTCGGCCAGCATCGCTACGGCCAACGACAGCGAAAGCGGCACCCAGCACTGCGACTGGTACTTCAGCCCCGACGCCGTGATGATCGACACCGCCGGGCGCTACCTGCGCGACGACCAGTCGGCCAGCGAGTTCTCGGCCTTTCTGCGCATGCTGCGAAAGCAGCGCGGCAAAGCGGCGATCAATGGCCTGGTGCTTGTGGTCAGCCTGCCCGAGCTGCTGGCGGCCAACAGCGATGAGCGCAATGCCCTGGCGGCCCAGCTGGTGGCACGGGTGGAAGAATACGCCGAATGCCTCGATGCCAACCCGCCGGTTTACCTGATGCTGAGCAAGACCGACCAGTTGCCGGGTTTCAGCCAGGCTTTCGACGGCCTCGACCTGCACGAACGCCAGCAGCCGCTGGGCATGACCTTTGGCCTTTCGGAAATCCGCACCAACGGCCTGCACGCCGTGCTGCAGACACGCCTGAAGAAGCTGCAGGCTCATATTCGCCAGCACGTCGACGCGCAGATGATCGCCCTCGGTGCCGAAGCCGACAGCACCCTGCTGAATTTCCCGCAGTACTTCGCCGCCCTCAGCGGTGTGCTCGAGCAATTCCTCGACCACTTCACCCGCGGCCATCGCGGCGGTGCCCCGCTGCTGCTACGTGGCCTGTACTTCACCAGTGCACTGCAGAACGGGCAGCAACTGGGGCAGGTCTATGAAGACGTCATCGCCGACGAATTCGCCCTGCAGGCCGCCTACGATGAACAGGCCGGGCACGTCGGCAAGGCCCTGGGCAACCGCAGCTACTTCATCACCGACACCTTCCGCCAGGTGATCTTCCCCGACCGCGACCTGATCCTTTACCAGTCGCGCCTGGGCCGCCAGGCTGCGTTCAGCCCGCTGCTACTGGGCCTGGCCGCCGCCACCGGGTTGCTGTTCATCGGTTGGCAAGCGCTGTCGTTCGCCAATAACCGCCAGTGGCTGGACAGCCTGCGCGGGCAGCTGGCGCACATCGAACAGGCAGCAGACCGCGAGCAGCAGCTGGCCGCAGGCAAGGGCCTGGAAGTGCTGCGTGAACAGATGGCCAACGTCGAGGCCCATCGCCTGCAGGGAGTGCCCTTGCAGTTGGGTGGCGGCCTGTACCAGGGCGAGGCGATTCACCAGGTGACCCGCAGCGCCTACCTGGCGCAGCTGCGCAGCCAGGCGCTGGAACCGATCGCACGCAGCCTGCAGGTGCAGATGCGGGCGTTCAACACCTTCGCCAACGGTATCAATCAGGAGCTGGAATTCACCCCGGCCCCGCAGCCGAAGAAGCGCAATGGCAAGCCGCTGGCCCCTGCCATTGCGGCCAGGGCCCAGGCCGCGCTGGGCAACACCCGCGCTGGCGCCTATGCCGCCAAGGTCAACCTGGCCACTGCCAGCGATGGCGCCGAGCTGTCCGCCGCCACCGGTGGGCTGTCACTGTCCGAAGAAATGCTCGGGCGCCTGGACGAGCAGCAGGTGGCCTCGATCATCGAGGCCTACAACACCCTCAAGCTGTACCTGTTGCTGACCGAGCCCCAGGCCCATCCAGACCCGGCCTTCGTCGCTGCCAGCCTGCCCCAGGCCTGGGCCAGCGCCGCCGCCGAAGGCACCCCGGCCGACGCTGGCGTGATCGCGGAAAATGCCCCGCTGTACGTGCAGTTGCTGGAGCAGGGCCAGGCGCCGTCGTTGCCGCGCAACGAACAGCTGATCAACGAAACCCGGCAGAACCTCAAGTCGTTCATGATCTCCAGCTCGCTGGTCGATCGCGAGTACCTGCGCCTGCAGCTCGAGTCGAGCCGGCAGTTCCCGGCGCTGAGCCTCAACGACCTGGTCCCGCAACCAGGCCGCACGCTGCTGTACGGAACCGCGGGTGTGCCGGCGATCTACACCCGCCAGGGCTGGGACACCTTCGTCAAGCCCGAGCTGATCAAGCTGGTGTCGGGCAACCTGCGCAACGAGTCGGACTGGGTGCTGGACGGCGAAGGCGGCGATGCCATCGTGCAGAAGGCCAACTTCGTACGCGAGTTCATGACCCGCTACAAGCGCGACTACACCCAGGCCTGGTACAAGATGGTCAGCAGCGTTGGCGTGCGCCACTTCGCCGACCTGGCCTCGGCGACCCGGGAACTGGGGCTGTTGAGCGACGTGCAGAACTCGCCAGTGAAGAACCTGCTGCAGGCCGTCAACGACAATACCCAGTGGGACCTGCCGGTCAAGCAAGCCATCCCGGCCCCCGGCACCAGCCGCGATGACGGTTTCTGGAGCAAGGTCACCGGTCTGTTCGACGCCAACGACACCCTGCCTGCCAACGTCGCCCCGGCCCTGCCGGCGGTGGACGACGGCAGCCTGGCCAAGCGCTTCGAGCCGGTGGCGCGGGTGTTCGCTGAAAACAACGCCGAAGGTGCCGACAGCACCATCATGGACCGCTACCTGGCCGCCTTGCGCAAACTCAAGGTGCGCATGAACAACATCCAGCGCTCGCAGGATGTGGGCAAGAGCAGCAAACAGTTGATCAGCGAGACCCTGGAAGGCCAGCCGAGCGAGATCACCACCGTGCGCAACTACGTGGAAAGCAGCGTCGACACCAGCCAGGATGGCCTGTCGCGCTCGCTGCAGGGGCTGTTCAGCCTGCCCATCCAGTATGCCTGGGCGACCCTGCGCGACCCGGCCGGCGAGCAGATCGCCAAGGCCTGGGCGCAGCAGATCGCCAAGCCCTGGGAGCAGGTCATGGCACACCGTTACCCGATTGCCGGCAGCAGCCGCAACGAGGCTTCGGTGAAAGACCTGCAACGCTTCGTAGATCCCGACAGCGGCCTGCTGCCGGCCTTCAAGCGCAACGAAATCGGCAACCTGGCCGGTGGTGAAGGTCTGGGTGTGGGCGATGGCAAGGGGCCGGCGCTGGTCAACCCTGGCATGCTCAACAGCATCGACAAGGCCAGCTCCGTGGGCCAGGTGATCGCCAGCCTGTCGGACCGTGACAACGGCTTCGAAATCATGCTGGAGCCTTCAGCCAACTTCACCGACATCGTCTTCACCCTCGATGGCCAGGAGCAGCACTACCGCAACGGCCGCAGCAGCTGGAACCGCTTCGCCTGGCCGGGCACCAGCACCGCGCCGGGCGCGCGCCTGGACGTCGTCACCCTGAGCGGCACACGGGTCACCGTGTTCGATTTCCCAGGGCGGTGGGGCCTGCTGCGCATGAACGAGAGCGCTCGCGTCGACGACCTGGACGGCATTCAGCAACGCTTTAGCTGGAACACCGCCAGTGGCCGCGTAAGCCTTGTCGTGCGCAACTTCGGTGGGGTCAAGCTGACCGATCTGGGTGACGTCAAGGCCCTGAGCGCCCTCAACAGCAGGGGCGCGCAATGATCGGTTGCTTCGGCAAGCTGCCGTCGAGCGCAGATTTCGTCAGCCTGCATGGGGCGGCGGAAGAAGTCTGCGAGTTCGACGCCTGGTTGCAGTCATCGCTGGCAGCCATGCGCTACCGCGATGACTGGCAGGCGTTGTTCGACGCGCTGCCGATGTGTTTTTTCACCTACCGCGCACGCAACGGCAACTGGCTACTGGGTGGCCTGCTCAGCTCGCGCGATGCCAGCCAGCGGCGCTACCCGTTCTTCATCTTCCAGTTGCTCAAGGGCGATGACAGTACTGGGCTGGTCAACCCGTTCACGCTTGGCGAGCTGTTCAGCGCGCAGATCAAGCCGATGCTGCACCAGGCCGTGCAAGGCGCCGACTGCACCCGCCTGTTCGAACGGATCAAGGCCTTGCGCCCGCTGCAGGGCCAGGACCTGGACCTGTTCCGCCGGGTGCACGCCAAGTTCCTGCATGATTTCAGCTTCGCGGATGTGGCCCGTGCCCTTCATGGGTCCTGGCCAGGTTTCGACAGTGCCACTGCCCTCGCCCACCTGCAGCTCGGCCGTGCCTCGCTGCAGGGCGACTTTGCAGGCGGCATCGAATTGCCGTTGCCGGCCGAACGTGGCCTTAAAAACCCCACTGCCGACCTGTGGCTGACCTGGCTGGCCCGCATGAGCGAACACCGAGCGCTGCCGGCAGTGAGCCTGGTGGCCGACGACTTCATGCACCCGCAGCTGTATTGCTTCCCGGCGCGCCACGCCAGCTGTGCCTACCGCCTGCTCACTGGCTGTGCCGACCCGTGCCAGCACCTGGAGTTGCTCAGCCCGCTGACAACGGTGCCACGGCTGCACGATTACGACCGCCCCCTTGAACATGTCATCGACCAGTTCGTCGATGCACTGGATGCGACGCCTGTATGAACAAGCTCAAGTACTACTGCCTGCGCTACCAACCCTACCTGCTGGGCGTGGCATTCTTCCTGGCGATCTTCCTGGTCTGGGCCATCGGCCGAGCCTTCGGCTTCGCCTCGCTGCACAGCCTGCTGGCCGGGATCGGCGTGTTTCTGCTGCTGTCGGCGGGCTATGTACTGCTGCTGTACCGCGGCGTGGGTCAGCACCACAACCTTGAAGGCCTGCTGCGCGACGACGCCGACCAGGCCGTACTCAGTGCAGCCCCGGCCGACCGGGAAGAAGTCAGCCTGTTGCGCGAGCGCCTGCTGCAGGGCATCGAGCGCCTGCACAGCAACAAGCCGCGCGGTACTTCGAACAAGGATGCCCTGTATGCCCTGCCCTGGTACCTGGTCATTGGCCAGCCTGCCGCCGGCAAGAGCACGATGATCCTGCAGTCGGGCCTTAACTTCCCCTATGCCGAGCGCGAAGGCGTGCGTGTCGCGGGCCTGGGCGGCACGCGCAACTGCGACTGGTTCTTCAGCTCTGAAGCGGTACTGCTGGACACTGCCGGGCGCTACATGAACAGCCCCGAGGAAGCCGGCAAGTGGCGCGGCTTTTTGCAAATGCTGCGCCAGCACCGCCAGCGCCGTCCCCTTAATGGCTTGATTGTCAGCGTCAGCATCGCCGATATCCTGCATGGTTCGGTCGAAGACCAGGAGCGCGTGGCCAAGCGCCTGCGCGAACGCATTCAGGAAAGCTGCGCGCTGCTGGAAGTGCGTCTGCCAATCTACCTGGTTTTCACCAAATGCGACCTGATCCCTGGTTTCACCGCGTTCTATCGCCAACTGGACGACGCGGCTCGTGGTGAAGTGATGGGTAAAACCTTCTCTCACAAGGGTTACGAGCAAGCCGACTGGGGCCAGCGCTTCAGCAATGCGATGGACGAGCTGACGCGTTACTGGGGGCAGATGGCGAGCCAGCAGCTGGTGCAGCAGGACATACAAGTCACCCGGCGGAACGACGCTGCCTACCGCTTCCCGCTGGAGCTGGCCGCGCTCAAGCCGCGCCTGCATCAGTTCGTCGACAGCCTGCTGCGTGCCAACCCTTACCAGAATGCCGAAATGCTGCGCGGTTTCTATTTCACCGCGGCGCTGCAGGCCGACGAGGCTCAGTGGGGCTGCCACGGCCAGCATGTGGCCGAACGCTTCGCGCTCGAACACGCAGAAGGAACGGGCACTGCCGGCAGCCAGCCGGCGCCGCTGTTCATCAACAGCCTGTTCCGCAAAGTGATCATTCCCGACCAGCATTTGGTGGCGCTGTACACCAGCAACCACCGTGAACGCCGGCGCAAGGCCGGGTGGGTGGGCGCTGCCGGCCTGGCGGCACTGGTGCTGTGCAGCCTGTGGGGCTGGTCGTACCTGAACAACCGCGCCACCCTGGCCAGCATTGCCGACGAACTGGCCCAGGCCAAGGCCGACGACCAGGCGGCCAGCGGCCAGTACACCGCCTGGCGAAGCCTCGACCGCTTGCGCTTCTGGGCTGCTCACTACCATGAGCAACACCACGCTAAGGGCGTGCCCCTCGGCATGCGCCTGGGCCTGTACCAGGGCCATGAGGTGGAGCCGCTGCTGCGCGACCGCTACTTCGCCACGTTGCAGAATGTGATGCTAAAGCCCACGGCCGATAATCTGACCCGTACCCTGTACCTGCTGACCACGCTCAAGGTCTACCAGCGCAACACCCGTGAGCTGCAGCCAGTGAGCGGCATTGACAGCGTAGAGGCCGAGGCGCTGCCCCATGACAACCGCGCCCAGTCGATCGCCAATTTCGGAAAGGCGGCCCTGGACACTTACGTGATGCTTTCTCCGGGCCAGCGCGAGCATGCCGACCCGGCGTTTCTCAAGGCGCACCTGCCGGACTACTGGTACCCGGCCATCGCCCGCCATACCGGCAAGAGCATGGCCGCCGCTGGCAGCGAGGCCGGTGGCAACCAGGACTACCTGTATGCCAGCCGCCAGATCACGTTCTACAGCGACCAGATCCGTGAGCCAGATGTACCGCGCATCCTCGACAACGCCTTCCTGATGTCCAGTTCGCGCAACTACATCGACAGCCTGCGGGCCCAGTCACTGCGTGCCATCGAGACCATCACGCTGGAGTCCGACACCCTGTTCGCCTTCGGCCGCGCCGACTTCCAGAGCCTGAAAAACGAAGGCCAGCATCAGCTGAGCGCAATTGCCAGCAAGCTGCTGAACACCCCGAATATCGGCAAGATCATCATCTCGGGGCACGCCGACCAACTGGGTGACAGCCAGGGCAACCTGCAGGTTTCGAAACAACGGGCGCAAACCATCCGCACCTATCTGGTTGGCAAGGGCGTACCTGCCGAGCTGGTGGTCGCGCAGGGCGAAGGCAGCCGCAAGCCATTGGTCAACTGCGACATGCAACAACCGCGAACGCAGTTGATCAAGTGCCTGGAGCCCAACCGCCGGGTGGAAATCGAAGTGCGTGGGCTTAACTGAGCCACGCCGCAATAACCGGTCGCCGGGGCCTCACAGGATGAGGCCCGGGCGGCGGCAAGCTACCTCTGCCGGCACGCCCGGCGAGGTCAAAACCAAGGGGCGCATGAGCAACCCTTTACATGTTGTTAATGGAGAGTTTCACAATGGCATTTGACGCGTATATCCAAATCGACGGCATCCCAGGCGAAGTACTGGATGAAAAACACAAGGACTGGATCGAAGTGCTGGGCTACGAGTACGGCGCCACCCAGGCTACGTCGGCAACCGCCAGCTCTTCGGGCGGTGCGTCCTCCGAGCGCGTTGCCCTGAGCGACTTCAAGATCCGCAAGGCAGTCGACAAGGCATCGGCCAAACTGTTCGAACACTGCTGCACTGGCAAGCACATCGCCAAGCTGAAGCTGAACGTGAACCGCGCCGGTGGCGACAAGGTCACCTACCTGACCATCGACATGGAAGAAGTGGTGGTCTCTTCGGTCAAGTTTGTCGCCGGTGGCAATCAGAATGGTGAAGACAAGGCGGTCAGCGACCTGCCCGTTGAAGAAATCAGCTTCAACTTTGCCCGCATCAAGACCACTTACACCCAGCAGAACCGCACCGACGGCCAGGCCGGCGGCAACATCGTAGGTGGCTGGGACCGCACCGCGAACAAAGTGTTTGCCTAAGCACGTACCGAACCATGGGCCGCTTCGGCGGCCTGTGTTCTGCAGCGCGCCGGGTTTTCCGGCGCGCTGTTCACTAGCCATGTCCAGAGTGTTCTATGCCTGAAATTCTCAATGACCTCTCGCGGGCCACACTGGCCGCCCCTATCGAGGGGGGCAGTGGCGAAGACTTGAGCTTCTCTGCCTTGTTCGACCAGATCAAGGAGGCACGCCGGGCGGACCCAGACTACCTGACCCAGGGGGACTGGCAAACTGACTTGAAGACTGCCGACTGGGAGCAGGTGATCAACCTGTCGGCTCAAGGGCTTGCGCAGCAAAGCAAAGACCTGATGCTGGTGGCCTGGCTCTGCGAGGGGCTGGCCCAACGTGAACACTTCGAAGGCATCACCTTTGGCCTCGAGCTGACCGAACAGCTCCTGGTTGCGTTCTGGGAAACGCTGTACCCCACCCTCGAAGACGGCCTGGACGAGCGCGCGGCGCGACTGTCCTGGTTGAAGACCACGCTCACCGACATTGCCGGTGGCTTGCCCATTATCCAAGGGCAGCATTTTGGCGTGTTGCGCTATGACGAATCACGCCATGTAGAAAACCTCGCCTTGCAAAACCCCAAGGCGATGCAGACAGCGCTGAACGAAGGCAAGATCAACGCCGAGATCTTCCAGCGCTCGGTAGCGCTTACCGACACCGATTACCTGCGCGCCAAGGCCCAGCAGATCGCTACCAGCCTGAATGCATGCAAACGCCTGCAGGCCAGCGCCGACCGCCTGTTCGGCCACGAGGCGCCCAGCTTTGCCAGCCTTGCCGACATGCTTTCGCGTGCCAGCCAGCTGGCGGAAAAACTGCTCAAGGACCGCGGCGTCGAGCTACACCCCACCATCCCGGAAGAAGCACAGCCACAGGCCACGGGTGCCAACCTCCACGAAGCAGGTGAAGCGATGAATGCCACGCCCCCGACGACCGCACCTGCAGCCCTGCGCACCACCCCGCTGACCCGCGACGAGGCATTCACCATGCTTGCGGGCATCGCCCAGTACTTCAAACAGAGCGAACCGCAAAGCCCGGTACCCTACCTGATCGAACGTGCGATCAAGTGGGGCAACATGCCGTTGGAAGGCTGGTTGAGTGACGTGATCAAGGACAACAATGTGGTGGACAACATCCGCGATGTGCTGGGCACCCGCTAGGGGCTGCAATAAAAGCCTTGAGACGAACGTCAGGTAAGGCGAAGACAGCCGGCGCCCTGCCACCCCTCCGGCTCCATCGGGTAGATCCCCTGACTGTTGCCCACGCAAGGGCGCTGCAAATGCTGTTAACTTGAGCTTCCTGCCCAGCTTCAGACAAGGACTGCTTCATGCCACAACGCCCGACCACCCCAAGCGGTTTCATCCGCGTCCGTGGCGCCCGCGAGCACAACCTGAAGAACATTGATGTCGATATTCCCCGCGATGCCTTGGTGGTGTTCACCGGCGTGTCTGGCTCGGGCAAGTCCTCGTTGGCGTTCTCCACGCTGTATGCCGAAGCCCAGCGGCGTTATTTCGAATCGGTGGCGCCCTATGCCCGGCGCCTGATCGACCAGGTTGGCGTGCCGGATGTCGATGCCATCGACGGGCTACCGCCGGCGGTGGCGCTGCAGCAGCAACGCGGCACGCCGAGTGCACGCTCCTCGGTGGGTAGCGTGACCACCTTGTCCAGTTCGATCCGCATGCTCTATTCACGCGCAGGCCACTATCCGGCCGGGCAAGCGATGCTGTACGCCGAAGACTTTTCTCCGAACACGCCCCAGGGCGCTTGCCCGCAGTGCCATGGCCTGGGCCGTGTCTACGAGGTGACCGAAGCGACCATGGTCCCCGACCCGTCGCTGACCATCCGTGAGCGTGCGGTGGCGGCGTGGCCAATGGCGTGGCAAGGGCAAAACCTGCGCGACATCCTGGTCACGCTGGGCTATGACGTCGATATCCCTTGGCGCGACCTGCCTCAGGCGCAGCGCGACTGGATCCTGTTCACTGAAGAGACGCCCACCGCCCCCGTGTATGCCGGCCTGACCCCGGCGCAGACCCGCGAAGCGCTCAAGCGCAAGCTGGAGCCCAGCTATCAAGGCACGTTCATGGGTGCCCGGCGTTACGTGCTGCATACCTTCATGCACTCGCAGAGCGCGCAGATGCGCAAGCGTGTGGCCCAGTACATGCGCCCCAGCCCCTGCCCGCTGTGCCAGGGCAAACGCCTGAAGCGCGAAGCGCTGGCCGTGACCTTCGCCGGGCTGGACATCGCCGAACTGTCGCACCTGTCGTTGCAGGCGCTGGCTGAGGTGTTCCGCAAGGTGGCGGCAGCCGACTACCTGACCCAGCAGCAGGACGAGCTGACACTGGAAAAACGCCTGGCGGCCCAACGCATCGCCAAAGAACTGCTCGAACGCATTGACACGCTGCTTGACCTCGGCCTCGGTTACCTGGCCCTGGAGCGCAGCACCCCGACCTTGTCTTCTGGTGAACTGCAACGCCTGCGCCTGGCCACCCAGCTGAATTCGCAGCTGTTTGGAGTGGTTTACGTACTCGACGAGCCGTCGGCCGGCTTGCACCCGGCCGACAGTGAAGCGCTGTTCGAAGCCCTGCAGCGCCTGAAACAGGCTGGCAACTCGGTGTATGTGGTGGAGCACGACCTGGACACCATGCGCCGCGCCGACTGGCTGGTGGATGTAGGGCCAGCTGCCGGCGAACACGGCGGCACCATCCTCTACAGCGGGCCGCCCGCCGGCCTGGCCGAGGTGCAACAGTCATGCACCCGCACCTACCTGTTCGATGCCCCGGTACAGGCCACACGCGCCCCCCGCCAAGCACGCGACTGGCTGAAGCTTGAAGGCATCACGCGCAATAACCTCGATAACCTGAGCGCCGCATTTCCGTTGGGCTGCTTTACCGCCGTTACCGGTATTTCAGGCTCGGGCAAATCCAGCCTGGTCAGCCAGGCCCTGCTGGAACTGGTGGGGGCACACCTGGGCCATGCCGAGCAACGTAGCGAGCCCGAAGCGCAGAGCCTGGAAGACGAACCTGAACAGACCAGCAGCGGCCACGTAAGCGCCGGGCTTGGCAGCATCAAGCGGTTGGTGCAGGTTGACCAGAAACCGATCGGCCGTACGCCGCGCTCCAACCTGGCCACCTACACAGGCCTGTTCGACCACGTGCGCAAATGCTTCGCGGCTACCGAGCAGGCCAAGGCACAGGGCTTCGACGCCGGGCGCTTTTCCTTCAACGTTGCCAAGGGCCGCTGCGCCAACTGCGAGGGAGAGGGTTTCGTCAGCGTCGAGTTGCTGTTCATGCCCAGCGTGTACGCGCCCTGCCCGACCTGCCAGGGTGCCCGCTACAACCCCGAAACCCTCGCGGTGAGCTGGCAAGGCATGAACATCGCGCAAGTGCTGCAGTTGACCGTCGACCAGGCCCTGCAGGTTTTTGCCGAGCAACCGCCTGCCCGCCGTTGCCTGCAGGTGCTACAGGATATCGGCCTGGGCTACTTGCGTCTTGGCCAGCCTGCCACCGAGCTGTCCGGTGGTGAAGCGCAGCGGATCAAGCTGGCGACCGAACTGCAGCGCATGGCCCGCGGGGCGACCCTGTATGTGCTGGATGAGCCCACCAACGGCTTGCACCCGCAGGACATCGACCGGCTGCTTGTACAGCTGAACCGCCTGGTAGAAAGCGGGCATAGCGTGGTGGTGGTCGAACATGACATGCGAGTGGTGGCGCAGAGCGACTGGGTGATCGATATTGGCCCGGGGGCCGGGGATTCCGGGGGCAAGGTGGTGGTCAGCGGCACCCCGCAGGTGGTGGCCGGGTGTAAGGCAAGCCGCACGGCCGAGTTTCTGGCCAAAGCGTTGTAGCGGGCGGCGCTAAATCTCGACACCACCCCAAAAACCAAAGGAGGCGCCTAGCAGCATCAAGCGCCGCTAAAGTAAAG
This sequence comes from Pseudomonas sp. FW305-E2, assembly GCF_058782925.1. NCBI lineage: Bacteria > Pseudomonadati > Pseudomonadota > Gammaproteobacteria > Pseudomonadales > Pseudomonadaceae > Pseudomonas > Pseudomonas sp. FW305-E2. Next base: position 112,379 of record NZ_JBYSYE010000008.1, on the reverse strand, counting down.
TCTGCCGATGGATAAATACGCCCCCCGCCAGTGGCTCCCCCACGAAAAGCCCAGCCTGCCAGGCTCCCCTTCCACGCCCCTGCATTCGCCAGCCAAGCGTCTGGCCTACGGCGTGGTCGGCCTGCTGGTGGCAATCACCGGTGGCCTGGGCAACGCGCTGGTCACCGCCAACCTGGTGTTCCTGCAAGGCGCCCTGGGTGCAACCACCGCGGAAATGGCCTGGCTGCCGGCCGCCTATGTGATGACCAACGTCTCCATCAACCTGCTGTTGGTGAAGTTCCGCCAACAGTTCGGCCTGCGAGCCTTCACCGAAGTGTTCCTGGTGCTGTACGTGGTGGTCACCTTCGCCCACCTGCTGGTCAACGACCTGAACTCTGCCATCGCCGTACGCGCGGCCCACGGCATGGTCGGCGCGGCGCTCAGCTCGCTGGGGCTGTACTACATGATTCAGGCCTTCCCGGCGCAATGGCGGCTCAAGGCCATGGTACTGGGCCTGGGTGCCTCGCAGCTGGCGCTACCGCTGGCACGGATCTTTTCTGAAGACCTTCTGCAAATTGCCGAATGGCGCGGGTTGTACCTGTTCGAGCTGGGCCTGGCACTCACCGCACTGGGTTGCGTACTGCTGCTGAAATTGCCGCCCGGTGACCGTTTTAAAACGTTCGAACCCCTCGACTTCCTGACCTTCACCTTGATCGCCAGCGGTACCGCACTGCTCTGCGCCGTACTGTCACTGGGGCGCATCGACTGGTGGCTGGAGACGCCGTGGATCGGCGTGGCACTGGCGGCGTCGATCGCGCTGGTCTTCAGCGGCCTGGCCATCGAGCACAATCGCCGCAACCCCTTGTTGATGACCCACTGGTTGGGTAGTGGCGCCATCATACGTCTGGCCCTGTGCGTGGTGCTGATCCGCATGGTGACCTCGGAACAGTCCACCGGCGCGGTCGGTTTCCTGCAGGCGCTGAACATGGGCAGCGAGCAGATGCGCACGCTGTACTGGATCATGCTGTTAGGCGCTGTCACGGGCCTGGCCAGCAGCGCCCTCACCATCAACACCAACCATTTGGTGATCCCGCTGTTCGTCTCGCTGCTGGCCATGGCCGCCGGCGCCTTCATGGACAGCAGTTCCAGCAACCTCACACGCCCGGCTCAAATGTACTTGAGCCAGTTCCTGCTGGCGTTCGGCAGCACGTTCTTCCTCGGCCCGTCGATGGCCCTGGGCATCAGCCATGTGCGCGCCAACCCGCGCAACCTGGTCAGTTTTTCGGTGTTGTTCGGCATCTGCAACAACCTCGGCGGCCTGATTGGTGCGGCGTTGTTGGGCACCTTCCAGACCTGGCGGGAAAAGTTTCACTCCAGCCACCTGATGGATCGCCTCAGCTACCTGGAACCCCTGGTCAATGCCCGCGTTCAAAGTGGGGGTGCCGGTTACGGCGGCATCATTGCCGACCCTGCCTTGCGCAGTGAAGCCGGCATGCGCCTGCTGGCCAGCGCTGCTACCCGTGAAGCGAACGTCATGGCCTACAACGATGTGTTCGTGCTGATCGGCAGCATCGCCATCCTGACCATGATCTGGATCTGTATCCGCAGTACCTGGCTCTGGCATGTGAAACGTCAGGCCACCCTTACCGACTCTACCCCCGGCGCGCCCACCCGATGACCGACGACACCCGCACCACGACCACCACCGCCATCGCCGAAACCCCGGAGGGCGTCACACCGCCCAGTGAACCAACCAGCCCGGTACGCACGCGGCGGGTGCGCATCCTGTCATCCATCAGCTTCGCCGCGGTGGCGTTGGCCGGCATCCTGTTGGTGCTGTATGCCTGGCGCCTGCCGCCATTCAGCAGCGCCATCGAAAGCACCGAGAACGCCCTGGTGCGGGGCCAGGTGACCATCATCGGCCCGCAGCTCAGCGGCTACGTCATCGATGTACCGGTGCATGACTTCCAGTTCGTCAAGGCCGGCGACTTGCTGGTGCAACTGGACGACCGTATCTACAAACAACGCCTTGCCCAAGCCAGCGCCCAGCTGCAACAGCAGTTGGCGGCCCTGGCCAACAACCAGCAGCAGCGCAAAAGCGCCGAAGCGACCATTGCCCAGCGCCAGGCCGCCATCGGCGATGCTGCGGCCCAGGCGGCCAAAGCCAAGGCTGACCTCGGCCGCAACCAGGCGCTGGTCAACGATGGATCGGTGTCGCGCCGCGACCTGGACCTGGCCCGTGCCAGCGAGGCCGCTGCCGTCGCCAGCCTGGCCCAGGCCAGGGCGGCGCTGGAAATCGCCCGCCAGGACCGTGAGACCGTGGTGGTCAACCGGGCCGCACTCGAGGCCTCGGTGGAGAACGCCAAGGCCGCCGTGGAGCTGGCACGCATCGACCTCGACAACACCCGCGTCACGGCCCCGCGCGATGGCCAGCTGGGGCAGATCGGCACCCGCCTGGGTGCTTATGTCAACTCCGGCGCGCAGCTCATGGCGCTGGTGCCCGACACCCTTTGGGTGATTGCCAACATGAAGGAAACCCAGATGGCCAATGTGCGTATCGGCCAGCCCGTGAGCTTTACCGTAGACGCGCTGAACCACCGGAAGCTACGGGGCCATGTGCAGCAGATTTCGCCGGCCACCGGCTCTGAATTCGCCTTGCTGCAGGCGGACAACGCCACTGGCAACTTCGTCAAGATCGCCCAGCGCATACCGGTGCGCATCACGGTGGATGCCGACCAGCCGACTGCCAGGCATCTGCGCCCAGGGATGTCGGTGGTGGTCAGTATCGACACCCGGGGCGAACAGTGATGTAACCCCGGCAGCCCCTGCAGGGATGCCGTCGTGCCACGATTGCGCCGCTCTAACCCGTGGGTTTTAATCGCGCACGATCCGTCGCCAAGGAAGTTTCACCATGTACAGGAAGATCGTGCCACTGGCATTGCTGGCAACACTGGCCGGTTGCTCCGACAGCCAGGACACCATCAAGGCCCGTTTCCACAAGGCTGTCCAGGCCTCCCTGGATACCCGGTACCCACACTGTTTCGTCATCAGTTCGTTCCCTACCAAGACCCAGGACTTCGACGTGCACGGCACCAACAAGGCGTTGCACGCCCTGGCGCAGGTAGGCGTGGTCAGCGAGAAGGAAATTTCGCGCACCGAAATACCGGCCCGGCTGTGGTCGCCGGCACGCACGGATATCTACTACGCCTACGACCTGACCGATGAAGGCCGCAAATACTACAAGGCGGGCGCCGGGCTGTGTTTCGGCAAGGCACAAGTGACGGCAATCGAGCAGTTCAGTGAGCCGAGCGAGGCAACCGGACAGAAGCTGTCGAATGTGACCTATGCCTACAAGATCATCGAGTTGCCGGCGTGGGCCGCCAATGATCAGGTGAAAGCCAGCATCGCCGGCTTGGGCCAGGCGGTGGCCAGCCATGCTGCCCCGCTCAAGGAAACCCGAACCCTGGTGCTGACCAGCCAAGGCTGGGTGGATGACCAGTTGTCGGTCCAGTAGCCCGAAGCCTGTACCGGCACTATCGTCGGTAAAGGCCTACATCCACCAGGCCAGGACCACCGGTAACCAGGCAAACGACAGCACCGTCGAGCACATCACCAGGTTCGCCACCTGCTCTGGCTCACGGTTGGCCCGCACCGCCATCAGGTAGTTGAACACGGCTACCGGCATCGCCGACTGCACCATCAGCACCGCACGCTCCAGGCTGTCCATACCCAGTACCGCGCCCACTGCCCAGCCCACCGCAGCCCCCAGGCCAATGCGCAAACCGCCCAGCAGCATGCCGCTGCCCACGTGACGCAGGCGAATGCTGGCCAGTGATACCCCCAGGGTCAGCAGCATGAGCGGAATGGTCATGCCGCCCAGCAGGTCTGCGGTGTTGGCCAGCCAACGCGGCAGTTCGAAATCGAGAAAAATGATGGGCATGCCGCCGGCCAGGCTGATGACGATAGGGTTGCGCAGCAACGCCTTGAGCGAAGCCGCCGTGCCGGAGATGGCCATGCCGATGGTGAACTGCACGATCGACAGGGTCAGGAAAAATGCCACGGCCAGGGCCAGGCCATGCTCACCGAAGGCATACAGACTGATCGGCAGGCCCATGTTGCCGGTGTTAGGGAACATGAACGCCGGCAGCAGTACCCGCCAGTGCATGCCCGACGCGCGACACACCAGCAAAGCGGCCAAGGCCATCCCCAAGGTGCACAGCAAGCAGGCCACGGCCATGCTGGTAAAGGCATTCGGGTCCAGGTCGGTACGACTGAGGGTGGACAGTACCAGCGAAGGTGTGCCGACGGTCATCACCACCCGGGCGATGAAATCAGTGGGGTAATCCAGGCCCTTGCGGGCCCAGGCAAAACCAATGCCGGCGACGATGAAAACCGGGGCCAGGACTGCGAACAGCGACGCGAACATGGGGGGCCTTCCTTGGTGGGGTTCAGCATTATGCCGCACTCAGTGAGAGTACCGGGCCGATCTCACCGCACGCAGGCGCCGCCATCGAAAATGTCTGTGGAAGACAAGTTCATGTCGCGCTGAGACTGCGGCGTCTCGTCGCACACCCAGGCCCCTTGGGCAAACGCGTCCAAGCCCGTAGAATCCCGCTTCCTTTTCGCCCGTCGCCTTGAACGGTGGCAACCAGTAGCAATGACAGAGTCAGCGCCTGAACACATGAACGCACATGTGAAGTAGGCTCAACCCTCCCCGCCCGGCCCATCTCCCATAACGCCCAGCGGTTGAGTCTTGCCCAGGTCGCATCCGTGTCGCCACTCGCCCCTTGCCGGGTCGAGCCGGTGTGCGCGCCGAGAAGGTGCTCATTCCGCTCATCCAACTAGAGGTACGTATGTCTCCGCGTTTGCTGGCCATGGCGCTGGCGCCCCTGCTCGGGCTGTTCATCATTGCCCTGGGCAACGGCTTCATGTCTTCCCTGACCACCCTGCGCCTGGGCGCCGCCGGTGAGTCTGCCACTACCATTGGTATCGTCTCGTCGACTTACTTCATCGGCCTGACCCTCGGCGCCATCTTCAACGACCGGCTGATCCTGCGCATCGGCCACATTCGCGCCTATACCAGCTTCGCCTCGCTGATCGCCGTGACCATCCTGCTGCAAGGGTTGTTCTACGAGGTCACCTGGTGGTCGGTGCTACGCCTGATCAACGGCTGGGCCGCAGTGGGCGTGTTCCTGGTGATCGAAAGCTGGCTGCTGCTGGCCGGCGACGCGAAAATCCGCGGCCGCCTACTGGCGCTGTACATGATCGCCTTCTACGGCGCCGGGGTAATCGCCCAGGCCGGCCTTGGCGAAATCACCCAGCTAGGCGATACCGCCCCGTTCATGCTGGCCGGCGTGCTGGCCGCCCTGTCGGTGTTGCCGATCGTGATCCTGCCGCGGGTGTCGCCGCTGCTGGACCAGGTCGAACCCCTCAAACCCCGCCAGTTGCTGGGCGTGGCACCGTCGGGCCTGGTCGGCTGCTTCGGTTCGGGCGTAGCGATTGCCGGCATCTATGCCCTGCTGCCACTGTACTTGCAGCGCATCGGCCTGGAGGTGGGTGAGGTCGGCAACATGATGGCTTGGGTGATCCTTGGCGCGATGCTGCTGCAATACCCGGTCGGGCGCTGGTCCGACCGCAAGGACCGCCTCGATGTGCTGCTCGCGCTGGCCGCGTTGTGCGTTGTCCTGTCGCTTGTCACGGTGTTCCTGCCATCGGACTCGTTCCTGCTGCCGGCCATGCTGTTCCTGCTGGGTGGTGGCGTGTTCACCCTGTACCCGGTGGCGGTCAGCCATGCGGCCGACCGCGCGCCGTCCGATGCGCTGGTGCCGATGATCCAGGGCCTGCTGCTGATCAACTCGCTGGGGTCGGCCATGGCACCGGTGGCCATTTCGCCGATGATGACCGAGTTTGGCGAGGCTGGGCTGTTCTGGGCGTTTGCCGTGGTCAACCTGGCCATGGTGTGCTTCTTCATGTGGCGCCGCGGCAAGCGCCCGGCGGCAGAGCACCCGGCGCCGTTCACCGCTTCGACCACCTTCTCGCCAACCGGTGCCGAGTTGCGGGTGACCGAAGACCTGATGCATGCGGCGCAGGAGCATCCGCCGCTGGAGCCGGTCGAAACACCGGCACCCGCACAGCGCTCGGAATCTTGTTGATTGCCACTCGTCGCCCAGAAGGCACCCCGCCAGCCGCTGCCAGCCAAACGAATGACAGATCTTGCACAAAGGAGAAGTCCCATGATCCGCATTCGCCCGCTGTCCCTGTGCCTGGCGCTGGCCCTGACCAGCCTCACCGGCGCTGCCTTCGCCGCCACCGACACCCATACCGACAGCCATCCGCAAACTGACCAGTCCGGCGGCAAGACTGCCGGTGAAGGCAGCAGCGTCAACAGCCCCGGTAGCAGCAAAGGTAACGACAGCAGTGACACCGGCAGCAACGCCGATGCCGCCGACGGTGCCTCTGGCGGCTCCAACAGCACCGGCGAAGCCACCGGCTCTGGTGCCGGAGCCAGCGGAGGCACTGCCGAGGACCAGGACAGCCGCTGAGGCAGACCTGGACTAGACTAAGCCCTTGACGCCCTGCCAAGGATTGACCATGCACCTCAGACACTGGCTGTTCGCTGCGTTGCTGCCCTGCACAGCGTTAGCCGCCGCAGGCGGCCAAGGCGCGATGTCGGTCAGTTCCTCGTCGTTCACCGATGGCGGCGTCATCGCCCTGCAACAGGTCGGCCAGGACCCGGCATGCGGTGCCGGTGAAGAGCGGACCCCGCAACTGAGCTGGGACAACCTGCCCGCAGGTACGCGATCATTGGCCCTGATCATGTTCGACCCGGACGGTGGCAAGGGCGTGGGTGTGGTGCACTGGGTGGCGTACAACATCGATCCCGAACAGGATGGGCTCAAGGAAGGCATGGCGGGGTTGAGCGGGCCCTACGTGACAGTGGGCCGCAACTCCCGTGGCACCCAGAGCTACCGCGGCCCCTGTCCACCCGCCGGCGACAACCCCCATCATTACGCCCTGACCCTGATTGCCACCGACCTGCCCTTGGGTACCTTGCCCGAGGGGCTGGACCGCAGCGGCCTGCTGCAACTGCTGCAAGGCCACGCCCTGGGGGCGCAGAGCCTGGTCGGGCGCTACGGCCATTGAACCAGTCAGTACAAAAATAAATGATCGGCCCTATAGCATTTATCCATTGAATGGCCCGCACGAACTGAAGTAAGCTCGGGCTCATTCACTGGAGAGCAACATGCCGAAACACACCCGCAACCCCGCCAACCACACCGGTCGCAGCCTGCGCCCTGTGCTGGCCGTTGCCGGCTGCGTGGCACCTGCCAGCTATTACTTTGGGTATTGGTTTAGCCACTAGGCGCCGATACCCACCCGGCGTCCACCTTCGAGGGGCCGCCGAACATGAGAATACTCAAACCCCCGGTCGGCTTCCCGACCGGGGGTTTTGCTTTTCAGGCCTTTGACCAACACCGATTCACCTTGAGGACAGATTCATGAACTACGCCACTTATTACTACGCAAACACCTCCGCCTGGCGATTTAGCCAATCCCGTTCGGGCCAGCCAGCCGCCTCCGATCGGTCTTCTACAGGTGGCAATGCAGCAGCCAATACGAATTCAACGATCTGTCGAACACCTCGATAGGGCCGACCATGCGGGCTTGAACCCGCTGTCCGCCCAGGGAAAAACGCCATGCACGCTTCCAGCCTCGCCCTGCCCCTGACCCAGCCGCAAGCGGCCAACACCACTGTCAGCAAACGCCTGCCCAGCCCGCACCTGCTCAAGCAACAGATGCCACTGCCCAGCGAACTGGCCCAGCAAGTCCAGGCCCATCGCCAGGCCATCCGCAACATCCTCGAAGGCCGCGACCCGCGCCTGCTGGTCATCGTCGGCCCCTGCTCGATTCATGACCCACGCTCGGCCCTGGAATACGCCGACCGCCTGGCCGCCCTTGGCCGCGAAGTCAACGACAAGCTGCTGCTGGTGATGCGCGCCTACGTCGAAAAACCGCGTACTACAGTAGGCTGGAAAGGCCTGGCCTACGACCCGCACCTCGATGGCAGTGACGACATGCACTCGGGTATCGCCTTGTCCCGCGGGCTCATGCTGAACATGATCGAACGCGGCCTGCCGATTGCTACCGAGTTGCTGCAACCGATGGCCGCCGGCTACTTCGACGACTTGTTGGCTTGGGCCGCGATCGGCGCACGCACCACCGAATCGCAAATCCACCGCGAAATGGTCAGTGGCCTGGAACTGCCGGTCGGCTTCAAGAACGGTACGGACGGCGGCATCGCCATCGCCAGCGACGCCATGCGCAGCGCGGCCCACCCACACCGCCACTTCGGTATGGATGCCCAGGGCCACCCGGCGATCATCGAGACCTTGGGCAACCCGGACACACACCTTGTACTGCGTGGCGGCCACAAAGGCCCGAACCACGATGCCAACAGCATTGCCATGGCCCGTCAGGCGTTGGCCAAGGCCGGTCTGCCGGCACGGATCATGGTCGATTGCAGCCACGCCAACAGCGGCAAGGACCCGGCGCGCCAGCCAGCGGTCTTCAATGATGTGCTGGAACAGCGCCTGGCCGGCGACCGTTCGTTGGTCGGCGTCATGATCGAAGGGCACTTGTTCGATGGCTGCCAGGCGCTGGGCAAGGGCACGCTGAAATACGGTGTGTCGATTACCGACGGCTGCCTGGGCTGGGCCTCGACCGAAACCCTGTTGCGTGAGGCGGCACAAAAACTGTAGGCCGAAGGTTGCAAGCCTGGCGAGACATACCCCGGACAAGTGCGCTAGGCTTGCCTTTTTACCCCCAAGGAGCAGTACCCATGGCCCGTGCAACCGCCCGCCACATTCTGGTCAGCAGCGAAGACAAGTGCAACGAACTCAAAGCCCAGATCGAAGCAGGCGCCGACTTCGCTGAAATCGCCAAAGCCAACTCCACCTGCCCGTCCAGCCGTCAGGGCGGTGACCTGGGCTCGTTCGGCCCAGGCCAGATGGTCAAGGAATTCGACACCGTGGTCTTCAGCGCCCCGGTCAACACCGTGCAAGGCCCGGTGAAGACCCAGTTTGGCTACCACCTGCTGGAAGTGACCAGCCGCCAGGACTGATTCACCCCTCCCGGTGATCAGCCCCCCTGTGGGAGCGGGTTTGCCCGCGAAGAGGCCAGACCAGACAACCTCGTTGCCTGCTCCGACGCATTCGCGGGTAAACCCGCTCCCACAACTATTGTGGGGGCTTGTATTTTCGTGCATGGGCTTTACGGTCCAGGCCGCGCCCACCCACGCCCTCACGGTCTACGGTGAAGCCCCCCGCTACGCCGCCAGCTTCCGGCATTTCGACTATGTAAACCCCGACGCCCCCAAGGGCGGCATCTTGCGCCGTTCGGCCATCGAGATCGGCCAGTTCGACCATATCCTCCCCTACATCGACAAAGGCATCGGTGTCAGCGAAGTCGATGGCCTGCTGTACGCGCCACTGGCGGTACGCTCTTACGATGAACCCTATACCGTTTACGGCCTGATCGCCCGGCGCATGGAGCGCGGCCCCAATGATGAGTGGCTGCGTTTCGACATCGACCCACGCGCCACCTTCGCCGATGGCAGGCCGGTGCGCGCCGAAGACGTGCGTTTCACCTTCGAACTGCTGATGAGCAAGGGCAGCCTGAAGTACCGGACCCAGTTCGCCGACGTGGCCCGCGTGACCGTAGAAAGCCTGCACAGCGTGCGATTCGACTTGAAGCCCGAGCACGGCCGCACCCTGGCGCTGGACCTCGCCAGCCTGCCGGTAATGCCCGAGCACGACTGGCAGCACCGCGATTTTGCCAACGGTGCCGGCTTCGACAAGCCGGTTGGCAGCGGGCCATACCGCATCGGGCGCATCGACAACGGCCGCAGCATCACCTTCGAACGCGACCCGACATGGTGGGCGCGTGACCTGCCGGCCAGCCGTGGCCGCTACAATTTCGACAAGCTGCGCATCGAGTACTTCGGCGACACCGAAGTGGCGCGCCAGGTACTCAAAGGCGGTGGCTACGACTACAACCGTGAGTTCTCCGCCACGGCCTACACCTTGGGCTACAACGGTGCGCAACTGGACGACGGCCGCCTGCAGCGCGCCCACCTGGGCCCGGCCAAACCGCAAGTGGCTCAGGGTTTTGTGTTCAACCTCGACCAGCCGCAGTTCAAGGACCGCCGTGTGCGGCAGGCGCTGGGTATGTTATGGGACTTCGAGTGGAGCAACCGGCAGATGATGCGCAACCTGTACATCCGCCAGCAAAGCGTGTTCTCCAATACGCCGTTGGCCGCTCGCCAGTTGCCGGATGCGGGCGAGTTGAAGCTGCTCGCCCCCTTGCGCGGCCAAGTGCCAGATGAAGTGTTCACCACGGTGTTCACCGCCCCGGTCACCGACGGCTCGGGGATCATCCGTAAACAGCAGTTGCAGGCCCTGGCCCTGCTCGAACAAGCCGGCTGGCACCCCGAAGGCGACCGCCTGGTCAATAGCCAGGGCACGCCGCTGGCGTTCACGTTCCTCAATGGCCAGGCGGGCCTTGAACGCCTGCTGCTGCCGTGGAAGCGCAACCTGGCCCAGATCGGCGTGACCCTGAACATCCGCAACGTCGACTCAGCCCAGTACGTCAACCGGCTGATGGCGCGCGATTACGACATGATCGTCACCGGCTACCCGGTCACCCTGTCGCCCGGTGCCGAGTTGTACAACTACTTTGGTTCGGCGGCCGCTCACGACCCCGGCTCGAACAACCTGATGGTTTTGCAGGACCCGGCCGTAGACCACCTGATCGACGGCCTGGTCCGCGCCGACACCCAGGCCGACATGCTGCGCCACGCCCATGCCCTGGACCGCGTGCTGCAATGGAATTATTACTGGATCCCCAACTACTACCCGCCAGGCAGCTCCACCGCCTGGTGGAACCGCTTCGGCCTGCCCAAGGTCCAGGCCACCTATGACGAGGGCCTGGACACCTGGTGGGAGGTCAGCCCTACCCCGCTGACCAACGCGCAGATGGCCGAACGCCAGAAGGCCTCGCCATGACCGCTTATATCCTGCGCCGTCTGTTGCTGATCATCCCGACGCTGCTGGCAATCCTGCTGGTCAATTTCGCCATCGTCCAGGCCGCGCCGGGTGGGCCGGTGGAGCAAGCCGTGGCGCGCCTGCAGGGCCTCGGTGGCGGCGCACCCGGCGCGCGAGCTGAAGTGGTCCATGGCGAATCCCGGGCCACACGCGGCCTGGACCCGAAACTGATCGAAGAGATCAAGCGCCAGTATGGCTTCGACAAATCCGCCCCCGAGCGGCTTTGGTTGATGCTCGGCCAATATGCCCGGCTGGACTTTGGCAACAGCTTCTTCCGCGGCGCCAAAGTCACCGACCTGATTCTCGACAAGTTGCCGGTCACCCTGTCGCTGGGCTTCTGGGCCACGCTGATCACCTACCTGGTGTCGATTCCGCTGGGCATCCGCAAGGCGATGCGCCACGGCAGCCGCTTCGATGCCTGGAGCAGCGCGTTGATCGTGATCGGTTACGCCCTGCCTTCGTTCCTGTTCGCATTGCTGCTGATCGTCCTGTTTGCCGGCGGCACTTCGCTCAACTGGTTCCCGGTGCGCGGCCTGGTCTCGGACAATTTCGACGAGCTCAGCCTGCTGGGCAAGGTCGCCGACTACTTCTGGCACCTGGTGCTGCCGGTCGCGGCCCTGGTGATCGGTGGGTTCGCCACCCTCACGCTGTTGACCAAGAATGCCTTCCTCGACGAGGTTTCCCGCCAATACGTGGTCACTGCCCGGGCCAAGGGCCTTAGCGAACGCCGCGTGCTGTATGGCCACGTGTTGCGCAACGCCATGCTGCTGGTAGTGGCCGGGCTGCCACAGGCGCTGATCACGGTGTTTTTTGCCGGCTCGTTGCTGATCGAGGTGATCTTCTCGCTCGATGGCCTGGGCCGCATGAGCTATGAGGCCGCGGTGTCGCGGGACTACCCGGTGGTGTTCGGTACGCTGTTCATCTTCACCCTGGCGGGCCTGCTGATTCGCCTGCTCGGTGACCTGTCTTACACGTTGCTCGACCCGCGCATCGACTTCGATACGAGGGCGCACTGATGCTATCGCCCCTGTCGCGCCGTCGCCTGCAACGTTTTCGCCGCCACCGCCTGGGCTGGGTGTCGCTGTGGTTGTTTGCCGGCCTTCTGCTGCTGAGCCTTGGTGCCGAACTGGTGGCCAACGACAAGCCACTGCTGCTGGGCTACAAGGGCGAGCTGTACGTTCCGGCGCTCAAACGCTACACCGAGCAACAGTTCGGCGGGCAACTGCCGTTTCAGCCCGACTACCGCAGCGCCTATGTGCGCCAACTGATCGCGGAACAGGGTGGCTGGATGCTGTTCGCACCGATCCCGTTCAGTGCCGACACACCCAATTACGACCTGCAGGTGCCCACCCCCAGCCCGCCCAGTGCCAGCAACTGGCTAGGCACCGACGACCAAGGCCGTGACGTGCTGGCGCGGGTGCTTTATGGCACACGGGTATCGCTGCTGTTCGCCTTTGCCCTGACCGCGGTCAGTGTGCTCATTGGCGTGGCGGCGGGCGCCCTGCAAGGCTACCACGGGGGCTGGGTCGACCTGTTCGGCCAGCGCTTGCTGGAGGTATGGTCGGGGTTGCCAGTGTTGTATCTGTTGATCATCCTCAGCGGTTTCGTCGAACCGGATTTCTGGTGGCTGCTGGGGATCATGGCGCTGTTCTCCTGGCTGACCCTGGTCGACGTCGTGCGCGCCGAGTTCCTGCGTGGGCGCAACCTGGAGTATGTAAAGGCTGCGCGGGCGTTGGGGTTACCGGACAGTCAGGTAATGGTGCGGCATATCTTGCCCAATGCCATGAATGCCACGCTGACCTATGTGCCGTTCATGCTGACCGGGGCGATCACCACACTGACCGCGCTGGACTTTCTGGGCTTTGGCATGCCAGCGGGCAGCGCCTCGCTGGGCGAGCTGGTGACCCAGGGCAAGCAGCACCTGGAGGCGCCGTGGTTGGGCTTTACCGCGTTCTTTGCGCTGGCGGTGATCCTGTCACTGCTGGTGTTTATCGGGGATGCCTTGCGTGAGGCGTTTGACCCCCGACGATGAGTTTTCAGGCCAGGCCTTTTCGCAGGCTTGTGCCAATACATGATTCAGGATGTTCACCCATGCACGACAGCAATAGCCTCAAGGACTACCCCCAGGTACGGCAACTGGCAATCCGCTCGTTGTTCGAGATCATCGAACAGTCCAGCGAAGGCACGGTGATCGTCGACCGCCAGGCGCGCATCGTCTGGATGAACGAACGCTACGCTCGGCGCTTTGGCCTGGCCGACGCTGCCAGTGCCATCGGCCAGCCTTGCGAAACAGTGATCCCCGGCAGCCTGATGCGCGACGTGGTGAGCAATGGCCGCCCCATCCTGCTGGACATGCTCGACACGCCGAACGAGCCGTTGGTGGTCATGCGCCTGCCCATCCACGATGACCAGGGCGCGCTGATCGGCGCCATTGGCTTTGCCCTGTTCGACGAACTGCGCAGCCTGTCGCCGCTGCTCAAGCGCTACGCCAGCATGCAGCAGGAACTGGCCTCGACCCGCTCGCAACTGCGCGCCCGCCAGGCCAAATACAGCTTCGCCCAGTTCGTAGGCAGCAGCGCGCCCAGCCTGGAAGCCAAGCGACGCGCCCGACGTGGCGCCGGCAGTGATTCGCCCGTGTTGCTGCTGGGCGAAACCGGCACCGGCAAGGAGCTGCTGGCCCACGCCATTCACGCAGCGTCAGCACGGGCACACAAAGCTTTTGTCAGCATCAACAGCGCCGCCATCCCCGAGACGTTGCTGGAAGCCGAATTCTTCGGCACCGCACCGGGTGCCTTTACCGGCGCCGACCGCAAAGGCCGCAGCGGCAAGCTGCAACTGGCCGAAGGCGGCACGCTGTTCCTCGACGAGATCGGCGACATGCCGCTGGCCCTGCAGAGCAAGCTGCTGCGGGTGTTGCAGGAAAAGGAATACGAACCGGTCGGGTCGAACCAGATGCTGCGCAGCGATGTGCGCATCATTGCCGCCACCTCCATCGACCTGCAGGCTGCCATGGCCCGCGGGGCCTTCCGCGCCGACCTGTATTACCGGCTGAATGTGCTGCCGATCGAAGTCCCGCCGTTGCGACAACGGCTGGAGGACCTGCCCGCGCTGTGCGAGGCCATATTGGCTGAGCTGGGCAGCCAGTACGAGCTGGAAGCTGAAGCGCAGCAACTGCTGGCCAGGCATGCGTGGCCGGGGAACATTCGCGAGCTGCGCAATGTGCTGGAGCGCGCGACCCTGCTGGCGGATCAGCCCCGGTTGGGGGTGGCGGACCTGCGTGCGGCATTGGGGCCATTGAGCCCGCTGGCTGAAGCGCCCGTGCGGCAGCGCTACCGTGACGCGTGCGAGGCCTTTGAACGCGGCCTGATTGCCGGGGCGCTGGCCGAACAGGGAGGAAACGTGCCAGAGGCAGCAGCAGCGTTAGGGCTGGGCCGGTCGACGCTGTACAAGAAGATGGCGGCACTTGGTCTCTAATTGGAGACTTTTGTTTCTTGTTTGAGATTACAGCGAGGGCCCGTCCTCGATAACAGGCAAGCCAGCGATGGGCTGCAATGCAGCCCCTGGCGTCTCTGAAGGTAGACACAGACTTCTAACAAAACCCTTTAACCCTTACAAATCAGCCAGTTACATAGTTGGCACGATTCCCGCTATCTCCTGCTCAACGATAAAAACAAGACTCACCCAGGAGACCCACCCCGATGACCGTGCTCATCGCACTCGCTGCTTTGGCCTTGCTGATGCTGGCCGCCTACCGCGGTTACAGCGTAATCCTCTTCGCCCCCATTGCCGCCCTCGGCGCTGTGCTGCTCACCGAGCCTGCTGCCGTCGCCCCTGCGTTCACGGGGGTGTTCATGGAGAAAATGGTCAGTTTCATCAAACTGTACTTCCCGGTGTTCCTGCTAGGCGCGGTGTTCGGCAAGCTGATCGAGCTGTCCGGCTTCTCCCGCTCGATCGTCGCCGCGGCCATCCGCCTGCTCGGCACCCGCCAGGCGATGCTGGTCATCGTACTGGTCTGTGCCCTGCTCACTTACGGCGGTGTTTCGCTGTTCGTGGTGGTGTTCGCGGTGTACCCGTTCGCCGCCGAAATGTTCCGTCAGAGCAACATCCCCAAACGCCTGATCCCGGCCACCATCGCCCTGGGCGCATTCTCGTTCACCATGGACGCCCTGCCCGGCACCCCACAAATCCAGAACATCATCCCCAGCACCTTCTTCAACACCACCGCCTGGGCCGCACCGTGGCTGGGCCTGATCGGCACGCTGTTCGTGTTCTTTACCGGCATGGCCTACCTGCAGCGCCAGCGCAACAAGGCCCTGCGCGCCGGTGAAGGTTATGGCACCGACTTGCGCAACGAACCGGAAACCGCTGCCGACCTGAGCCTGCCCAACCCCTGGCTGGCGCTGTCGCCGCTGATACTGGTGGGGGTGATGAACCTGGTGTTCACCCACTGGATACCACAATGGTACGGCCCCAGTCACAGCCTGCAATTGCCAGGCATGAGCGCACCGGTACAAAGCGACGTGGCCAAGCTGACGGCCATCTGGGCTGTGCAGGCCGCGTTGTTGGTGGGCATCCTGATGGTCCTGGTGTGCGCCTTTGGCGCCATTCGTACACGTCTGGCCGAAGGCACCAAAAGCGCGGTGGGTGGTGCCTTGCTGGCAGCCATGAACACCGCCTCGGAATACGGCTTTGGCGCGGTTATCGCCTCGCTGCCGGGTTTTCTGGTGCTGGCCGATGCCCTGCGCGGCATCCCCAACCCCTTGGTGAACGAAGCCATCACCGTGACCTTGCTGGCCGGCATCACCGGCTCCGCTTCGGGCGGCATGAGCATCGCCCTGGCGGCCATGGGCGACACCTTCATTGCCGCCGCCCACGCGGCCGACATCCCGCTGGAAGTGCTACACCGGGTAGCCGCCATGGCCAGCGGCGGCATGGACACCCTGCCGCACAACGGCGCGGTGATCACCTTGCTGGCGGTGACTGGCCTCACCCACCGCGAGGCCTACAAGGACATTTTTGGTATTACCCTGATCAAGACCCTGGCGGTGTTCGTGGTCATCGCCACGTTCTACGCCACTGGCATCGTCTAAGGAGCATGGCATGACCCTTGAAGGCAAAACTGCACTCGTCACCGGTTCCACCAGCGGCATTGGCCTGGGCATCGCCCAGGTATTGGCCCGGGCTGGCGCCAACATCGTGCTCAACGGCTTTGGCGACCCGGGCCCCGCCATGGCGGAAATGGCCCGGCACGGGGTGAAGGTTGTGCATCACCCGGCCGACCTGTCGGAGGTGATCCAGATCGAGGCCTTGTTCAACCTGGCCGAACGTGAATTCGGCGGCGTCGACATCCTGGTCAACAACGCCGGTATCCAGCATGTGGCACCGGTTGAGCAGTTCCCGCCAGAAAGCTGGGACAAGATCATCGCCCTGAACCTGTCGGCCGTATTCCATGGCACACGCCTGGCGCTACCGGGCATGCGCACGCGCAACTGGGGGCGCATCATCAATATCGCTTCGGTGCATGGCCTGGTCGGCTCGATGGGCAAGGCAGCCTACGTGGCAGCCAAGCATGGTGTGGTCGGCCTGACCAAGGTGGTCGGCCTGGAAACCGCCACCAGTCATGTCACCTGCAATGCCATTTGCCCGGGCTGGGTGCTGACACCGCTGGTGCAAAAGCAGATCGACGATCGTGCGGCCCAGGGTGGCGATCGGCTGCAAGCGCAGCACGATCTGCTGGCAGAAAAACAACCATCGCTGGCCTTCGTCACCCCCGAACACCTCGGTGAGCTGGTACTCTTCCTGTGCAGCGAGGCCGGTAGCCAGGTTCGCGGCGCCGCCTGGAACGTCGACGGTGGCTGGTTGGCCCAGTGACGGGCGGCCTGGGCCTGGCAACGGTCCCGCATTCGTTTATCAGCAAGGAGGCCTTATGCGCCCTACCCCGATGACCGCGATTCTGGCCCTGAGCCTGGCCGCCGCCGCACCTGCGATGGCCGCCAGCCTGAAGGACATCGCGCCCTACCCCGAGGCGGAAAAAGGCTTCACCCGGCAGGTTATCCACCTGCCGGCCCAGGCCGACGAGTCGGCCTATAAACTGGAAATCCTGGCTGGCAAGACGCTGCAGGTCGACTGCAATCGTCAGCGCCTGGGCGGCAACCTGGAAGCACGCACCCTGGAAGGCTGGGGCTACAATTACTACCGCCTGGACAACGTCAGCGGCCCGGCCAGCACGCTGATGGCCTGCCCGGACGGCAAGAAGACCGAGGCCTTCGTGCCGGTGGTCGGCGATGGCTTCCTGCTGCGCTACAACAGCAAGCTGCCGGTGGTGGTGTATGTGCCCAAGGATGTCGAAGTGCGTTACCGCGTGTGGTCGGCATCGCAGGATGTGCAGAAGGCTAAAGTAGAGTAAGCAGGACCGCTTTCTCTGCAGGGTCAGCCTCTTCGCAACACAGGGCTGATCCTGCCCTGAGCCTGCTTTGTTCCGGTAAAGGAGATTCGGCATGAACGATGTGCTCTGGCGCCCGTCCACAACGCAGATCGAGGCCAGCCGGATGGATGCCTTCCGCCGCCGGGTCAACCTGCGCTACAACCTGCAACTCAACGACTACCAGGCCCTGCACGGCTGGAGCATCGAACAGCGCCCCGCCTTCTGGCAAACCCTTGCCGATTATTTCCACGTTCATTGGCATACGCCGCCCAGCCAGGTGCTCAGCGAAGGGCCGCAAATGCCCGATGCGCAGTGGTTCGCCAATGCCACCCTGAACTTTGCCGAACACCTGCTGCGCCGCCGTGACGACCGCCCAGCCGTGGTCGCCGTACGCGAAGACGGCCAACGCGAAGTGTTCAGCCATGCTGAACTGGCCGCACAGGTGGCCGGGCTGCAAACGGCGTTCAAGGCTGCAGGTATCGTCCCGGGCGACCGGGTAGCCGCCATCATGCCCAATACCTGGCAAACACTGGTGGCCATGCTCGCCTGCACCAGCCTTGGCGCGGTCTGGTCTACCTCTTCGCCCGAGTTCGGCGTGCACGGCATCATCGACCGCTTCGGCCAGATCGAACCCAAGCTGCTGATCGTCTGCGCCGGTTACGAGTATGCTGGCAAGGCCATCGACCAGGTGACCAAGGTCAACCAAGTGTGTGCGCAGTTGCCTGGCCTGGAGCAACTGATCGTGGTGCCCCATACCCGCAAAGGCACGCGTGCCGACGAATTCCAGGCAGCCAACGTCAGCCTCTGGGATGACTTTTTCCAGCCCGGCGGCGAGCCCCGTTTCACCCCGCTGCCGTTCGACCACCCGCTGTACATCCTCTATTCCAGTGGCACCACTGGCGTGCCCAAGTGCATTGTCCATCGCGCCGGAGGCGTGCTGTTGCAGCACCTCAAGGAACACGGCTTGCACAACGACCTGAAGGCCGATGACGTGCTGTTCTACTACACCACCTGCGGCTGGATGATGTGGAACTGGCTGGCCAGCGGCCTGGCGGTGGGTGCCACGCTGGTGCTGTACGACGGCTCGCCGTTCCACCCAGGCCCCGAGCGGCTTCTGGACCTGATAGAGGCCGAGGGTATCCACGCTTTCGGTACCAGCGCCAAGTACCTGGCGGCACTGGAGCAGGCAGGCCTGGAACCTGCCAACAGCCACTGCCTGAGCAGCCTGCGGCTGCTGCTGTCCACCGGTTCGCCGCTGTCACCGCACAGCTATGACTATGTGTACGACAAGATCAAGGCCGACCTGTGGCTCGTGTCCATGTCGGGCGGCACGGACATTGTCTCCTGCTTCGTGCTGGGCAACCCGACCCTGCCTGTGCGTCGTGGCGAAATCCAGTGCAAGGGCCTGGGTATGGCGGTGGAGGTGTGGAACGAGCAGGGTCAGCCCGTGGTGGACGAAAAAGGCGAGCTGGTGTGCACGCGCAACTTCCCCTCGATGCCACTCGGTTTCTGGAACGACCCGGACGGTCGCCGTTACCACGATGCTTACTTCAGTCAGTTTCCGGGGGTGTGGGCCCAAGGCGACTACGCCGAGCAGCGTGCCAGCGGGGGCATGGTGATCCACGGTCGCTCCGACGCCGTGCTCAACCCGGGCGGCGTGCGCATTGGCACGGCGGAGATCTACCGCCAGGTGGAAAAAGTCGAACAGGTCGTGGAAAGCGTGGCCATCGGCCAGGACTGGAACGGGGATGTGCGGGTGGTGCTGTTCGTGCGCCTGCAAGACGGCCTGCAGCTGGATGAAGCCTTGCGCCAGCACATCCGCCAGGTGATACGCCAGTACACCACGCCCCGCCATGTGCCGGCGGTGATCGCCCAGGTCAGCGACATACCGCGCACCATCAGTGGCAAGCTGGTGGAACTGGCGATTCGCGATGTGGTGCATGGGTTGCCGGTGAAAAACACCGATGCCCTGGCCAACCCGGAGGCGCTGGATCAGTTTCGCGATCGCGCAGAGCTGAAGAGCTGACATTCATCGCGGCCATTTAGGCACGATCGCTACAACAGGACTCAATCAGGCATAATGCCGCCTTTTTTCCCGATGCACAGGTAGCCCATGAAAGCCCAAGCCCGCCACATACTGGTCAAGACCGCTGACGAAGCCGAAAAGCTCAAGCAGCGCATCGCCAACGGCGAGGCTTTCGACGTGCTCGCGAAAAAGTGCTCTCTTTGCCCATCGGGCAAGCGCGGTGGTGACCTGGGCGAAATTCGCCCCGGGCAGATGGTCGGCGCCATCGACCAGGTGATCTTCAAGAAGCCTTTGCGTGTGGTACACGGGCCGATCAAGAGCAAATTCGGCTACCACCTGGTGCAAACGTTCTACCGCGACTAACGCGCTAGCCCTTTGCCACCTGACATTTTTGCCAGTTGTGGTGGTGACGCACTCCTCTATACAACCCCGGTAACCCTGTGCACCACGCGTGGTGCGCAGGTTTCCCTGGTGAATGGAGGTTTTCCTGATGCGTCTACGCCTGATGCTGACCCTGGGTTCGCTCCCGCTGCTGGGCATGGTCACGCCCGCCCAAGCAAATTGCACCTTCGCACCCGGCCCGGGTAACGACACCTACACCTGTGACAGCGGCACCGCACCCGCGTTGGTGGACAGCAGCGGCGATAACCGCCTGGTATTCCCGGCATCCGGTAGCGGCGCCATTACCGGCGACGTAACCTTCGGCGCCGGCACAGACAGCATCGACATGGGCTCTGGCAGCATCGGCGGCAACGTCAACCAGGGCGCCGGCATCGATGACTTCGTCATGAGCGGCGGCGTCATCGAAGGCAACCTCAACCAGGGTGATGGCCTGGACACCTTTCACATGAGCGGCGGCTGGATCAAGGGCACGTTCGACAGCGGCGACTATGCCGAAATGGACGACGGGCGTATCGGCAACGTCAACATGCGGCTGGACGAGAACACCTTCATCATGCGTGGCGGCAGCGTCGACCGGAACGTCATCGCGGCCTTCGACAAGGACTACATCGAAGTCTTCGAGGGCAACATCGGCGGCAACATCAGCGTCAGCGGTGGCGACGACCAGGTGCTGGTGCACGGTGGCCAGGTTGGCGGCGATGTGTTGCTGAGCTCTGGCAACGATCGCTTCACCTGGGACGGTGGCCGTATTGGCGGGCGCGTGGATGCCGGCCCAGGTGATGACACGGCACTGCTCAAAGGCCTTACGCCCGAGGTGCTGAGTATCACGTTGGACGGCGGCGAAGGTAACGACAGCCTGACGTTCGATGCCAGCCAGCCGGCAGGCGGTGCCCACTATGTGAACTGGGAGCGCGTGGCGCTGAACAACGGCAGCCGGCTGGCACTGGATGACACGCTGGTACTGGGCGACAGCAACAGCAGCACGGGCAGCCTCGCCCTCGACGCCAGCAGCCGCATCACGTCACGCCAAGGGGTGATCACTGCGTTTGCCCCAGGCCAGCGCGCCGCAATCAGCAACGCAGGTACACTTGACCTCACCGCCGGCAATGATGCCATGGGCCGCTTGCGCATCGAGGGCGATTACACCGGCCACAACGGCACCCTGCGCCTGAACAGCGTGCTGGCCGGCGATGGCGCTGCTTCCGATCGCCTGGTGATCAGCCGCGGCGCCATCGCCGGCTCTACCCAGGTGCTCATCAACAACTTCAACGGCGCAGGTGCGGCGACGGCGCAGAACGGCATCCAAGTGGTCGAAGCCCGTGACGGCGCCACCAGCACGGCCACCGCCTTTGCACAGACCCAAAGGCTATCGGCCGGAGCCTACGACTATCGGCTGTTCAAAGGGGGCGTCACTGCCGGCAGTGAAAACAGCTGGTACCTGCGCTCGACGCTGGTTGCGCCACCCGCTCCAGCCCCTGTGCCGGCGCCGGGCGAGCCGCCGGTGATCGCCCCGGCCGTCACCCCACCCGTCGCTGCGCCAGCGCCCGGCCAGGCCGAGCTGCCTGCCCCAGTGCAGGGCGAAAGCCTGCCACTGTACCGCCCCGAGGTCCCGGTTTATGCCGCAGCGCCACGGGGTGCCGCGATCATCGCCCGTCAGGCATTGGGCACCTTCCACCAACGCCAGGGCGACCAGCTGTTACTGCAGGGTGAAAGCGCCCTGCCCGCCAGCTGGGGGCAAGCCTACGGCGGCACGCTGCGCCAGCAATGGAGCGGCACGGTCAGCCCGAGCCTGGATGGCGACCTGTACGGTTTCAAGGTGGGCCAGGACCTGTATGCCAAGGTTGGCGACAACGGTTACCGCCAGCATGTCGGTATCTACGTAAGCCATAGCCGTCTGGACGCCGACGTCAAAGGGTTTGCCCTGGCCGTTCACGACCGCAGCGTGGGCGACCTGAAGCTCGATGGCGATAGCGTGGGCACCTACTGGACGCTGGTCGGGCCACAGGGCGCGTACCTGGACGCGGTGTTGCAGTACACCCGCCTGGATGGCCGCGCCCGCTCCGAGCGTGGCGACACGCTGAACCTCGACGGCCACGCCTGGACAGCTTCACTGGAATCGGGCTACCCCATCACCCTGTCCGAGCACTGGCGCGTGGAACCGCAAGCTCAGCTGATTGCGCAAAAGGTCGCGCTGGACAGCGCCAGCGACGGCGTCTCGCGTATCAGTCATGACGCCCAGGTCGAGCTGACCGGCCGCTTGGGCCTGCGCCTGGAGGGTGCGTTCACGGGGAGCAGCGGGCGCCTGTTGCAGCCCTTTGCGCAGGTCAACCTGTGGCACGGCGACGGTGGGCGCGACACCTTGAGCTTCGATGACGCAGACAAGATCAAGACCGATTACCGCTATACCTCAATGCAACTGGAAAGCGGTGTGGTCGCGCAGGTCAACGAAGCACTGAGCCTGCATGGCGGCGTGCAGTACACCGCCAACCTGGACAGCCGCCAGCAGGAAGCCAGCGGCGTGAACCTTGGCGTGCGCTGGCAGTTCTAGCGGCGCGCAGCCAGCAGACCGAGGCCCGCGCAGCCCAGCAAGGAGGCGCTGACCCGGTTGAACATCCGGCGTGGGCCGGGCTGGCTGAACCAGCGCTGCATGTAGGCGCCCAGGCCTGAGTAGATGGCAATGGCCGCCCATTCCAGCAGCAGGAACAACACACCCAGCCAAAGGAACTGCTCACTTACCGGGGTGCTGCTACCGACCGAGACGAACTGCGGCAGGAAGGCGGTGAAGATCAGGATGGCCTTGGGGTTACCGGCCGCAACCCAGAACTCCTGGCGCGCCAGGCGCCAAGTGCCGCCTGGGTGATCGCTTGCCACCACGGTCTCGCTCACGGGTGCGCGCCACAGTTGCCAGGCGATGTAGAACAGGTAGGCCGCGCCCACCACCTTGATGGCCAGGAACAGGTATTCGCTGGTATGCAACACCACTGCCAGGCCCATCGCTGCCAGGGCGATCATGCCGCAGAAGGCAAGGATACGGCCGGCGCCGGCCACACAGGCGGTGCGCAGGCCGTAACGGCTGGCGTTGTGCAGTGACAACAGGTTGTTGGGTCCAGGCGCCATGTTCAAGGCGAAGCAGGCAGGGATGAAAAGCAGCAGGCTTGAAAGGTCCATTCTCGTTTTCCTCTGACAACAGCCCTCTATTTCGGCGCGTTCCGGGCCCTGCGGTCAAGTAACAGCCAGCGATAAAAACTGTACGGGTGCGCGGCACCTGTTACCCTGCCGACAATACCGAGGAGCCTGTAATGCCCCGTTCCCACGCCGCCCTGTGGCGCGACCCGGCCCTGGCACATGTCGAAAGCCGGCGCGCCTGCCACAGCCGGGCCTGCTACAAGGCCCACAGCCACCCGACGTTTTCCATCGGTGCGGTGGATGCTGGCCGCAGCCATTTCACCGGGGCTGCCGACGGGCAGCATCACTTGGCGCCCGGCACGCTGGTACTGGTCCCGGCCCACCGCGTGCATGCCTGCAACCCGGCCCCCGGCCTGGCGTGGAGCTATCAGATGCTGCATGTGGATGCCGACTGGCTGACGCAGTTACGCCTGGAGTCGGGCTTTGGCGGTATCGAAGCCGGCGAACCGGTGCGCATCTGCAGGGAGGCTGAGGTGTATCGGCAGTTCTGCGCACTGAACAGGTTACTGTTTTCCAGTGCCTGCAACGGCGAGAAAGATGCGGCGCTGATTGCCTTTCTGGGGGACCTGGACGTTGCCGCGCACCCACCGCTGGCAGCGGCCCCCGTCCTGAAAGCCGCCACCTTGAACGGGTTGCTTGCACGCATCGAACACCAGGACCCTGCGCAATTGAGCCTGGAGGTATTGGCGCGGGAGGCCGGGCTTGGGCGCTATCAACTGATCCGCGCGTTTCGAGCGGCTACCGGGTTTACCCCGCATGCCTACCTGCTCAATGCCCGGGTCAATCGCGGGCGGCAACTGTTGAGTGAAGGGCTGGCCCTGGCGGAAGTGGCCTACCAGCTTGGCTTTGCTGACCAAAGCCATTTCCAGCGGGTGTTCAAGGCCCATGTGGGGGTTACGCCGGGGCAGTACCGCGGAAACTGAAGGCCGCTGCAGGTGCAATATTGTTCAATACGCCAGAACGGGCCCGGCAGCAGACTGCGGTTTTTCCGCAGAGCCGCCCCCAATGCAACAATTCATGATCATCGCCCTGGCCCACTTTCTTGCCCTGCTCTCACCTGGCCCGGACTTTTTCCTGGTCGCACGCAACGCGATCAACAGCGGCTGGCGCATCGCCAGCGGCGCCTGCCTGGGCATAGCGCTGGCCAATGGCGCGTTCATTGTCATCGCCTTCACCGGGCTTTCGGTACTGCAGCAGGGCAGCCTGCTGTTCACCACCCTGCAACTGGCCGGCGCCAGCTACCTGCTGTACATCGGCGTGCTGTTCCTGCGCCACGCCGGGCAAACCAGCCTGGGCACAGTCACCGGTAGCCAGCGGGTTCATGGCTGGTGGCGCAGTTTGGGCATGGGCTTCTTGTCCGGCATCCTCAACCCCAAGAACGCGCTGTTCTATGCCAGCCTGGCCAGCATGGTCGCCAGCGTCAGCCCCGGCTGGAAAGCGGCCTACGCCCTATGGATGTTCAGCATCGTCCTGCTCTGGGACTTGCTGGTTGCCGTGGCCATCGGCAACCAGCGGGTACTGCGGCGATTCGCTCGCAGCCTGCCGTGGCTGGAGCGGGCCTCGGGGGTCATGCTGGTGATGTTGGCGGGGGCGTTGTTGCTGCATCTGGCTCTGGGCTGACCCGTTGCAAGGTGCGCATGTCGACCAAGGTGAAATGGCCGCTGGCCCAGCCCCCCGTGTCCAAATGCCACACATTGCCCAGCAGCTTGGCCTCCAGCACCGGGGTGTGGCCGACCAGCAGGGCCCGCAGGCCCTGCACCGGTTGGGTGTCACCCTCTTTCAGGCGCCGACGCGACCACTGGCACACTTGGCGCACGTCAGGGTCGTCATCCAGCTCCAGCCAGGAGCGTAATACTGCCCAGTCGGCAAACGGGCTGTCGGCATGCAGCAGGCCTACCAGCCCGTCCGCACTCTCCACTTCCATGGCAATCGGCAACTGCTCGAAACGCTCCACGAAACGCAGTTGCTCGCGCCGCGGCAAGTCGAGGAACCAGCCCCCCCCGGCGGCGCGGTACATGCCCAGGTCGAGCCGCCCACCGCGCACGCGGGTGATTGCCAAGGCCTCATGATTGCCCTGGACGGCATGGAACCAAGGCTGGGCCAGCCAGTCCAGCGCTGCCTCGCTGTGCGGCCCACGGTCGACCAGGTCACCCACGCTGAACAGGCGGTCCACCGCCGGATCGAACCCTACCGCATCCAGGCATTGTTGCAGGCGCTGGAAGTGGCCATGGATATCGCCCACGGCCAGATCCCGTCCCCGGATATTGGCGATCATCCGCCGAAACCGTGCCATTACAGTGTTCCTCCGCTGGTAGCACCCTGCCCACCTTGGCGCGGGCCGTGCGCATGGCGCTGTCACTGGACAGCATGGCACAAGGTACCGTGGCTGCGCAGGTCGGGGGGCGTTTTGCTGCGCATCCCAGGCTTCCTGAAAAACCCTTCACTGGAACAGGCGTTGGTGCCGATAGTATGCTCGGCACGTCAATCTTCACCAGGGAATGGTTCTGATGAAACTGTGCGCCGTACAACTGGCGTCGCTAAAGGGCGATTTGCCAGGCAACCTCCAGCGCCATCTGGTTTGCATCGAGCAGGCTGCGGCCCTGGGTGCCGAACTGGTGGTGTTCCCCGAACTGTCGCTGACCGGCTATGAGCCGAGTGTGGCGCGCCAGTCCGCCCTGCCCGTCACCTCCGCACGCCTGGACCCGCTGCAGGCAGCCTGCGACCGCTTGGGCATTACCGTTGCCGTGGGCCTGCCATTGCCAACGCCCGACGGCATACGTATCGGCATGCCCGTCTTCTGCCCTGATGCGCCGCGCCAGGCCTATGCCAAGCAGCGCTTGCATGATGATGAGCTGCCTTACTTCACCCCAGGTCATCAGGCATTGCTGCTGGAGGTGGGTGAGCACCGGGTGGCGCCAGCGATCTGCTACGAATCGATGTTCATGGCGCATGCCGCCGTGGCCCGCGAGCGCGGTGCAGACCTGTACCTGGTCAGCGTTGCGAAAACCGCCAAGGGTATCCGCGAGGGATATGCGCACTATCCAGAGGTGGCACGCGAGCTGGGCATGCCGGTGTTGATGGCCAACTGCGTGGGGCCGGCCGACACTTTCATCGGTGCCGGCGGTTCTGCAGCATGGGACAGCCAGGGGCACTTGCTGGCCAGCCTGGATGACCACAGTGAAGGGCTGATCGTACTCGACACCCGCAGTGCCAGCGCGATCACCCTGCCCTTGGCCCCGTACCTTGCATGATCTATCTGTTTCTAGCGTTACTGAGTTACGCCAGCACCTACTGCCTGGTCGGCTTGCTGATTCAGGGCCAACTTGCCGATGTGGCCGAGGGATTGCGCCATCGGCCCGATGCGCCTACGCCCGGCGAGTACCTGCGTGAGGTCGGCCCCCGCGCACGTCAGGCCCGGCGGCAATACACCCTGATCGCCGGTTCGGTGCTGGCTGTGCTGGCGTGCCTGATCGCCAGCGGGTTCGGTTGACGCCTTACAGGTCCAGTGCCAGGCTTTGCCGCCCTTCCAGCGCCAACAGATACTGTTTGGCCGCCAGGCCACCGGCAAAGCCGGTCAGGCTGCCCGACGCGCCGATTACCCGGTGACAGGGAGCGATGATCGAAATCGGGTTGCGGCCATTGGCAGCGCCAACCGCGCGTACCGCCCTGGGGTTGCCGAGCTGCCGGGCAATGTCGCTGTAGCTGCGGGTTTCGCCGAACGGTATCGCCAGCAATGCGGCCCACACCTGGCGCTGGAACTCAGTACCGGCAAAGTCCAGCGCCAGCTCGAAACGCTGGCGCTTGCCGTCAAAGTACTCACCCAGCTGGCGAGCGGTTTCCCGCAATACCGGGCACTGGTCGTCCCGGTGCAGTGCGCCCAGGCGTACGCGGTTTTCCCGCTCCTCTTCCCACAATACGGCTGCCAGGCAATTGCCACGGGCCACTAGGGTCAGCATGCCGACGGGCGATGGCATGATCGTGAATGCGCTGGACATAGCGGGCTCCTGCAAGTTGCGATCGGCCCACTGTACGCATCCACAGTCTTTCATGCACCCGCTTTCTTGCTCAGTTCATTGCGCAGCCGGCAATGTGCCGCGCCTGGCTGAGCGTGACCTTGGGTATCAGCTCAGCGGGAATGCGTGATGTTGCCGACAGGTTGTAGACGTGGAAATGCTCGCTGACCACTTCCCTGGCCATCAGCTTCAACGACGGCAGGATGCGGCTGTCCCAATGCTGGTCGAGTCCGCACGGCGAAGACGGGCCCTGGCCGTCCTCGTAAAAGCGCCCGACGCTCTGGTCGAGGTCTACCCCCACCAGCAACACTTCCTCGAAGCCCAGGTGATAGGCCAACTGCAAGGCCACATAAGCCACCGTGCGGGCATCGAAAAAGCCATGGGCCATGTCTTTACTGAAGGCAATCGAGCGGCTGCGTTTGCTCCACAGTGCCCGGTTGCACACGCAACTGTCACCATGGCCGCGCAAACCGTCCAGCAGGCTCGGCATGTCGGCTTTGTGCAAGGCATAACACTGGGTGTGGGCTGGCACATCGGCACGCGCATACTGCTCTGGCCACAGGGCCAGGCGTTCGCTGTCGCGCACGGCAGTGGCGAACAAGGCCGGCTGTTGCTGGCAAAAGCTTTTGTCGGTGCACACGTAGAAGAAGGGTTTGATGCCGTGTTCGGCGGTCATGGCGACCGACCCATTCATGGCGATGATGGGCAAGTGCGCAAACTCGCCCAGCGGAAAATGTTTGGCAGAAGCGCCGGAGGCAAGGATCACCACGGGGCCCTGCTGGGAATTGCGACACGCCTCGAAACCGGAGAACGCCCCGCGTTCAGCGCTTGGCTGCGACGGAAGTGTGTTCATCAATGGCATCTTTAACTGGACAGTACAAACCACAATACTGATCCGTGTATATGCCGTGGCCGCTTTTACCTAACTTTACCTGGGTGAACTCAAGTCAACCGCCATTCCCTTGTTTGGCGGGGTTTTGGGGCTGCTGAGCGCGCGGGCAAAGCCCCCGCCAGCAACAAGATGGGGCGCAAGGCGCCCCCAGGCATCGCAAGCCACATCTATATTGCAGTCTGGCGAATGCGTTTCTTGTCGATCTTGCCGACACTGGTCTTGGGGATCTCGTCCACACACCGCACCTGCCGCGGTATCGCCCATTTGGCCAGGTGCCCGCTGTCAACATACGGCTGCAGGTGCCTGGCCAATGCCGGCTGGTCCAACTGCACACCGTCATGACAGACCACCAAGGCCAAAGGTTGTTCCCCCCACTGTGGATCAGGAATACCGATTACCGCGACCGAGGCGACGGACGGGTGCTGGCTGATCAGGTTCTCCAGCGCCACCGAACTGACCCACTCGCCACCGGTCTTGATCACGTCCTTGATGCGATCGCGGATGCGCACCACGCCCAGCGAGTCGATACAGGCCAGGTCACCGGTGTGCATCCAGCCCCCCAACCACAGCGCCGCGCCTTGCTCCGGTTCGTGCAGGTAACCCTGGGTCAGCCAAGGCGCGCGCACCACGATTTCGCCCAGGCTTGCGCCATCGTGCGGTACTTCCCTGCCCTCGCTATCGACGATACGCAGGTCCACCAAGGCAATCGGCACACCGGCATCGATGCGCAGCGGCAGTTGCTGCGCCATGGGCTGTGCCAGCAAGTCGGTGCTCAGGTGGGTGATGCTGAGCAGCGGGCAGCTTTCCGACATGCCGTAGCCACAATGCACACTGATGCCGCGCCCGCTGGCACGCTGGGCCAGGCTCAGCGTCAGGGCGCTGCCGCCCAGCAGCATCTTCCAGCCGGTCAGGTCGGTGCAGCGTCCTTGCTCGCTGTCGAGCATCATCTGCAGCACCGTCGGCACGCAATGGGAGAACGTCACCCCCTCGTCATGGAACAGGCGCACCAGGCGGTTGGGCTCGTAGCGCCCGGGGTAGACCTGCTTGATGCCCAGCGCCGTGGCCACATAGGGCACGCCCCAGGCATGCACGTGGAACATGGGCGTGATCGGCATGTACACATCGCCGGTGCGCAGCAGCGGTACCTCGCCACACGCGGCCAAGGTGCCCTGCTCGACCAGGGTATGCAGCACCAGTTGCCGGTGGCTGAAGTACACCCCCTTGGGGTTGCCGGTGGTACCGCTGGTGTAGAACAGTGTGGCCAGCGAGTTTTCGTCGAAGTCGGCAAATTCGAACTGCGGCGCTGCAGCTGCCAGCATGGCTTCGTATTCGCCCAGCAAAGGCACTGTCTGCGCGTCGGCAGCGCCGTCGCTGAGGCGGATGATGCCCTCGACTGCCGGCAGGTCGGCGCATAGCTGCTGCATCAATGGCAGGAAGTCGTCATGCACCAGTACCCACCGATCCTCGGCGTGGTTCATGGTGTAGCGCACCTGCTCGCTGGACAGCCGCACGTTTACCGTATGCAAGACCGCGCCCAGCATTGGTACGGCAAAGAAACATTCCAGTGCCCGGTGGCTGTCCCAGTCGAGCAATGCCACCGTGTCGCCAGGCTTGACCCCGGCTGTGGTCAGCACGTTGGCCAGCCGTTGGATGCGTTCCAGCAACGTGGTGTAGTTGTAGCGCAGCTTGTCGGCGTAGACGATTTCCTGGTTGGGCTGGTAGCGCACACCCGACAGCAGCAGGCGTTTGATCAGCAACGGATACGCATAGGCCTGCTCGGCCCGGGGCATGACGCGAGTGGTGAGCATGTTGGCGGCCATCACAGTTGCTCGGCCTTGAGCAGGTACAGGCTATCGCTGCCGGCCCTGACACTGGCGCTGAGCGAGTGGATGCGTGGTAGCAGGCGTGCAAAGTAGAAGCGCGCGGTACCGAGCTTGCTGAGGTGGAACGGCTCTGGTGCCGCCTGGCCCTGGCACACCACGGCCATGCGCGCCCACAGGTAGGCGTAGAAGGTGTAGCCAAACACGTGCAGGTACTCCACCGCCGCCGCGCCAAGCTCGCGTGGGTTGCCTTGGCTGCGGTCGAGCAGCCAGGCACTCAGTTCGTCAAGGTTGTGCACGGCAGCCAGCAGTGGCGCACTGAACTCGGCGTGCGCCACTGGCAGCGCCTGGGCAAAGCTGACGATTTCGTCAGACAGGCCACGGTAGGCCTTGCCGCCATCACCCAGCAGCTTGCGCCCTACCAGGTCGAGCGCCTGGATGCCATTGGTGCCTTCGTAGATCTGGGTAATGCGGCAGTCACGAATCAACTGCTCCTGGCCCCACTCGCGGATATAGCCGTGGCCACCCAGCACCTGCTGGCCGTGCAGGGTAGTCTCCAGTCCCATGTCGGTGAGGAAGGCTTTGGCGACCGGCGTAAGCAACGCCACCTTGGCCTCGGCATTGGCGCGTGTAGCCGGGTCGTCGCTGTATTTGGCCATGTCCAACTGCAACGCCACGTAGGTGGAAAATGCCCGCCCGCCTTCGTTCAGCGCTTTCATGGTCAGCAGCATGCGGCGTACGTCCGGGTGAACGATAATCGGGTCGGCATACTGCGACGGCGCTTCAACACCCGACGGCGCGCGGCCTTGCAGACGATCACGGGCATAAGCGATGGCTCCCTGATAAGACCGCTCGCCCAGCGCCAACCCCTGGATACCCACGCCCAGGCGCTCGTAGTTCATCATGGTGAACATGGCATTGAGGCCCTTGTTCGGCTCGCCGACCAGGTAGCCGATGGCGTCGTCGAAGTTCATCACGCAGGTGGCCGAGGCCTTGATGCCCATCTTGTGCTCGATCGAGCCGCAGCTCACTGCGTTGGCCTCGCCAAGCACGCCGTCGGCGCCGACCAGCACCTTGGGCACCAGGAACAGCGAGATGCCTTTGGGGCCGGCCGGTGCATCCGGTAGCCGCGCCAGCACCAGGTGGATGATGTTCTCGGTCAGGTCCTGCTCGCCGCCAGTGATGAAGACCTTGGTGCCGCTGATGCGGTAGCCGCCGTCGGCGAGGGGTTGTGCCCGGGTGCGGATCAGGCCCAGGTCGGTGCCGGCGTGGGGCTCGGTCAGGCACATCGAACCGGCCCAACGCCCTTGGTACATGGGTGGCAGGTACAGCGCCTGCAATGCCTCACTGGCATGGTTGAGCAGTGCCAGGCAGGCCCCGGCGGTCAGCATCGGGTACAGGCCAAACGACAGGTTGGCGGCATTGAGCATCTCTTCGAGTTGGGCGCCGATCACCTTCGGCATGCCCATGCCGCCGTAGGCCGGGTCACCGGCCACACCGACCCAGCCGTCAGCGGCAAATGCCCGGTAGGCATCGGCGAAACCGTCGGGCGTGCTTACCTGGCCAGCCTCCCAGCGGCAGCCCTGCACGTCGCCACTGCGGTTGAGCGGCGCCACTCGCTCGGCAATCAGCTTGCCGGCCTGCTCGAGTATGGCCCGGGCAGTGTCACCATCGACCACCTCGGCCAGTATGGGCGTTTGCGCCCACCAGGTCGGGATGTCGAACACTTCGTTGAACAGAAAATCCATGTCGCGCAGTGGCGCAAGGTAATCAGACATGAGGCGAGCACTCGGTTTCTTGGGTTTGCGAAAGCGCCGGCGCCTGGGCATCGGCAGCTGCCGGGGCGCCCTGGCCGCGCAGGAGGAAGTGCGACAACGCGGGTATCAGCACCAGCGCGCCGAGCATGTTCCACAGGAACATGAAGGTCAGCAGCAGGCCCATGTCGGCCTGGAACTTGATTGGCGACCAGGCCCAGCCGGCTACGCCAGCGGCCAAGGTGATACCGACCAGCCCCACCACCCGACCGGTGAAGGCCAGGGCTTTCTGGTAGGCGTGGGCCAGGCTCAGGCCCGCGCGCTGGTAGTGCAACTGCGCGCTCAGCAGGTACAGCGCGTAGTCCACGCCAATGCCCACCCCCAGGGCGATCACCGGCAAGGTGGCGACCTTGACGCCGATGCCCATGGCCACCATCAACGCCTCGCACAGCACCGAGGTAAGCATCAGCGGCAGGATTGCCACCAGCGTCGCTCGCCAGCTGCGGAAGGTGACCAGGCAGAACAGGGTCACCGCCAGGTACACCAGCAACAGCATGCGGTGGTTGGCCTCGCGCACCACCTCGTTGGTGGCGGCCTCGATGCCCGCGCTGCCGGCGGCCAGCAGGAACTGGTGGTCAGCATTGCTGTTGGCCTGGGCGAAACGCTCAGCCGCTACAGCCACCTGGGCCAGCGTGTCGGCGCGGTGGTCCTTGAGGTAGGCGATCACCGGCATCAGCGAACAGTCGTTGTTGAACAGCTCCGGGGCGTTGACCGAGGCTTGCTGGGCGGCGTAGTTGAGCACGTCCTGGTTGCGCTGCAGGCTGTTCAGGCGCGCGTTGCCTTCGTAGGTACCCGCAGTGATCTGGCGCACCGCGTTTGCCAGCGACACGGTGGTCTGCACACCCGGCAGTTGCTGCAGCTCCCAGGCCAGGCGGTCGGCGAGGATCAGTGTCTGGTATTGCAGGCAGCCTTCGGGGGCCGTCTTGACCATGACCGCGAAGGTATCGCTGGACAGTGCGTAGTGCTGGGTGATGTAAGCGTTGTCGAGGTTGTAGCGCGAGTCCGCACGCAGCTCGGGGGCGCCACTGTCGAGGTCGCCGATCTTCAGCTGGAGGCTACCCCAGGTGCCTAGGGCGGCCAACGCCAGGGCAGCCAGCAGTGCAGCACTGGCCCACTTGCGTTCGGTGAATCGGTCAAGCAGCGCCCACAGCCGGCCGAAGCCACGGTGCTGATCCGCGCGAGCATCGATACGTAGCGCTCGCTCGGCAGCCTTGCGGCCCACACCGACATAGGACAGCGCCACCGGCATCAACAGCAACGAGGTAAAAATCAGCACCGCCACACCAATGCTGGCGGTGATTGCCAGGTCCTGGATCACCGGAATATCGATCAGCATCAGCACCGCAAAGCCCACGGCATCGGCCAGCAATGCGGTGACCCCGGCCACGAACAGGCGACGGAAGGTGTAGCGGGCGGCAATCTGCCGGTGCGTACCGCGGCCTATGTCCTGAAGGATGCCGTTCATCTTCTGCGCCGCGTGCGACACGCCGATGGCAAAGATCAGGAACGGCACCAGGATCGAATACGGGTCGATGGCATAGCCCAGCCAGGCGACGATACCCAGCTGCCATACCACCGCAGTCAGCGAACACACCACCACCAGCAAGGTGCTACGCACACAGCGGGTATAGCAATAGATGATCACCAGGCTGGTCAGCACAGCCAGCGCAAAGAACGCCATCACCTGGATCAGGCCGTCGATCAGGTCGCCCATCAGCTTGGCGAAGCCGATCACATGAATGCGGTACTGGCCGCTGGCCTGGTACTGACTGCGCAACTGTTCGAGCTTTTGCGAAAAGGCATGGTAGTCCAGGCCTTTGCCGGTGGCTGAGTCCTGGTCGAGAAGCGGCACCACCAGCATGCTCGACTTGAAGTCGCGCGCTACCAAGCTGCCGACGATGTTGGCACGCTCGATGTTCTGCCTTAGCTGTTCGATATCACCGGCTGCGCCTTGATACCCGTCAGGCATGACCGGGCCGCCCTGGAAACCCTCCTCGGTTACCTCGGTCCATCGCACCGCCGGGCTCCACAAGGACTTCACCCATGCCCGGTCCACGCCTTGGCTGAGGAACAGTTCGTCGTTGATATGGCGCAGGGTCTGCAGGTAACCCGGGTCAAAGATATCGCCGTGGGTGTTCTCTACCACCACCCGGACCGCATTGCCCAATCCGCGCAGCGAAGCGCGGTTTTCCAGGTAGTTCTGTATGTAGGGGTGGCTCTGCGGCAGCATCTTGTCAAAGCTGGGGCGCAGCTCCAGGCGCGTCGCCGCCATGAAGCCCAGCACCAAGGTTGCCAGCAGCATGCACAGAAGAAATGGCCAGCGATGGTTGAACACCAGGCGTTCCAGGCAATTGCCCGAGCGTGGGTCGAAATCGGCGAGGTTGCGGATTACCGGAAGCGTATCTTGGCGGGTAGCGGCCATCAGGGTCTTCTCTTGTCAGGGGTGCTGCGTGGGGTTACCGGCCTGGTTGCGCACGCCACGCTCGCCCACCAGCACCAGGCCGTTACCGGCATCGCTGACGAGTGCGGTGACTGGGCTGCGGGGGCTGTGGGCTACCGGGCTGAAGCTGGCGCCGTCATCACGGCTGAGCAGCAGGTCACCGGCCTGGCTGGCAAGCCACAGCTGCCCATCAGGGTCGATACCGGCGGCGGTGAGGCTGGTGTTGATCCCTGTGTCGATCAGTTGCCACTGCTGGCCGCCATCGGTACTGCGATAGACGTGGCCGCGCAGGCCGTATATCAGCAGCACGCCGGGCTTGCCGACAGCACCGAACAGGGTGCCGGCGTAGGGTGTGCCAACGCGAGCGAAGCGCTTGCCGTCCCACTTCAGCAACAGGCCCTGCTCGCCCGTGATGAACAACTCGTCGCCCACCGCGGCCAGGCTGGTCAGGTGCAGGCCTTGCGGGTTATCGCTGTGGTCGAGCCACGGCTGCCAGTGCTTGCCGCCATCCGTGGTGCGAAGCAGCAGGTTGAACACCCCCACCGCGTAGCCCGTGCGGGCATCGCCGAACCACACGTCGAGCAAGGCATTGTCGGTGTCCGCGCCTGGCAGCTGTTCGGCCAGTACCCGGCCGTCCAGCTGTTTTTGCCAGTGCATGCCACCGTCACGGCTGTGCAGGACCACACCGTCATGGCCCACCGCCCAGCCCAGCTCGGGCGTGGCGAAGCTCACCGCATTCAGGTCGGCGCTGACCGGCACCTGGGCTTGCTGCCAGTGCCCGCCGTGGTCATCGGAATACAGGATGTGCCCGCGCGGGCCGACCGCGACCAGGCGCTGCCCGGCCAAGGTCACATCACGCAGGGCACTGCTGCTGGCAAGGGCGCTGGGCATGGCGGGCACATCCAGCACATCGGTGAATGGCGCAGCCAAGGCTGCACCCTGCAGCGCAACCAGGGCCAGCATCACCACGCTGCATCGTTTGAAGACAGACATTGGAACCTCTGCTCCGTGCGTTCAGCGAATGCCGTTGCCGGCCAGCGAACCGGGCGACCATTGGGTTTTCGACAACGGGTCGATGTAACGGATGCCGCCGTAGGCACCGACCACGCCGTTGAGGTTGTAGGTGCCGCCGATGAGGTCGTAGATCATGAACGGCGTGGCGTCCGGGGTCTGCTTGTCATAGCTCTGGGTGAGGAAGGCGAACGACCCCCGGTACAGCTGGCCACGGGCGTCGTACTGGTCCGAGGCCAACGCGATCCAGCTGTCCTCATCGAGGTAGAAGCGGCGCTTGTGGTAGATGTGACGCGCGCCGTCCTTGAGCTTGCCTTCCACCACCCACACGCGGTGTTTTTCCCAACGTACAAACTGCGGCGCCAAGTGGTTGGGGGTGATCAACTGCTTGACATCGGTGTTGTAGGTCAGCTGGTAGGTGTTGTAAGGCACATACATCTCCTGCTTGCCGACCAGGGTCCAGTCGTAGCGGTCCAGCGCGCCGTTGAAGACGAACACGTCATCGTAAGTGCCAGAGCCGGAGGTGCCCGGGTTGGGCGTGTCGTAGGCCAGGTTAGGTGCCAGCTTGACCCGGCGCTGGCCCGGCAGGTACTGCCAGGCGCTGCGCGGTTGCACCAGCGGGTTGGCAGCGTCGCGCAGCATCATTGCTTCACCAGCACGGCGTGCGGGCCCGGTGTACACCAGTTTCATCTGGTAATAGGTGTCCTTGGCGCCGATCGGCTTGGTCATGTCCTCGTAGATCGGGTAACTGATGTGCGCCTGGCCGGTGGTCGACAATGACGGTTTGCCGGCAGCATCGACGTTCCAGGAGTCGTACTTGGCGGTCATGCTCACGCCCTGGTAGCGCAGCAGGAAGTTCCACATGGCCTCGGCGCCGTTCTGCGGAATGGGGAACGGAATGCCCGGCAGCACGTTGTCCACGGCAGTGCCGCCCTCCTGGCTTCTGGCGCCGGTGGCGTTCTTGCGGGTGTTGTCCAGCACCGCCTGCGGCAGCGCAACGCTGCGGTGCGTCGGGTACACGTCAACGTGGTAGCTGGGGTAGCGCTTGAGCAGTTCGAGGGTAGTGGCGGTCAGTTGCCCCTTGTATTGATCGGCATTCCTGCCATCGATGACCAGCAACGGCTTCTCGCTGGCAAACGGGTCGGGTCGCATGCTGGCGCCGCTCTGATAGCTGGCCGGCGGGGTAAGCAGGCCGCCTTGGTAGGCCGGGATGGAGCCGTCGGCATTGCCGGCCTTTTCGGCGCCGAGGGTGGTCAGGTTGGTGCCCAGGTGTGCAGCCTGGTCAGGGGAAACGGCAGCCTGGGCGGCGTTGAGCGCGGCCAGCGACAGGCACGAGGCCAGCAGGGTACGTACGAAGGTCATGATGGTTGTCTTCCTGTGTAGGCGGTAGGAAACAGGGCTCAGAAGGTCGTCTTGACGGTCAGGTACAGCGCGCCACGGTCTTCGGTGGTGGCGCCACCGCCGGAGAAGGAGGCGTAGCCGCCGCCGTAGCAGGTGTAATCCTGTTCGCCGTCCAGGGCATTGGGGGTGCTGCCGTCGGTCTGGCCGTCCTTGCAGCCCTTGGTCTCACCGAAGCTGTCGACGTACTTGAGGTCGACGAAGTACTGGTTGTAGATCGCAGCGCTCAAGCCCACCGCGTAATTGCCGGTGTTTTCGGCGCCGCCGCCTTGCACCGGCGATACACCGTCCAGGCCGACGTTGACCGACAACGGCATGCTCAGGTCCATGCCCGGCAACACCTGGTACCAGGTGGGGGTGAAGTTGACGGCGATACCCCAGTTGTCGCGGGTCGCCTTGTCGATGCCGCGGTAGCTGCCCTTGCCTTTGTACAAAGCCTCGTTGTGGCTATCGAGCTTGAGCAGGTTGCTGTAGAACAGCTCACCCAGCAGGGTTGCCGAGTCGAACAGCGGCGTGTCCCCCATCGTCATCAGGCCGTTGACCGTGAAATGCAGGGTGTCGCCAGTGGCGCTCAGGCTGTCGCCATCCTTGGGCACGTCGTAGACCACCCCGCTGCCGGGCAGGCGCGCCGGCAGTAAACCGAAGCCCCCACCCAGGCCACCTTGGCCGGGGGCACTGACGATTGCCGGGATACTCGCCAGCGGCATGTTGTGGCGGATGTTGAGGTCGCTGCCGACGCTGATGCCGGCCACATCCTTGGACAGGCTCAGGCCATAGATGTCGATGTTGTCAGCGTAGGCGAACTGGTAAGTGGTGCTTTGCAGCGAGTTGTACAGGTTACCGACCGCCCCTTGGCGGCTGCCCGGCGGGTTGCCGAAAGGGCCACTGGCCACGGTCATGCCGCGCGCATCAAGCCAGGCCTGGGGCAGAATCTCGGACGTCTTGCGGTAGTAGAAACCGAGGGTGCCGCCCAGCCATTGCGGCGACCACCTGGCCATGATGCCCCAGTCGCCGCTCTTGCCGGGTGTCAGGTCATGACCGCGACGGAGGGTGGTCAGCGCTCCGCGCACCGGGATCAAGCCCGGGGTGCCGGTGTGGCCGAGCAGGAAGCTCTGCGCGCCCTCGCCTAC
Organism: Pseudomonas sp. FW305-E2; assembly: GCF_058782925.1. Taxonomy (NCBI): domain Bacteria; kingdom Pseudomonadati; phylum Pseudomonadota; class Gammaproteobacteria; order Pseudomonadales; family Pseudomonadaceae; genus Pseudomonas; species Pseudomonas sp. FW305-E2. The sequence goes on along the minus strand of NZ_JBYSYE010000008.1, from coordinate 74,742 downwards.
CACATCGGCGCCGCCATAGTAGGTACCCGCTTCGGGCAAGCGGGCAGCATCCCAGTCGAAGAAGTACTGGGCCCCGAGGGTGAGTTCGGAGTTGACCAGGAACGAGGTCGACAGCTGGTTGCGAGGGACGAACAGCTCCTTGGCCTCGGTGCCTGGCGATGCCGCCAGCTTGGCCAGGTCCAGGCCGGACTGGCCATAGCTCAGCGAATGCACGGGGTTGAGCAAGGTTTCCCCCCAGAACAGGTTGTGCTGGCCCAGCTTGGCGCTGACCTGCGACGCTTCGCCCACGTCACGGCTCATGAATACGAACGCATCCAGCACTTCGCCTGATGGGCCGCTGTAGTATCGCTGGGCGTAGTTGCTCAGGTGCGGGCTGCCCAGGGGTATGCCAGTACCCGGCAGGCCATTGAGGCTGGGGCTGATGCCCGACTGATCACCGTTGCCATTGACGAACGGGTTGCTGTTGGAACCGGTGTTGTCGTAGGCCTTGTCGTACCAGCTGGCAGTGCTGACGCGAAAACCGGTGTTGCCCTGATACACCACATCCAGCTCGGTCAGCAGGTCGACCCGGTTGGTGATGTTGGTGCCGGCTTTGCGGAAGTTGTAGTCACCGTCGTTGCTGTTGGGCGTGCCCAGCATGCGCTTGTCGGCGCTTTCCGTGCGCACGCCATAATTGTATTTGACGGTATTGTCCAAGCGCACGGCCCAGTCTTCATTGCCGGTCTGGACTTCGACGGCCTGGGCGGCGGGCAGCGTGAGCAGGGCGACGGCGCAGGCGAGCAGGCAGCGCTGTGGCTTCACGGCAGGGTGAATGCGGTGTTCTGGCATTACGATGGCTCCACGTATTGTTATTGTTTTTTACGCCGCCCGTCTGTTGCGGGCGTGGCTGGGGCGTCCATGCGTTACTACAGGGTTTCGGCGTCCAGACGGCGGATCAGGGCCTCGGCCAACGGCCAAGGGCCGAAACCGGAAGCCGGGTTGAGATGGCCGACGGCACCCAGGTTGACCAGTTCACTGCCCCAACGGTGGGCAAGTTCGCTAACGGCGGCGTAGCTGGCCAGGTGGTCATTGCTGCTGGCCGCGACAATGCTCGGGAACGGCAGCGCCGTGGTTGGCAACGGCGACCAGCCCTGAGCAGCCAGGCTGGCTGGGCTTGGGTAGTGCGCCGGCCATTGGGCGTTGAGGTCTGGCGGTGCAGCCAGCAAAGCCCCCTTGATCGGCCACCCGTAACGTGCGGCCCAGTGGGCGACCATCAGTACGCCGGCACTGTGCGCCACCAGCAGCACCTGGCCGTCGATCTGCTCCAGTTCGCGCTGGATCGCCTCTACCCGGGCGTTGCAGCAAAGGCCGTCAACCTTCAGCGGCGGTACGCTGCGCACCTTCGTCAGGCGGCTGGCAAGGAGCGTCTGCCAATGATCGGCAACGTGGTCGCGCAGGCCAGGGACGATCAACACGGTGGCAGTGGTTTGCAGTTTTTCCACGGTGAACCTCGTGTGCGGTGTAGCTGTTGAGGTTCACAGTAAACAGCCCTCCCCCCGGGTGCTTCACATTGGGCGTCAGGTACTTTTCATTTGATGACAATGGCTCGAACAGGGCTTTGCTTTTCAATTGATGACACGCAGGCTATAAAACCCGTGCACCTGCAAGCCAAGTGCTTTTTGTAGCAACAGCCTTGTGCTGCTGCCTGAAAGCGCCAGGTTGCCTGAACAATAGGGATAACAATAAAAAATGCCTGCCCTCGTCCGCGCCGCCAGCTTGACCAACTACCTGGAGGTGTCTCGCCACCTGGGTCTGAACCCCCACAAACTGCTGGCACAGGTGGGCCTCAGCGCGGCGTTGCTTAACGACCCCAACCGGCGTATCCCGGTGGCCAGCGTGATCAACCTGCTGGAAGCTTCCGCCAGCGCCAGCCAATGCGAGAGCTTCGGCTTGCGCATGGCCGAACTGCGCCAGTTGTCGGACTTCGGCGAAATCAGCCTGCTGCTCAGCCACCAACGCAACCTGCGCGATGCGCTGCAGGTGATCGTGCAGTACCGCCATCTGCTCAATGACGCGCTGGCCATTCATATCGAAGAAGCTGGCAAGACCGTGGTCATTCGCGAAGAGGTGATCAGCGAGCGCGCGCCCTGTAGCCGCCAGGCCACCGAGCTGGCTATCGGCGTGATGATGCGCTTGTGCGCGGCGCTGCTAGGCACGCACTGGCACCCGATCAGCGCCAATTTCACCCATGCGGCCCCCGCCGACCCCGCCATTCACCGGCGCATTTTCGGCTGCACGCTGGTGTTTGGCAGCGAGTTCAACGGCATCGTCTGCCCTGCCGCCGACCTCGACAGTGCCAGCCCGCAAGCCAACGAAGCCATGGCCCGCCTGGCGCGGCGCTACCTGGACACGCTGCCAGCAGGCAGCGAACCATCGCTGGAGCTGGAGTTGCGCAAGACCATCTACCTGCTGCTGCCCATGGGGCGGGCCACCCTCGAGCAAGTGGCGCAAACCCAGGGCATGAACGTACGCACCCTGCAGCGGCGGCTGGAAGACAGCGGCTTGACCTTCAAGGACCTGATCAACAGCGTGCGACGTGACCTGGTGATGCGCTACCTGGAGAACCCCAGCTATTCGCTGGGTCGCATTGCCGATATGCTCGGCTACTCGATGCCCAGTTCGTTCACCCGCTGGTTCATCGCCCAGTACGGCATGCCGCCGGCCAGCTGGCGGGCAAGCAGTGTCAGCCCTGCTCCCCAAACCCGTCACTATCGAGGGTGATGAACACCGCATCACCCTCCTGCTGCACCGGGTAGCAGGTAACTTTCAACGCCTTGGAATTGACCAGGTACCCGCTGGCCAGGTCGAAGCGCAGGCCGTGGGCACAGCACTGAATCACCCGCCCTTCCAGGCGCCCACCACACAGCGACGCCCCTTGGTGCGGGCAGCTATCGTCAATGGCATAGAGCGCACCGGCGACATTGAACAAGGCTATGCTGCGGCCCTCGCAGGCCAGCAGCGCCCGACCATTGCGCTCCGGCAGTTGGCTGGGATTCAGGGCGATACGCAGGCTCATGCCTGCACCCCCTCTGACAAGGCGTCGGTCATCGCCGCAAACAGCGCCTCGGCTGGCCGCACCCCGGCAATCAGAGGGCCCAGGTTGAAGCGATAACGTGGCACGGCACTGCCTGCACGCCCTGCACCGTCGAGAAACGGGCTGCCATCATCACGCAAACAATCGATTACCTGCGCGGCCTTGAGCCCGCAACTCGCGGCGATGCCGAGCAACGTGCGGCCATCGCCGAGGTCGCGGCCTTGGTGGAAATAGGCAATGAACAGCCGCTCCAGCAACGCTTGCTGTTGCGACGCGCCAAGCAGACTGCCGGCGCGCTGCATCAACCGGTGGGCGTTGCCGGTGTTTGGCATGCGGCAGATGCGCGAGAAGTCGATGTCCTCGCCCACCACACGGGCAGCGGCGCGCACCTGAGCCTGGCGCTCGCGCACTGCCTGCTCGCTGCCCAGGCGTTGAAGGTAGAACTGCTTGAAGGGTACCCCATTGGCTGGCAGCCCCGGCAGCAACTGCACGCCCTGCCTGTGAACCTGCACTTGCACGTGTGGCTGCTCACGCTGCAACAGCAACAGCGCAGCTTGCAAGTGCCGCTGGCCAATCAGGCACCAGGGGCAGACGAAATCGAAGAACACCTCGACGGACAATTGCTGTTTCACGGTTTCAACTCCTGCAGCGCAGACGATCCATGTCGCGGTGGTAGTGACGTTTGGCAACCCAGAACACGGCCGCCGCTGCAATGCTTGTCAGTGGCACCCACTGCAGCGCCGCCTGAAGCCCGATCAGGTCAGACACCCGACCGGTGATCAGCGGCCCGGTGGCCAGGCCCAGCAGGTTGTTGGCCAAGGTCAGGGTGGCGAATGCCGTGCCATGCACAGCGGCGTGGGTCAGGTTGGCGACCATGGCACTGGACGGGCCATTGGTGCCGGCGGCTATCATCATGCCCAGGCAGATCAGCACCAGTTGCGCGGTACCGGCAGGCAACGCAAAGGCTATGCTCAGCAGCGCGCAACTGCCCAGGCAATAGCCGATGGCCAGGCTGATCTTGCGGTCGGGGCGCTGCCGCCCAAGGCGATCGCAGAGCATGGCGCAGAGAATCATGCCGATACCACTGCACAGCACGATGACGGCGGCGATCGCCCCCGCGCGGTCGGTGCCCATGGCGTAATAGCGGTTCAGGTAGCTGGGCATCCACACGATCAGGGTGCCGCCGACAAACAACTGCAGGCCACTGCCGACATAGGCGGCGATGACCGAACGGCTGTTGTACAGGGTGCGCAGCGGGTGGCTGGCCTTGTCCAGCGCCTGCTGCGCGCACTTGGGCGCAATGCGCCCCTCTTTAACGATGAGGGGGTAGAGCATCGCCAGCACCAGGCCGAACAATGCCATGCCGGCAAATGCCCAGCGCCAGCCCAGGTGCTGAGCCAACACCCCGCCCAAGGCCATGCCCAGCACCGAGCCGAACATGCCGCCCGCCATGAACGCCCCGGCCAGCGTCGACCGCATGTCGCGGGGGAATACCGCGACCACCACGGCAATGCCGACACTGCCATAGGCGGCCTCGCCGACCCCGACCAGAAAGCGCGCAATGAACATTTGCGGGTAGTTTTCCGCCAGGGCACAGCCGAGCGTGGCCAGGCTCCACAGCACGGCCATCAGCACCAGGCTGCGTACCCTGCCGAAACGGTCGGCCAGCAGCGACAACGGGAAGGTCAGCAGGCCGACCATCAGCGCGACGATGCCGCTGAGCAAGCCCAACTGGCTGTCGGTCAATGCCCATTCGCCCTTGAGCAGCGGAAACACCGCATTGAGCACCTGGCGCGACATGTAGTCGGAGATCAACAGGCCGAAGGTCAAAGCAAAGACGACCCAGGCATAGCGCCGGGGAATGCTGTTGGCAGTGTCGGTGCCGGAGTCTTCGGCGCTGACGAGATAGGTGGCCATGTTGCCTCCTTGGGTGTGAAGCGTGGGTGTTGTTTTTGTTGTTATGGGTAACCGCCAGAACTCACGTTGCTTTTTGTGGCCTCTTCGCAGGTATGCCCGCGAAGAGACCGGGCCTGCCATAACCGCCTCAAGTGCGCTGCGGCACGCCCTTCTCACCCGCCTGGCGGTTCGGCGCCATGCCATTGGCTTTCAGCGTCTGCTCGATGCTGTCGTACTGCTGCCCGATGCGGTAAATGGCGCGGGCCTCCTTGCCGCTGGCAATCTCGCGCCCCAGCTCATGGGCCACGCGCACGGTCTGCTGGATCTGCTGCACCGAGGTAAAGCGTTTGCCGTGCTGGTCGATGAGGGTGTCTTCATTGCCGCAGCGCGGGTGCAGGCCCATGGCCAGCGCCATGGTGTTGAACGGCAGCACGTTCTTGAGCAACGATTCGGCAGTCAGGGTGCAGCCGTCCGGCGCGCGGTGGATGAAGTTGAAGAAGTTGAACGGGTTGGGGCCGTCGAAACCGCCGCCAATGCCGATCCAGGTCAAATTCAGCGGCCCCATGTAGTCACCCCGGCGCACGATGCGTTCGAGGGTTTCCAGGGCATGCATGCCGGTCAGCTGGAAATGCGGCTGGATATGGCTGGCCTGCAGGCGACGCAAGTGCTCGCGGACCCAGGCCGGGCCGGCCGGCACGGTCATTTCGCTGTAGGCAGCATGGATTGCGGGGCTGGCCAGCGAGGTGCCTTCAAGGTACTCGGGGTACAGCAACTCCATGATGTTCATCTGCGTGGTGTTGATGGCCACGGTCACCTGGTCGGGCCGCGGCGTCAGCTCGGCAAGCATGTGCCGGGTGTCATCCGACAGCCATTTGGCCGCCTCGCCTTCACCTTCCGGGGCGAAGGAAATCGAACCGCCAACTTGAATGATCATCTCCGGCACAGCTTCACGTACCCCGGCGATCAGCTCGTTGAACTTGGACAGGCGCTTGGAGCCTTTGCCGTCCAGCTCACGCACATGCAAGTGCAGCACGGTGGCACCTGCCTCGTAGCAGTCGACGGCCTTCTGCACCTGCTCGTCCATGGTCAGCGGAATGTCTTCAGGGAAGTCTTCGGGCATCCACTCCGGGCCATAAGGGGCGACGGTGATGACCACCTTTTCCATGTTTTCCGGGTGCAACGAATCGTCGAAGAATTGCATGCTGTAGTCCTCGCTATTGTTATTGTGGGGTTACCGCCAGGGACGGCGGCAGGCTTAGAACGTGCGGCTGCCCCTGATCCCGGCACGCTCCATCTTGCGATGGCATGGCGGGTAGTCCATGACGGCGTAGTGCTGGGTGCTGCGGTTGTCCCAAATCGCCACGCTGTTGGGCTTCCAGCGCCAGCGCACCTGGTATTCGGGCAGATAGGCCTGGCTGATCAGGTAACGCAGCAGGTCGCCGGCGCCCGGGTTTGCATCCTGGCCGAAACGCACCCGCTGCGGGGTGTGGTAGTTGCTGAAGTGGGTGGTGAAGGCGTTGACGAACAGCACCTGCTCCCCCGTTTCCGGGTGGGTGCGTACGACCGGGTGCTCGGCGTCGGGGAACTGCGCCTTGAGTGCCAGCCGTTTGTCCAGCGGCATTGCAGCGCCGAAGCTGGCCTCGATGCTGTGGCGGGCGCGCAGGTCTTCGATTCTGGCCTTTACATCGTTTGGCAGGTTCTCATAGGCCAGCACCATGTTCGCCCACAAGGTGTCGCCGCCTACCGGCGGGCATTCCACACAGCGCAGCACACACCCCATGGGCGGAGCCTCACGCCAGGTGGCATCGGTGTGCCAGGCATTTTCATAGCGGTCGTTGGGCTGGTCCGGGCGCTTGTAGATCTGCACCAGCCCCGGGTGCTCCGGGTCGCTCCCGGCCACCGGGTGGTCCTCCAGCTCGCCGAAGCGACGGGCGAAGGCCACGTGCTCGGCACGGCTGAAGTGCTGGTCGCGCAGGAACAGCACACGGTGCTGGAGCAACTGCTGGCGCAACTGGGCGAACAGTTCGTCATCGTGAATCGCATCGGCCAGGTTGACGCCACTCACCTCAGCACCGATCGCGCAGGTCAGTTGTTCAATGTGCATGCTGTTGCCCTCTTCAGATGACGAAGATCGACGAGCCCGTGGTTTTGCGGGCTTCCAGGTCACGGTGGGCCTGTACCGCGTCCTGCAGGGCGTAGTGCTGATTGATTTCGATACGAATGCGCCCGCTGCTGACGTGGTCGAACAATTCGCCGGCCAGGTCAGCCTTTTCTGCCGGATCGGCGATGAAGTCGGCCAGTGCCGGGCGGGTAAGCTGCAGCGAACCCTTGATTGCCAGCAACTGAGGGTCGAACGGCGGGATGGTGCCCGACGCCGTGCCGACGCAAACCATCAGCCCGCGGCGCTTGAGCGAATCGAGCGAGCCGGTGAAGGTGGTCTTGCCGACACTGTCGAACACGACGTTCACCCCTACCCCGTCGGTCAGTTCGCGCACGCGGCTGGCGACGTCTTCGACGCTGTAGTTGATGATGTGGTTGCAGCCATGGGCGCGGGCTACCTCGGCCTTGGCCTCGGTGGATACTGTGCCGATCACGTTCAGCCCAAGCAGCCGCGCCCACTGCGCGACAATCAGGCCCACCCCGCCAGCAGCCGCATGCAGAAGCACGCTGTCTCCGGGTTTGAAGTCATAGAGCCGGCGTAACAGGTAGGCCGAGGTCAGGCCGCGCATGGTCATGGCGGCAGCAGTCTCGAAGGCAATGGTTTCCGGCAGCTTGATCAGCGCCGCAGCGGGGATCAGGCGCTCGGTGCAATAGGCTCCCAGGGTATTGAGGAAACCGGTATAGGTGACCCGGTCACCGACCACCACCTGGGTCACGCCTTCGCCCACCGCCTCCACCACCCCGGCAGCTTCGACGCCGATGCCATTGGGCAGCGCGATCGGGTAAGTGCCGTTGCGAAAGTAGGTGTCGGCATAGTTCAGGCCCACCGCCACCTGGCGCAAACGAACCTGCCCGGGGCCGGGCTCGCCAACCTCGGCGTCCTCGTAGCGCAATACCTCGGGGCCACCGGTCTGATGGAAACGTACCACTTTGGACATGCTTGTCTCTCCAATCATCGATCTGGACGTCAGGCGTCAGTGTTGGGTGATTGGACTGTATGCCCTTGGCTTGCGGGGTGCTTCGCATCGGACGACAGCGGGTTTTCATTTGATGACAGCAGGTGTCGACGCACCGGTGTTCGGACCAGCGCCTTAATTCATGAGGCTGCTTGATGGTTACCTCTTGCGAGACTAATACTTAAATCTCTGCCTGGGGAGGCACGAAAAATGCAACCAAGATTCGTTATCGTTCCCGCTGTGCCGATCGAAAAGGAATCGTTCCGCGTTGGCAGCCGCTACTACGCCGCTACCGTGTGTGGAGGGTTCGACATTTATGACAATCAGGCAAAGGAGCGGCTCAAGCCGAGCTATCCGAGCCGCACGGAGGCGCAGGTGAAATGCGAGCATTTGAACAAGCGGGATGAGTTGGGGTAACTGCAGGAGATCGGGGCGGCTCAACCCGCTCGGGGCACGGGTTCAATCCAGGCATTGCTTGGCAGCCTGGCGTAATTTGTCGCCAGACAGAAAGCTGCCCTTGTAGAAGGTCGCGCGGCTGCCCTCGTGAGCGTCAACCACATCAAGCACATCGTCGCTTGCCACGGCGCTTGGCGCCGTGAGCCGGTAGCCATGGGCTATCGACTTCTGCGTGGCCTGTGGGGCCAGCGCCTGCCATTTTGGCAGGACACAGGCGGCGTACTGCTGCGGCGATTTTTGGGTCAGTTTGCTGGCAGTGGGTTTGCCGGGGGTAGCGCAACCGGCGAGGCTGGCAACCAACACAGTGGCGATAAAAATACGAATGTCAGGCATTTGCAATCGACCGTTATGGATACGCTGCATTCTAACGGGCGTGACGCCGCGTTACTAATCAACCAAAGTCTTGCTGCAGGACGACGCCAAAGCGGGATCCGTTCAGCGCACCTGATATTTCTGCCAGTAGCAGGGTCACGCTGCAACAGTGAAACTACCCATGGCACATCACACCATGACTCGGCAGGGGCTTCATACCATGCAAACGAACGCCAACCACACTCAGTTCTTCTATCAAAACGGCAAACTCGTCACCCTTAAAACCGGTGAACAGGGCCATAGTATCTTTCGCTCGCCGGACGTACCCCTTGCCGAGCGACAATCAGACGACACCGACGCCGGCGGATTGCTGGCAACTGACGACAAGGGGTCGGTGCTGCAGGTACAGGAGAAAAGCTGAAGCCCTGAGGACACTCCGGCGCCATTGCGAGCCAAACCCGGGGTCAGGGCTTGGCTCCCCTGTACAACACGATGGCTGCTATATCCAGGGCCAACACACTGCCGACAACCAGGAACATGATGTACAGATCTTCAGAGAGCATTGCCGTTTCCCCCAGATGCGCTGGTTTCAATGGGGTATGCAATTACTGATCCCGTCAGCGCATCAGGTAGCGAGCTGCGACTCAGCTGAACTTCAACTTGACCACTTTGCTCAGCGCCCAGCCACTGAAGACATAGAACGCATCCAGGTAGAAGCGCCCTGCATAGTTGGGCAACGGCGTTTGATTCAACAGCACATCTGGCTCGGGCGCAGGAGGAAACAGTGCATAAAAGCCGTTGGGCAGCACTGCCAGTGCCAGCAGTAACAGGTATGTCGAGGCTTGTAGCAGGGTGGCACGATTACTGGATCTGGCGGACCACTTCAGCCCGTAGTAGGCAACCAGGCCGGCAACAGGCAAAACCCAGAAATGCGTCGGCATCCCAATGAACATTTCGGCGACTACGCTTCTTGCTTCCACCTGCGACTCTCCATCCAAATACAACGATTATTACGGGCGGGGCCGGCAAATGCAAAGCAACGCTGCTCAGGACATACCGGCTCCACCCGCCCTTTTTGAACGTTGCCGGGCAGGCGATCGGCAGACAAAAAGCCCGCTCTCGACGGCGGGCTATTGGTGTTGGGTTGGATGATTACGCTTTTGAACACATCAGTGCAGCATCCAGCAACCTGCCATGGTCGTACCAGGCATCACGTTGATAGGCCGTGAAGTGGCGCTCGCTTCCCGTGCCCCGCAACTCTACAAGACCCTCTGCCTTGTCGGGGTCAGTGCTTTCGACGAAAAGCCTGACCGCGTTATCACCCTCGACTTCATAGGTTTTCACATTCCCTTGTAGCTCGCCTTTGACGCAGCCCAGATAGGCGGGTGGGCTTTTCACGGTAGTGCCAGCGGTATAATCGTGGCTGTCACGCACATCCGGGTTTTGTGCGCAGCCTGCGACGAACAACGAGGCTGCCCCGATTACCAGTATTGCACCTGCTCGCGAACTTGAGTTTTTCACGCGACACGCTCCTGCAGCCCCCTCAAAAACTGGGAAATGTTGCCAAGCAGCCTGCCCTTTTTTGGTTTTTGTCCTGCCCATGTTACTGCTCAACGACAACAGGGCATCAGGTTTGTTTGCTATATAGGGTTCGGGGCGTTTTCCTCACACCCTGCGTTGGCCCCGATTACGCGTAAGGCCTGACCCATAACCGGGGTCAGGGAATGGCATTGAGAAACACATAAGTCGCCGCCAGATCCAGTACCAGCACAGCAACCACGCTGAAAATCATGTAATAGCGGTCATCCTGAGTCATCTCTGCGTACTCCGCATGATCAATGTCTCAGGGGTCACAGCAATTCTCGTTCCAGCGCCCAGGTGCAGCCCGCTGACACCGCGCCAGCCAAACAGCGCAATCGCGCAGTCAGTCCTTGATCTGGCATACGCCATTGGCTTTGTTCTTACCGGTATACGAGACGTCAGGCGAGCCGTCCGGGTTGATCGACAACGATACCGTTACCCCGCCACCTTTGGCCTCGAAATAGTTGTCATTGAATTTTTTCAGCGTGGCTTCCTTGCCATTGATATAGACAGGCCCACCTTTATCGGCATGGACCTCGATATTGCCGGGGCATGTTGCGTTCAACAGCGGAATACCGGCGTGGGCAGCGCCCGATGCGGCGAGCAACAGGCCCAGTAACAAACGCTTCATTTGCAGTGTCCTCGTGGGGTTGTCGGGGGTGCGCGCGTTAAAGCAGTCCTGCGATAGCAAAGAGGCTCATCGCGCGTTCGAGAGGGTAGGCAAGCACATGCAGGCTCATCTCGCTACGCATTTTTTTTCATTCAGTGCATCCAGTCCGCCCGTTGGCGGGTATTGCTAGTGGGCGGCCTTTGACTGCCCAGCCCAATGACTTTCAGGAGCACTGCCCATGAACTTCAAATACTCCGCCTGCCTGCTCGCCTGCAGCCTCGCCCTTGCGCTGCCGCCCGCCCACGCCCAGACCACGCTGCCAGAAGCGGTCAAAGTCCCTGATGGCCATCGCGTCCTGCTCGAAACCGTCGGCGTCGGCGAGATCACCTACGAGTGCCGCGACAAGGCCAACACCCCCGGTCAGACCGAATGGACTTTCGTCGGCCCCAAGGCAGTGCTCAATGACCGTGGCGGTAAACAGGTGGGCGACTACTTTGGCCCACCCGCTACCTGGCAGGCCAAGGATGGCTCGAAAGTCACCGGCACCCAGTTGGCAGTGGCACCGGCGGACAAAGGCGCCATCCCCTATCAACTGGTCAAGGCCAACCCGGCCGAAGGCAAAGGCGCCATGCAGGGGGTCAGCTACATCCAGCGCCTGGCCACCCGCGGCGGTGTGGCGCCTTCAGTCGACTGCACGGCGCAGAACAAAGGTGCCAGGCAGGTCGTCCAGTACCAGGCTGACTATGTGTTCTGGACAGCCAAGTGACACGCACCTGACCCAACGCCCTGCGAGTGATGATCTACGCTCGATGGCAAGCCCCCCGGCTGGATGGCCGGGGTACTTGCCTTACACAAGGAAGCCACACACGTTGAACTCGCCGGCCACTCCCTTCGACTTCCACCGCTGCCTGTTAGCCTGTGCACAGGGTGACCGGCGGGCCCTGCAGGCGCTCTACGATCACGAAAGCGCGCGCCTGCTGGGCGTTGCCCGGCGTATCGCACGTGACGACGCCACCGCAGAAGACATCGTCCACGATGCGATCATCCGCATCTGGACCCGCGCTGCCAGCTACGACCCGGCGCGCGGCTCGGCTCGAGGCTGGATCTACAGCATTACCCGCCACCTGGCGCTGAATTCGATACGTGATACCCGCCGTGAAACTGTACTGACCGATGCCGACACCGAAACTGCGTCAACATTGCACGGGAGGATTGATGACCTTGAGCTCTGGTCCGGCTCAGCAAAGATTTACCGCTGCCTTGAACAACTGCAGCCCGCACCGCAACGCTGCATCCTGCACGCCTACGTGGACGGCTGCAGCCACGCCGAGATAGCCGGTTTATTGGGCGCGCCATTGGGCACTGTCAAGGCCTGGATCAAACGCAGCCTCAAAGCGCTACGGGAGTGCCTGGAATGAAGCCCGATTCTGCCGAAGAACTGGACAGCCTCGCCGGGGAATATGTGCTGGGGACCTTGTCGCCGGAGCAATATGCCGCGGCGGCCGAACGCCTGCGTACCGACCCCGCGCTTCGCGCCGCCGTGGATGCCTGGGAGGCCCGGCTGCTGGAGCTGACCGCGCTGTCTACCCCGCAGCCCCCAAGCCCCCGCCTGTGGCGCCGTATCCAGCGCAGCCTCGACGAGCTGCCCGCACCGCACACGCAGGCTCGCTGGTGGCAACGCCTCGGCCTGTGGCAAGGGCTCAGCGCCGCAGGGCTGGCTGCAAGCCTGCTGCTGGCGTTTACCTTGCTGACAACGCCCCCCTCTAACACGCAATACCTGGTGGTGCTGGTGGCGCCGAACAGCCAGGCCCCCGGCTGGGTGGTGCAGGCCAGCGACAGCCACATGATCGAACTGCTGCCGCTGGGCCGGGACACGGTCCCCGACGGCATGGCCCTGCAGTTCTGGACCAAGGGCGAGCAATGGCGTGCTCCGGTTTCGCTTGGCCTGGTCAAACCGGGCGAACCCTATCGAGTTCCGCTGGAAAGTTTGCCACCCTTGGAGGCCAATCAACTGTTCGAGCTGACGCTGGAGAAAGCCGGTGGCTCGCCGACCGGTCTGCCGACAGGGCCGGTGAAGTTCATTGGTCGCGCGGTGAAAGTGATATGACACGAAAGGGCCGCAGAACATGACTGCGGCCTTCGCAAGGCTGGAAGCCAGGGTCAGCCGCGGATCACCTCAAGGCGATCCCGCCCAGCCTCTGTGATGGCGTTCTCCCCTTCATCGCTGATGCGATAACGTCCTGACACCATTTTGGTAATTGAGAACCGGACCAGCCCGCTTTGGGACAAGGCTTGGCCTGCTTCGAAGCGCATTGCCTGCTCCAGGTCGAAGATCTTGATCTCTCCGATTTTGTAGCGTGCAAACGCGACCAATGCGTTATCCAGTTCTTGTTGACTGATCGTTGTAACGACTTCCATTCGACCTCCCAGGTCATGAGAGCCCCGGTCCGTGGGGGTGAAGGCAACGAACCGGGTGGCTTGTTGAAGGCGGACCGTACTATGCAGTCACGGAAGTCGCTACTGGCTTTCCATCCATGCTGGATGGGTAGGCAGCACGACAGCCGTCACACCTACGGTCACTTCAAGAGCCGTCGCTGGCGGCGGAACGCTTACGGCCTTGATCTGCGTCGTCCTGTTCAGTGCCCGCTGCCCTTTACGCCCGTGCGCTTTGGGGCGAAAAGCTGCCGATCGTGAATGACCGCTATCGACCCGTTATCGGTTGTCCGTTCGCTGTAGGTCGTTAATGGCCCAAAGGATCCCGATCCCAACACCTGTCCCCCTGATGACGTGGCCGTGAACCCAACATAGCTAAGTACGCAATACCTGTTCACCAGCATTGGCCGGCAGGCGTACTGCATCAACCAACGCGGCGCAAGCAATCAGGCCGATACCGACAAGCGCCCAGCGAAAGTCGCCCACCGTCATCTCGCTTTCACCCCCACGCAGCATCGTCGAGACCCTCAGCAGCAGGGCCGCAATCGCAACCCCGAGCGCCATCGCCAGTTGGAAGAACATGCTGAACAGCGTCGACGCCTGGCCCATCTGTGCTTTTGGCACCTCGGCAAAACCGATGGCGTTGTAGGTGGTGAACTGCATGGAACGAGACAGCCCGCCGATGAACAGCACCAGCGCCACCCAGTACCACGGCATGTCTTGCTGAAGGAGTAAGCACGCGAGAATGCAACCGACGCCGATCAAGCCATTGACCAGCAGCACTCGACGAAAGCCGTGGCGGCGCAGCAGCCCGGTGGTAAACGGTTTCATCGCGAGGTTGCCGACGAAGATCGCCAGCACCAGCAACCCTGCATCCACCGGCGAATAGCCGAAACCGATCTGCAGCAACAGCGGAATCAGGAACGGCAAGGCGCTGATCGACAGGCGGAACAACGTGCCGCCGATGATGCTGGCGCGGAACGTGGCGATGCCTAGGGTAGCCAGCGGTAGCAGTGGCGCCGGGTGACGCTGGCAATGGCGGATCGACAGCCAGGTCAGCAGAGCCCCCACGGCCACCAGTGTAGCGCCTGTGCCGAGGCTGCCGCCCGACAGCGAGCCGAGCATCTCCAGGCCCAGCAACCAGGTCGCGCAGGCCGAAGCGAGGAAGACGAAGCCGAGCCAATCGAAACGGCGCGCTTCACTGGCACGCGTATTGGGGACCAGCCACCACGCCGCTGCGATGGCCAGCAGGCCGAGCGGGATGTTCAGGTAGAAGATCCACGGCCACGACAGGTGGGTGACGATCAGCCCGCCAATCGGTGGGCCGAGCACCGGCGCCACCAACCCGGGCCAGGTGATCACCGCAAGCACCTTCACCAGGTCCTGCTTCTCGGTGGTGCGCAGCACCACCAGACGCCCGACCGGTACCATCAGCGCGCCACCGATGCCTTGCAGCACCCGTGCGGCGACGAAGGTTTCCAAAGTTTGTGCCAATCCGCACAGCCACGAGGCCAGGGTGAACAGGCCAATGGCCCCGGCGAACACCTGGCGCGCGCCGAAGCGGTCGGCGACCCAGCCGCTGAGCGGGATGAACACCGCCACCGCCAGCAGGTAGGCGCTGATGCCGATGTTCAGGCTGACCGGGTTCTCGGCGAAGTCACGGGCCATCTGCGGCAGCGCGGTGGCGATGACGGTGGC
The DNA here is from genome assembly GCF_058782925.1 of Pseudomonas sp. FW305-E2. Classification (NCBI taxonomy): domain Bacteria; kingdom Pseudomonadati; phylum Pseudomonadota; class Gammaproteobacteria; order Pseudomonadales; family Pseudomonadaceae; genus Pseudomonas; species Pseudomonas sp. FW305-E2. The sequence goes on along the minus strand of NZ_JBYSYE010000008.1, from coordinate 59,567 downwards.
GTCGAGGTTTTCCATGAAGAAGGTGACGGCGACCAGCAAGGCGATGCCGGTGGTGGGGACTGCGGGGGTGGCCAAGGGTTCAGTTCCTTCTGCAAAAGGAGAGTCTCGATTGTAGGAGCGGGTTTACCCGCGAACACCGGCGCAGCCGGTGCCATGCCCCGCGTCACCTGCTTCGCGGGTAAACCCGCTCCCCTGCTCAGACCATGCTCATCGCCGCACGCAGCGCCAGCAGGTAGGTTTCGACACCAAACCCGCAGATCTGCCCGCGCACCACCTCGGCAAATACCGAGTGATGGCGGAACGGCTCCCTGGCATGGATGTTGGACATGTGCACTTCTACCACCGGCACTTCGATAATGGCCAATGCATCACGAATGCCGTAGCTGTAATGCGTCCAGGCACCGGCATTGATCAGCACCGCATCCACCCGGTCCTCATGGGCCTGATGGATGCGTTCGCACAGGGCGCCCTCGAAGTTGCTCTGGAAGCTCACGACCTGCGCCCCCAGCTCTTCGCCCAGGGCTTGCAACGCCTGGTCGATGTCGGCCAGGGTCGCTGTGCCGTACTGGCGCGGGTCGCGCTTGCCGAACATGTTGTGGTTGATGCCATGCAGCATCAGTACATTGGCGACCATCGACCTACTCCAGGGGAATCGTCAGCTGATTGATCACGGCACGTGTGTCGGGCCGCACCCCGCGCCACCAGGCGAACGCCTCGGCGGCCTGCTCCACCAGCATGCCGACGCCATCGGCCAGGCGCGCCTGGCCCTGCTCGCGGGCCAGGCGCAGGAAAGGCGTGAGGCCTTTGCCATAGGCCAGCTCGTAGGCCAAGGCCGCCTCACCCAGCACATCAGCCGGCAGTGGCGGCAAGTCAGCGGTCAGGCTCGCCGAGGTGGCGTTGACCACGATGTCGAACGATTGCCCTTCCAGCGCTTCGTAGCGGCTGATGCGCAGACGCGGGTGATCGAGTTCGTTACGCAGCGCCAGCGCCTTGGCCATGTCCCGGTTGGCGATCACCAGCTCGCGTGGGCCCGCCTGCAGGAACGGCAGCAACGCCCCGCGCACCGCGCCGCCAGCGCCCAGCAGCAGCACACGGCGGTTGCGCAGCGGCTCGCCAAGGTTCTCCTCGATGTCCCGCAGCAAACCGATGCCATCGAAGTTCTCGGCGACGATGCAGCCATCCTCGAACTTCAGCGCATTGGCCGCCCGCGCCAATTGCGCCCGCTCGCTGCGCCGGTCGGCCAGCTCGAAGGCACGCAGCTTGAACGGGGCAGTGATGTTCATGCCCTTCCCGCCTTCGCTACGAAACTGCAGTACCTGGGCTTCGAAGTCGTCCAGCGAGCCCTCGATAGCCCCGTATTCCAGCTGCTGGTTGCTGGCCTGGGCGAACAGGCCATGAATCAGCGGGGACTTGGTGTGGTTGATCGGTCGGCCGATCACTGCGTAGCGGTCGCTCATCGTGCATCTCCGTGGGTAAACAACACGCCATCCGCCTGCAAGGCAATGATTTCTTCAGTACTGAAGCCAAGCCCGGCGGCCACTTCGGCGTTGTGCTGACCAAGGTCCGGGGCTACTTGGTGAATCGTGGTATCGCAGTCGGAAAAGCGGAACGGCAGGTTGGCCAGGCGCAGCGTGCCGTAGCGTGGGTGCTGCTGCTCGATGACCATGTTGCGTGCCTGGATCTGCGGGTCGGCCAGCACTTCGTCGATGCGTTGAACCTTGGCACTGGGGATGTCGATGCCATCGAGCAACGCGAGGATCTCGGCCACCCGACGCGCGCCAACCCAGTCGCGGACCACCGCCAGGATCGCCTCGCGGTGGGCATTGCGGCCGTTGAGGCTGTGGTAGCGGCGGTCGCTGCCGAACCCGGGCGGGCCGCCGTTGGCTTCGAGCATGGCCGCGAAGCGCTGCCAGGCATCGTCGACCTGGGCGGCGATCACCAGGTCGCCGTCGGTGGCGCGGAACACGCCGTACAGGGTCGAAGTGGGCATGTCGTGGCCGGTCTGCTGGGGCAACACAGTGCCACCGGACAGCGTGTAACACTGCACCGCGTATTCGTGCATCGACACCAGGGTGTCGTACAGCGCCATGTCGATGTGCTGGCCTCGGCCACTGCTCACCCGGCCGAGCAGCGCGGCATTGATCGCCGCCACCGCGTGGATGCCGGTGTACATGTCGCCCAGGGAAATACGCAGCAGCGGCGGTGCCTCGCCCGGCACGCCCACCATCTGCATGATCCCGCTCTTGGCCTCGGCGATCAGGCCGAAGCCGGCGCGGTGGGCGTCCGGCCCGGTATGGCCGTAGGCGGAAATCGAGCAGTACACCAGGCGCGGGTTGCGCGCCGACAGCTCGGCGTAGCCCAGGCCCAGCTTGTCCAGGGCGCCGGGGCGGTAGTTCTCGATGAACACGTCGGCCGAATCGGTCAGGCGCTGCATGAACGCCTTGCCGCGCGGGTCTTTCATGTTGACGCTGACGCCCTGCTTGCCCATGTTCAGCTGCAGGAAATAGCCGCTCTGCTGGTCGTCCAGGGTGAACGCATGCTGGCGGCCAGCGTCGCCGCTACCCGGCCGCTCGACCTTGATCACCTCTGCGCCGAGCGCCGCCAGGCAACGGCCGACATAGGGGCCGGCGAGGAAGTGGCTGTAGTCAATGACGCGGATACCCGCCAATGGCAATGCCTGGCTCATGCTGCAGCCCTGCGCGGCACCATCAACCGGTGCTCGCCACGTTGCACGACTTCGCCGTGCTGGTTGATCAGTTCCGAAGGCAGCACCACGATGCCCCAGCCAGGTCGGCTGTTGCTTGGGCGCATCGCCCCCACCCGCATGCGCACGTGGAGCACGTCGTTGACCTTGATCGGCAGCACGAAGTCCCAGGTCCAGCCCAGCGACATGCCCGGTAGGAAGCGGTACTCGCACTGGGTCTTCAGGCCGTCGGCGATCGACAGCCCGAACAGGCCGTGGGCAACCAGGCAGCCAAAGTGGCTGGCGTTGGCGTAGGCCTCGTCGACATGCACCGGGGTGTGGTCGCCGGTGAGGTCGGCGTAGGCCAGGATGCGTTCGCGGGTCACGGTGTAGGTCGGGCTGATGCACTCATCGCCTTCGCGGGCATCGTCCCAGTACTTTTCAATCACGCTCATGCCTGCACCTCCGCGCGCGGGTCGATGGCCAGTGCCTGGGCTACGCATTTGGCCGGCAGCGCCTGGATGAACTCCACCGCCAGGCCATCAGGCAGGCGTAACCAGTTACGGCCCTGGGGCATTTCGCTGACGCCAAAGCGCTGGGCAGCGGCCAGTGCCGCTTCCAGGTCTTCGCACATGATGCCCAGGTGCGCCAGGCGCCCTTCCGGGCCAGCGAAGTCCGGCTGGTGAATGAACTGCAGGCCGCCGAGGGTCCAGTACTGTGCCGGCTGCTCGACGTCACCCTGCACTTCACGCATGGTCATGCCGCACACCTCGCTGAAAAAGCGGATATGCCACTGAATGTCCTGCACCCAGAACGCCACGTGTTCGAGGTAGGCTTTTGACTGGCTCATGGGGTTTCCCTCTTCTGGTGATCGGCCATGGCGCGCTCGATACCCTTGATGCAGGCCACCAGGGTCGCGTTGACCGGCGTGGCCACGCCATGGCGCTGACCCCAGCGCACGACGGAGCCGTTGATGAAGTCGATTTCGGTGATCGAGTTTTTTTCCAGGCTCTGCAGCATCGAGGTGCGGAAGCTCGCCGGCAGGCCCTCGGCGGCCAGTGACCAGGCAGCCTCGGGGCTGGTCAGGCTCAAGCGAATGCCGGCGCGCTCGGCCACGGCAATGGCCTCGGCCACGGCGGCCTTGGCGGTGCTTTCCAGCAGCGGCTCGCTGTACAGCTGGCCGTAGCTGAGCATGGTGATGCCGCTCAATGCACCGGTGGCGACGTTGACCAGCAGCTTGTCCCACATGGTGCCGAGGATGTTGTCGCTGACCGTGGTGGCCAGCCCGGCATTGTTGAACGCTTCGGCGATGGCCTGCACGCGGGGCGTCAGCTGGCCGTCGAGCTCACCGATGAAAGTCTGTTTGCCGGCCACACCGGCGCGGATCGAGCCCGGTGCGAGGAGCACGCCGCCGACATAGGTCTTGCCAGCCAGCACCCGCTCGCGACCCACCACTTCGGCCAGGATGTCCTCGTGGCCGAGCCCGTTCTGCAGCGACAGCACCAGCGTCTGTGGGCCTATCAGCGCGAGGGCACCGGCGATGGCCTCGGCAGTGTGAAACGACTTCACCAGCACCACCACCAAATCGGTCACGCCAACGTCTTCGGCTTCGATGGCCGCGTTGACCGGTACATAGCGCTCGCCCCGTTCGTCCTGTACCCGCAGCCCATGCTGGTTCATCGCCTCGACGTGCGCGCGGCCGCGGTTCAGCAGCCAGGTTTCATGCCCTGCCTCGCTCAGGGCTGCGCCAATGGCGCACCCCAGTGCACCGGCGCCCAGAATGCAGATTTTCACGTCGCAGACCTCCTGTGATTTGCGATCACCTTATGCAGCGGGGTTTATTTGCGCTATACAATGACCTCAATACAGCTATTGAGTATTTCAATAATGACTACCCTGGAGCCCCTGCCCGAACCCAAGCTGCTGCAGCTGTTCGACGTGCTGTACCAATGCCGCAGCGTGACCCGTGCCGCCGAACAGTTAGGGCAGAGCCAGCCGACCATCAGCATCTGGCTGGCGCGCCTGCGCGAGCAATTGAACGACCCGCTGTTCGTGCGTACGCCGGGCGGCATGGCCCCTACCCCCCGCGCCGATCAGCTGATAGGGCCGTGCCGCGAGGTGCTGGAATCGCTGCGCCGGCTGACCGCCTGGGAGCCGCAGTTCATCGCCGCCACAGCGCAGCGGCGTTTTCGCCTGTGTGTCAGCGATGCCAGCCACATCACCTTGCTGCCAAGCATCCTCAACCATCTGCGCAGCCATGCGCCGGGTATCCGCCTGGAGGCGGCGCGGATCGACGGCAATACCGAGAGCGCGCTGGAGTCGGGCGAAGTGGACCTGGCCATCGGCTTCGTGCCCTGGCTGGGAGGGGGGATGTATCAGCAGGTGCTGTTCGAGCAGGACTGGGTGTGCCTGAGCAACCCGCAGCATCCGCGCCTGGGCGATGGCATGAGCCTGGAGCGGTATCGGGCCGAGGGGCATGTGCAGATCAGTTTCGGCACCGGGCAGAAGCTGCTGGAAGCAGGGTTGGCGCGGGCCGGGATCGAACGGCGGATCATGCTCGAGCTGCCAGCGTTTCTCGGGTTAGGGATGATAATCGGGACTACCGATCTCCTGGGCACCTTGCCGCGGCATATCGGGCAGACACTGGCCGATATGCATGGGCTACAGGTCCATGACTGCCCGTTCGAAGTGGAGGGATTCACGGTCAAACAGCATTGGCATGCCCGCTATCATCAGGACAATGGAAATCGATGGTTGAGGGAAGTCGTGCGCGGATTGTTTCAGTAAGCCCGCCAAGCAGGCTCCCGTTTCGACTTAGGCAGGGGTTAAAATCAATGCCATTACCCAAGGTGGGGAATTCTTGATCACGGCTATTTGCATATCGCTAAGGCCGTTGCTCTACAGCGTGATCATGAATCAAGGAGTTTCGATGACTTTTGCAAAGCGTGTCAGGGATAACCAAGTCGCCCGCCCAAATCAGAGAAGTTTCAATCTGGCTGAATGGAAAGCGGCTTTTGAACTCGACGGGATGGATCAAGCGTCCAAAAATTTATACGAAGCCGGTGTCTGGTTTTTCCGGGCCTTCTCAACCATCAGGGGCGAGTTGAGCTTCGCGGCTGACAAGAAAATCAGCCGGAATGACAAGCTGTTAGCGTTCGTCAGCCATGCTAACTTGAACGCCATCGGCTACCAGTTATCAATTGCCGACATTGTTCGTAAGTCCAGGGCGCAGAATCCTGCGCAGCGAAGTGCAAGCCATATCCTGCCCAGCGTGCATGACCGTGATGGTGTAGCCCATTCGTTGGATCAGATCGCGCAATCGGATATCGACGGGCTACAACTCCCGCTTCGAATGATCCTTAGCCAGAAGCCGTCGCACGCCAAAGAAGCGCAATCGAGAACAGCATCACAAAGCGATATCGCAGTGGATTACGCAATCGGAACTTTCTACAAAATTATCGAAGACTTATGGGAAGAGTGTCTGTGGAATAACTACGTTTTCACCGAGTCCGCTGAAGGCGTCAAGTTGTCGCCAGCACGGCCCTCTGACGCAAATTGGAAGTGGATAACCTTAAGTCGTCGCAGTGCCGTTCATCACGCCAGTAGCCTTCACCATCACTCGATGTTTGAGCAAGCCCGCCGCTCAAACAGCCATGCCGCGCTCGGCATACCTAGACCCATCGTTGCAGTGACTGCCGTCGACGGAAATTACACATTCGTGCTGGCAGCGGATGAAACAATCGGTGAGCGGTCCCGCGAAAGCTACGTTCTCATGCAAGAAGCCTTGCAGCCGTACTACGCAGAACTTGCCCGATTTCAAAGCCCTCGGCTCGCAGGAGGCACGATAATCGACGTGATCAAGTGCTGGACCGTGCTGCAAAGCTTGGTGGCACTTTTGAAGAAGGGGTCTCACGTATCCAACAACCCGCAAACCCCCACCCAAGCATTGGCCGAACTCACCACGCCCAGAATCCCACGAGGTGCGTTAATAGAAGCCATCCGTGACTCACTGTGCGTCACCGCCGACATCAGCCACAAGCTGCTCGAGTTCTTCACCTATTCACCCTCAGCAGCACAGCGGCATGAAGAAAATGAACTGTGGACACAGCCCCTTATCGCCTTGAACGACAGCGAGCTGCTGGTGCTCTTTACCCCCTCACTGGGCACAACCCAGCGCAACGTAGACATCTGGATCCGCCAACTCGGTGCGAAGTTTGATACCCGTGGGCTGTCATTTGAAAACTATCTGCGCGACGTGTTGAATTACACCATCAGCGCCTCCCCGATAAAGCGGGACGTTGCTCTGATGCCCCACGCGTTGAAATTCAATTTACCGGGAGACGTTGAGGAAGAACCTCTCTTCGAAGACATCGACATCGTGTTGCGCATCGGTAATGTCGTTGTCATTGGCGAAGCAAAATGCTTTCTGCAACCGGTCGACCCCGATGAAGTATTCAAGCATCGGGAAAAGATCATTGAGGCCCAGACCCAACTTCAACGCAAAACAGACTACATCCAAAAATACAGAAAACAGTTCCGTGAAGAGTGCGCGAGACGTGATTTCCGTCTGCCCGAAGACTTCAAAATCCAACCACTCATTTTGCTCAACGGGCAGACCCACTGCGGCATTCCCTACGCCGGCACGCCCATTGTCGACATCATGATTCTGGCGACTTTCCTAAGAGGCGTACTACGGCATAACATTGTAGTCACCAAAGCAAACGGGGTGGAATCTGCGGACGCGTACCCTCTCTACAGTGACATCATCGAAGCGCAAACCCTGCTAGAAGCGTATTTGATGAGCCCCCCACAGCTCCAACGTTACACCACTGCATTGGTCGAACGTCAGGTTATCTACCGCGACATCGTCAAGGCGCTTGAACCGGTGACCTACGATTACTTCGAGGTAGACCTGTCCAGAATCTTGGGGTGACATCGGCGAGTATCCTATCACCCTCGCAAAGTACTTATGCAAAGGCTTCAGACGCGGATAGAGGGGATCGACTCTGGGCCTGCCCCGTGACAGCGGACGCCAAGAAGCTGGCTACAGATGCCTATGCTATCCGTCCGGCGTATGAGCGAGTCGGTGAAACAGCGTGGCTCTTCTGCTCCACCGAAACACGCTAAACCTAAGTCAGATTCAACCCACCGTCTGAAAGGAGTATCTCGCCGGTCAAGTAGTCCGACTCGACCAGCATGACAACAGCTTTTGCGATGTCGTCTGGGCTGGCGGCCCTGCGCATGGGTGCGCGAGTTCGCCACAATTCTTGGGCCTCTGTCCACTCTGCGGTCAGAGGCGTGTCGACCAAGCCAGGCGCCACAGCGTTTACGCGAATGTCTGGCCCCAGCGATAGCGCGAGCAAGCGGGTCATGTGATTTAGCGCAGCTTTGCTTACCGCATAGGGAATCGATGCGCCCTTAGGACGGGTACCGGCATGCGAACTGATGTTTACGACGCAACCTGCTCGACGGTAACGGGCAGCATCGCGCAGTGCCGACTCGGCCAAAGCAACCAGATGGAACGGTGCCACGACATTAACCTCGTTAAGCTCGTGCCACACCGTCGAACTGGCAGAGGCAAGGTCGCCGTGCGCAATGACTCTGCTAATACCGGCGTTATTGACCAGTACGTCGAGCTGCCCCCACGCGGCGATAGCCTCGTTAACAAGCCTGACCCTGTCAGCTTCGACAGCAAGATCAGCTTGCAAGTAAATAGCCTGCTTCATTTCGGCAACCATCGCGCGTCCCGTATCCGCAGAATTTCGCGAATGGAGCACCACCGCATAGCCTGCCCGGCTAAGGACACGTGCAATGGCTGCACCAATACCGGACGTTGATCCTGTCACCAACGCAACGCGTAATGCGTTATCGGTTGTCGGATTGGGTGTCATATGGATATCTCGAATGAAGTGCTAAAGAGTAAGCGGCCAGCGTACACACCTCGCACAGATCAGTCAGCCATCCACAGATGCGGAAGCAATTGCTCGGTCTCACTGGCTCACTGCGTAGCACATCGTTTAGCTACGCGCATAGGTCATGACCCTTCAGCCGCGCAGAAGCTGACAACGGGGACACGCGAACGTATCCGCTACCGGGAAACTCCACCTCCCCGTCTGCTTGGCCATCTACCAACGTCTGGATCTCTGCGAAGACATCTGAAGCCAGGCTAGCCGGGACAACCCAATAATCAAAAATCCCGCCCTCCTCTCGATTCTGGCCACAAGTCACAAAATGCCGGTCCCAAACTTCTGCTTCAGGCGCATTGCCAAACAGCCAACGAGCCCTCTACAGCGATCGTCATCTTGCGTCTCCCAGGCCCTTGTCATGCGCAGACGTTTCAATCCATTTTCGATACTGGCGCGTGCGATAAGCCATGAAGAGCTGTTGCACGATCAGCGCGCGCAACGGCGAAACGCTCGGGTCAGGCTTTTTAGCCCGGCTGAGTTTGCGCAGTTGAAACTTCACTACTGCCATGTTTGCCAAGGATGCGATGGCTTTGTTTTTCCAGGTGATCGCCGGCAATTGAGGGGCGTTGTCTTTGCCCTGCAACCAGTCACGAGGCAAGTGCGGATCGATGGCTAACGCCGTGCCGATACCCACCATGTCCACACCGCTCTGCACAACGCTTTCGGCCACCGCGCGCCGACGTATACCGCCAGTGACCATCACCGGCATTTTGGCGACGGTTTGGAGATCACGGGCGAACTCGACGAAATAAGCTTCGCGAGCCAGGGTGCGACCATCGCGCGCGTCACCCTGCATGGCGGGGACTTCGTAGCTGCCTCCCGATAATTCCACCATGTCTACGCCCAGGTCGTTGAGCCACTCAACGACCTTTTTCGCGTCTTCGGTAGTGAACCCTCCACGCTGGAAATCGGCGGAGTTGAGTTTGACCGCCACTGCAAAATCCACAGAAACCACTGCCCTGACTGCCTTGACGATTTCGAGCAACAGGCGCGCCCGGTTTTCCAGAGAGCCACCCCACTCGTCCTTCCTTTGGTTGGTCAGTGGCGAAAGGAACTGGCTCAACAAATAGCCGTGGGCCGCGTGGATCTCCACACCTGTGAATCCGGCTTGTTCGCCCAGGCGTGCGGTGTTCGCAAAGCGCTGAATAACCTGTTCGATCACGCCGGGGGGCATCGCGTGAGGCGTGGCAAAACGCTTGGACATTGTGCCCAGTTCCAGCGGCACGGCTGACGGTGCCCAGGTTTTTTGCCCAAGATTGGACTGCATCTGCCGCCCTGGGTGGTTTATCTGCAACCAGAACTGCGCGCCGCCGGATCGACCAATACGCGCCCAGCGCTTGAACTTGTCCAGTTGCTGATCGTCCTGTAACACCACACCACCCGGTCCGGTCATGGCGCGGCCGTCGACCATCACATTGCCGGTGATAATCAGGCCGGCACCACCGTCGGCCCACGCTTGATAGAGACGCATGAGTGCTTCAGAAGGCGCCTGGTGGGCATCCGCCATGTTCTCTTCCATGGCGGCTTTGGCGATTCGGTTCTTGACGGTCGAACCGTTGGGAAGCATCAGGGTGTCGAACACATTCATGGAGCAGTCCTCAACTGGATATGAGGCCACCTTAAGTTTGAAGTCGACTTTAAGGTCAATACCTTTTTCAAGGTCAGTCGATTTTCAACGCGCCAGGTCCTGGCAAGTGTGTCACCCGATGGGCGCCCGACAACCGAGTGGGGTGTTCAATCGAAGTCTTGGCAGCACCGACAGCCAGACCGGAAAAGTCGACGTGTCCTTCAAAGCGAAGAAACTCGACAAGCTCTCTCGCGAAGTCGATATCGTCACCAGCAGCTTCACCAATCTCGATCATCAGGGCCAGTTGGCATACGGTTATGCGGTTTCCCGCCAACTGCGTCACGGCTCGAGCCACGACGCAGATTCAGCCACCCTCACACTAGGCGACGGCGCTCTGTCGAATTACCTCCGCCCCCTGAAGCTTGGGAAAATGATGAAGTACGAATACGTGCCAGCGTTTCAGAGTGCGCTCTATGCCCCCAAACCGCTCGCCGGCCTGATTGGCGAGCGCTGAGACTTTTTGCGCCTGTCAGGCCCCGGAAGCCTGGCGGGCGTTTTTTCTCGTTGAAGACGTTACCGCACGCTTGCCGGACGCTTGGCCAACCCCTTCTTCACGCAAACGATTTATCAGCATTTGCGCATTGTCCGCGCACGCCATGCCTTCGGGCTTACCCTCGATGCCTTCGATGACGCGCAGAAGTTGCGCTTTGTTTTGTGCCAGCCGTTCCTCCAGCGCACTGATTTCCTCAACCTTTTGCTTGAGCCCAGTGAGCAACTCGCCGTGCCGCCAGCCACTGGCGTCCATCGGCATCAATTGCCGGATCTCCTCCAAAGAAAAACCTGCTGCCTGTGCGCTGGTTATGAGTTGCAGCACCCATTCGGTATCAGGCGCATAGTCCCGGTATCCATTGGCCTTGCGCTCGACGGCGCTAATCAAGCCACTGGCCTCATAGAAACGGATGCGTGACGGAGCCAGCCCACTGATTTTTGCCAGTTCGCCTATTCTCATACCTCACCCTGAAAAACCTATTGACCTTAAAGTTGACTTTAAGTCTAAAGTCATCGGGCGGCCAAGCACAACGTGTGACTTGGTCGCCTTGGTTTCATAGGGAAGCGGAGGCCGCGAATTCGATCATTCGTACACAATCACGCGTTCAGTGGGCGCTGATATCGTTCAGCCGCGTGGGTTTGTCGAATGTCAGACATCAGCCCTTGACGTGCACCTTCCAGTGCATCCCAGCGCTCGGCAACATGAAGTGGCGGGATGGTTACCAACTCGCGACGGTCGAAACCGACAAGTGCAGCATCGACCAGCTCACCGACCTCCATCACCTCCGGGAGTGTGTTGACGTCAATGCCGGCACGCGCCCAGATCTCGGTACGGGTCGCGGCTGGCAGCACCGCTTGCACGTACACGCCCTTGGGTGACAGCTCCTGACTCAGCCCCTGTGACAGAAACAGCACGAAGGCTTTGGTAGCGCCGTAGATGGACATGCCGAACTCGGGCAATTTCCAGGCGTGACGCTTACCACGGCGGTCAGTGTTTCCTTGCTTCCCCCCATCGAGGAGAACTGCCTGAGGGCCGACGCCGACGCCGATGACTACTACCGCAGCAAGATCCTCGCTGACCGTGTCGTATTGTCGTTCCTGGAGAGCCACCCCCAGATGCATCCCTGTATGGTCTTGCCTGGCTGGATGTGGGGGTCTGGCGACGTTGGCCCAACCTCGTCGGGGCAATTGGTCAACGATGTGGTACAGGGCAGGTTACCGGGGTTGATCCCTGGCAGTTTTTCCATTGTCGATGCCCGCGATGTGGCATTGGCACACATTGCCGCAGCCAGACATGGGCGCCGAGGTGAGCGCTATCTCGCGGCGGGTCGACATATGACAATGCGCGAACTGATGCCTGTTTTAGGACGTATGGCGGGCGTCAAGACACCCGCCCGACAAATACCGCTGCCCTTTCTATACACCTTGGCGGCTGTTCAGGAGATCTATGCGCGCCTGACCGGCAGACCCATTCTGCTGAGCATGGCCACGTTGCGTCTACTGGTTCGAGAGCAGGACCGCACCCGTTTCGACCACCGCAAGAGTGAACAGGAGCTTGGGCTGAGTTTCCGGGCACTCGAGCTGACAATCGCCGACACCGTGGCGTGGTACCGTGATCATGGCGGGTTTGAAAAAGGCAGCCTGCTGTGAGCGGGGAAATAATCCTGATGCGCCACGGCCAGCCAAAACGAGTCACAGCCGTTGTTCGGTCACGGTTTCATGAATCGGATGATCTCCAAACACCTGATGGCAGACGGATGGAAACATCAAACGCGTAACGGCAGCCAGTATTGGAGTGCGACGGTCTATCGATATGCAGGTGTTGAAGCGTGAATCGCCCGGATTCCGAAGACACATCTCGGCGACAGTGATTGACCTGTAAGTCGGTGGCAAATGCACACGCCTTAATGGACAATCCGGCGCCTCAAATAGTTATCGCCAAGGAACGGACATGGCACTGACCAGCAAGATTACCCCCTACGATCCCACATGGCCCGCCCGCTTCCTGACAGACAAGCCACTCATTGCCTCGGCATTCGACGCTGAACTGATTGCTATCCACCACGTTGGAAGCACGTCTGTCCCAGGGCTGGCGGCGAAGCCCGAACTCGATGTGCTCATTGAGGTTCACGCGCATCGCAATACCTCGACGCGGGACGAGGTGTTGATGGCTCTGGGGTATGTACGGGGAAGTGATCTGTCAGAGGGCCATCATTTCTACCGGCGCAATGTGGATGGGATTCGTACGCACAAGCTCCATGTTTGTACCCGCGACCACCTGACGATCACTCAAATGCTGGGGTTCAGAGATTTGCTTAGGCGCGATGCCTCGATCCGCCAACAGTATGAAACGCTGAAGCTTCAGTTGGAGTCGATCAATACGGGTGGGATGGCTGAGTATCTAGAGAAAAAGGCGCCTTTCATTATCGCGGCGCTGCTTCATGCCGGTATAACCACGCGTGAATGATCGATTCTTCTGGCACTCCCCTTCCTCCCGACAGTAGCGACAAAGTCACCACTTCGATTGCGGCCAGCTTGACCGGCCGCCGGCACCGCCTGGAACAAAGCCCCTCACATCAAGGAACAACTTTCATGATCACTTGCCATGTCCCCCTTTGGCAGTTGTTTGTGAAGGCCAGCCAAGGCTGGAAACGGGCATTTCTGGCAGGTAATTGCTGATTAATAAAGCTCGGGAGACTATTCACATACCAACTGGATAACCGTCTTGCCCCTGCCGCGACCTTCCGCGACCTGTCGGAATGCGTCGTTGACCTCATCCAATGCAAACTGTTGCGGGTCCACCCGGATCGCCAGTTGCCCGGCATTGGCCAGAACGGCAGCCTCGCGCAGGATACTTCCATGGTGTTCGCGTCCCTTGCCGGTTAGCAGCGGTGCCAGGGTAAATACGCCCGAGTAGGTGGCACTTTTGAAGGATAAAGGCGCGAGACTGTGCTGGCCCCAACCGAGGCAGCTGAGTACGTGCCCGGTATAAGGCTTTACTGCCTTGAATGACGCGTCCAACGTGCTGCCGCCGACGGTGTCATAAACGATGTCGAAACCTTCCCCGGCCGTATATTGTTCGACATAGGCCTCTACACGCTGCGTCTGATAGTCAATCGCCGTGGCCCCCAGCGCGCGAATGAAGTCGAGATTGCCCGCCGAACCGGTGGCGTAGACCTCGGCACCGCGAGCCTTGGCCAATTGCACCGCAACTTGGCCGACGCCACCTGCGCCGCCATGGATCAACACACGCTGACCACTACGAACATTGGCGTGATCTACCAGACCTTCCCAAGCGGTGATGAATACCAACGGCAGCGCGGCAGCCTCACGCATGCCGAGTGCATGCGGCTTTGATGCAATCAGCCTGGCATCCACGGCGATGTATTCGGCCAGGGTGCCTTGGGCGCCGCCGATGCCGCCGGCCATACCGAAGACCTCCTGGCCAGGCGTGAAACCAGCAACCGCCTCGCCCAGTTCGACGACGGTCCCGGCGAGATCCAGGCCAAGCACGGCCGGCAACTCCTGGCGGGCGTGAGCACCTGCACCGATCGCAATCTTGGTGTCGAGCGGGTTGACCCCGGCGGCGTGAATCCGCACCAAAACCTGTCCCTTACCGGGCACAGGGCGGGCGATGTGGCGCACGACCAGCGGGGTCTGGGCGGATTCGGCGATAGCGGCAAGCATGGTCTGATTCATGACGGGAACCTCTGAATGAGTGGACGCTTACAGGTTGCACCGTCTTCCTCATTCCGATAAGAAACTAAATTTGGATATTACTTATTCCCCAAAGAGGCCCAATAGCGATGGATCTGTTCGACAGCATGCGCATCTTCGTGCGCGTCGTGGAGCGCGGCTCGTTTTCCGCAGTGGCTCGGGAGCTGAACATGGGGCAGCCGGCAGTCAGCAAGCAGGTCCGTGCGTTGGAGCAGTACCTGGGTGGCGCCGTGTTCGCCCGCAGCACCCGGCACCTCGCCCTCACCGATCAAGGGCAACGCTTCTACAGCCACTGCCAGGAGATTCTCAGCCAGCTGGAGCATGCAACACGCAGCTTCGCCAGCGGCCAGGAGCAGATCGCCGGCCCCCTGCGAATAGCCGCACCGGTCAGCTATGGGAGGCTGTGCATAGCGCCCCTGATCGGGGCTTTTCTACAGCGCCACCCCTATGTGCAGATTGACCTGCGCCTGAACGATTACAACGAAGACCTGCTCGTGGAAAACATCGACCTGGCCATCCGCATTGGTGTGGTGAAGAGCGAGGGGCTGGTGGCCGTGCCTCTGGGCACCAGCACACGGCGAGTCTATGCTGCACCGGCCTATCTCGATCGCCATGGCCAGCCACGCGAGCCCGCCGAACTGGCAGGCCACAACTGCATCGCCTTCACCTTGCTTGAGCATTACGACCGCTGGCACTTCACCCATCGTGGCGAAGCACTTGAGGTTGCAATCAAAGGCAACGTCACCAGCAACAACAGCGAGGCCATTCGTGAAATGGTCCTCGGTGGTCTGGGCATCTCCCTGTCTCCGCATTGGCTGTTTGCTGCGGACTTCGAGCAGGGTGGCGTGTGTAGCCTGCTCGACGAATACCAGACGACCGCGCTGCCGGTCAGCGCCGTGTTCAGCCGTGAGCGGCGCCGCTCGGCAAGGACGATGGCGTTCATCGATTTTCTTCGGGAGAACGTGTAAGCGACCCCGGTGGGGCGCAGAACCTCGCTCATTGCCTGACGTGCACGTCGGTCGGCCAGGCGTCACACCGTCCCCTGCTGCAGCCATTGTTTCGGGCTCGCGCCCACCTTGCGGCGAAAGGTTCGGGCTAGCGCAGAAGGACTTTCGTAGCCGACCTCATCGGCGATCAGGGCAATGGGGCGCCCTTCGCGAAGACGTTTTTGCGTCAAACTGATGCGCCAGTTCGCCAGGTAGTCCGCAGGCGTAATACCCACGATCTCGCGAAAGTGCGAAGCGAAGCTTGCCCGCGACATGCCCGAAAGATTCGCCAGTTCCGCCACCGACCAATTGCGCTGCGGCTCATCGTGGATCCCCACAAGCGCGCGAGACAGCTGAGCATTGGCCAGACCCGCCATCATTCCCGAGGCGATGCTGCGGCTGGCGATCAGGTGGCGAAGCAGCTGAATGATCATCAGCTCGAACAAGCGATTGAGAATGACATCACGACCACACTCATCTCCAAAGGCTTCTTCGAACAGCCAGTCAAGGGTGCCATCAAGGCCTTGCAATTCGCCAAGGGGCTTGATGATGAAGTCCGGCAAAGCCAGGGTCAGCGGATTGTTGGCGCCGCCATCGAACTGCAGGGTGGCGCACACTAACTCCGCTTCATCGGCGTCGGTGGCCAGCAAGTGATGCTCCTGCGGGCGCACCGCCAGAATCAGGGTGGGTTCGGTCAACTCGATTCGCTGGCCACGCTTGTCCTTGAGGGCCAGACGCCCCGAGCGCAACAGATGGGCGTGGCCGACACTGTGTTGCCCAAGGTGGGTCGTTCCACAGAACCCACCTTGGTGAAACGCGCTAGCGTGCAGGTTGAAGTGCTTAAGCAGTGTCGACAATCGGTCCATAGCGCACTCAGGTTTAGACGATCTGTTGCATAACTTCGACGATCTGAAGCCGAAAGAAAAGTCTGCCTCTCTAGTATGGACTCCACGCTTGATAGACAAGCCGGTTAATACACCTATTGGAGAACGACCATGACTCGAATTACCGCTCTCTCGCTGGACCAGGCCCCTACTGGCTCGCGCGCAGCCCTCGAAGGCATTCAAAAAGGTCTCGGCTTCATTCCCAACGCATTCAAGACCCTGGCGCACGCTCCGGTCGCGCTCAATGGTTACCTGGGCCTCGCCCAAGCGTTGGGTAAAAGCTCACTGAGCGCCGCCGAGCGTGAAGTCGTTGCCCTGGCCACTTCGGAAATCAACGGGTGCGACTACTGCCTGGCTGCACACACCTTCTTCGGCGGCAAGGCGGGTTTGAGCGATGAGGCCGTAAGCCAAGCCCGAGCCGGCACACTCAGCGCGGTTGCCGCACTGGCGCAGCAGATCACGGCAAGGCGCGGCCAGTTGAGTGACGAGCAGATCGCTGCCGCGCGTGAGGCAGGGCTTACTGATAGCAAGATCGTGGAGGTGGTGGCACAGGTCACGCTGTTAACCCTGACCAACTACCTGAACAACATCGCCGCTACCGATATCGACTTTCCGCCATCGGCAAACTAGGAGGGTAACCGCCATGAGCCCTGTGACTATCTATACCACCCCGCACTGCCCATACTGCCTGAGCGCCAAGCGACTGCTGTCGAGCAAGGGCATCACCCCTGACGAAATCAACGTTGAAGCGTCACCCCTGCACCTGGCGGAAATGATGCAGCGATCCCAACGCCGAACCGTCCCACAGATATTTGTTGGCAAGGTGCATGTCGGCGGCTTCGATGACTTGGCACGTCTCGACAGCAAGGGCCAGCTCGAGGCATTGCTTCACGCTTGAAGTGTAGAGTGCTCCGGCATGTGACCCCATCCGGAGCACTGCTTGCGTTCACTCAATGCCCATGCCATACGTACTCACCTGTGCAGCCGTTCTATCGCCCGCGCAACAGCACAGCGGCCCTTACCCGCTGCCTGCCGAAACTGCTCATGCGCTGAAATTCGGCATGGCTTACGGGCAGATGCTGGCAATCCAGGATGCGTTTCTGGCGGCTGTGATCCACATCAGGATCATGCAGGTACACGAATTCGTCATCGCAACCCGTGACCAGAATCCAGTGCGGGGCCTTCAGACGGGTGAAACGGTAGCTGCTAATCAGCACCACCGGCCTGAACCCGGCTTGCAACGCTGAACGCACATCAAGGCCGGGCGCCAGCACCTGATGCACGTCGGTTTCGGCCAACGCCCCGGCAAAGCCATCCTCGACCAATTGCATTACGTCTTTTTTCTGCGCGCTGCGCACCCCATCGAGGAACAGCGATCCAGGCTGGCTGACCACCATGCACACCTCAAACCCGCGTCGCCAAGCCGCCAGTGCAAGCCCCTGCGGGCTGCAACCGCCGTGGCCTGCCGTCATGAAGATGGTGGTCGCCTCTCGCCACAGTTGAATCTCCTCGCTGCGGTGCATGGCCCGCTCCCGTTCGACCGCAGCCATGGCCATCAGCAGGCAGGCCGCTCCGCAGGTGAACTCGGTCGTTTGCGCGTAGTACGGCACTTGCCGTGCAGGGGGCGGAGCACTGCGCAGGATACGCTTCTCGAAACGCAGCGCCTGGCTGTGGTCTTCGTAGTAGTTCTCAACCACAGCGAAGCGTTGATAGCCATTGCTTTCGTACAAGCTGATGGCCGCAGGATTGTCCGCGCGTACTTCTAGACGCAGCCAGGCGCAATTACGCTCCAGCGCACTGGCCTGGGCCTGGCCCAGCAACTGCTGGCCCAACCCATGGCCGCGCCAGGCCGGGCTTACGGCAATTGAATACAAACGGGCAAGTGATGTACCGCGATGGAACAGCAGCAGCGCATAGCCTGCCAGATGGCCCTGTTGTTCAGCGACAATAAGGCAGGCATTGGCGCGTCGCACCATCCAGTTGAAATTACGCGGGCTCAGGCGGTCGAGGGTGAAACAGTCCTGCTCCAGGGCAACCAGCGCATCGATATCGGCCACCGATGCAAAGCGAAAATCAAAAGCCATGGCAACACCGTAATGTTTGAGTAACGAACCGGGACAGGTCGGGAAACCCGTGATTTATTGAAGGGGCGTCTTCTTCAACAGGGATCGAATACTCATGTCAGCGGTGCAAGCCAACGTGGCCGAAGTATTGGCCAAAACCGACGTTTCCACAATAACCCTCTCCGAGGAGCCCCCCAGTAAGCGGAGCGCTGGTAACCGCTTGTTGATCGTGGTGGAGCGCAAGGAAGACTGGGCCAGCTACTTTCCCAGCGAGAGCCTGATGCTGGCCCAGGATTACTTTGAACACAGCGACGACGTTGCGAGGCGTACGCAGGTAATCAACCTGTGCCGCAGCTACAAGTATCTGGGGCAAGGCTACTACTGCTCGCTGCTCGCCGAGGCACGGGGCCACAAGGTGTTCCCGTCGGTGCGAACCATCAGCGAGCTTACCCGCAAGGCGCTCTATGGCGTGGGGCTGGATGACCTGGAACGCACGCTGGAGCGAGCCCTGGCCGATCACCCCTATGGCAGCACCGAAGCCTTCACCCTCACCTTGTATTTCGGGCGGACCGCCATTGAACCCCTTCAGGATATCGGCCGACAGCTGTTCGAGTCGTTCCCCTGCCCTGTCTTGCTGGTGGAGTTTCGCAGGCGTGACACCTGGCAGATCGACGGGATCAAGGCCGGCGCGCTGCACAAACTGCGGGATGAGCAGCAGCACTTGTTTGCCGACGCGCTGGATGCCTTCAACCGCCGGACGTGGCGCCAGCCCGCCTCCAAACGCCTGGCCCGGTTCGACCTGGCCATTCTGCATGACCCGGCCGAGGCGCTGCCACCTTCCAATCCTGAGGCGCTGGAGCAGTTCATCGAAAACGGCAAACAGCTGGGCATCGATGTAGAGCTGATCGAAAAGAAGGACTATGCACGCCTGGCCGAATTTGACGCCTTGTTCATTCGGGAGACCACGCGGGTGGACGACCATACCTACCGTTTTGCCAAAAAGGCCGAAAGCGAAGGCTTGGTGGTGATCGACGACCCTTCCTCCATCCTGCGCTGCACCAACAAGGTGTATCTCGCCGATCTGCTCAAACGCCACAACCTCGGCGCACCGGCCACGGAAATCCTGTACAAGGACCGCCCGCAGGAACTCGAGCTTGTGGGCCGGCGCCTCGGTTTTCCGCTGGTGTTGAAGATTCCCGACGGCTGCTTTTCGAAAGGCATGATCAAGGTCGCCGACGCCCAGGCACTGGCCTCGGCGGCACAGGAGTTGTTCGAACACTCGGTACTGTTGCTGGCCCAGGAGTACTGCTACACCGAATACGACTGGCGTATCGGCGTACTCAACGGTGAGGCGCTGTACGCCTGCCAGTACTTCATGTCCAAGGGCCACTGGCAGATCTACAACCACAAGGCCCAGGCCGGCGAAGTCAACGGCCTGTGCCGCGCGGTCCCGGTGGAACAGGCACCGCCCGAAGTCGTAAAGCTGGCCGTCGACACCGCCAGGCTGATCGGGCAAGGGCTGTACGGTGTGGACCTGAAGCAGACCGGCGACCGCGTACTGGTGATCGAAGTCAACGACAACCCCAACCTCGATGCTGGCACCGAAGACGCCGTGCTGGGTAACGCGCTTTACCAGCGAGTGCTGCAGGCTTTCGTGCAGCGGCTTGAACGTAAACACCTCGGCCAGGCCTGGTAAACGATGATCGAATACTACCTCGCCGTAGACGGTGCGCTTCTTGAAGCCCCCGAGGAACGAGCCAGCGTATGGTTGTGTGTCGCGCCAGACGCCGCGGAGCAATCCCGGTTGTGCAAGTGCCTGGGGGTCAGCGCCCAGTCGCTGGAGTCCTCCCTGGACCCGGATGAAGTGGCGCGTATCGAGATCAAGCCCGATCACCTGTTCCTGATCTGGAAGCGCCCGGAAAACTTTGATGGCCGGGTATTCAATGTCTCGTCATTTGGCGTCGTACTCAGCGAAAAGCGCCTGGTGGTGATCTGCGCCGCCAACTCGCTACTCGCCGGGGTAGACCGGCAGACCGGCATGAGCACTCCACTGGATGTGCTGATGGCGATGCTGGCGGAGAGCGTGCATCACTACCTGGGCCACCTGCGGGTGGTAAAGCAGGTGGCCCGCGAAATCCAGCTGCAGTTCGATCGGACCATGGACAACCAGCACCTGGTGCAGATGTACAGCCTGAGCGAAAGCCTGGTGTATTACGTCAACGCCATTCAAAGCAATGGCGCCGTGCTAGCCCTGCTGCGCAGCCATGGTCAGAAACACGGCTTCGGGCCCGAACAACTGGAAATGCTGAATGACCTGATCATCGAAAACGAGCAAAGCTACCAACAGGCGAAGATCCATGCCCAGGTCTTTACCAACCTGATCGAGGCCCGCGGCAACCTGGCCAACAACGGCATGAACCACGCGCTGCGCAACCTGACCATGATCAATGTGGTGTTCCTGCCCTTGAACCTGCTCGCCAGCATCGGCGGCATGTCGGAGTTCAGCATGATGACCGCCGGCCTGCCCTGGTGGTTGACGTTCCCCGCGCTGCTGCTGGCCATGGCGGTACTCGGGGGGGCCATGGTCGTGGCGTTACGGCGTATGACATGACCCGCCGCCCAGGAACTTTCGTCGACGTCTACCCATCACCCCGCAGGACGAGATCATGGAACAGTCATACAACGGGTTATTCATGCTGGCGCTGATTGCAATTACAGGCACCCTGATAAGTCTGTTTGAACACGGTCTATCTTCTAAGACTTGACTCAGATTGATCGGAGCCTTGATGCATGAACGCCCTCTGGATCGCACTGGCCATTTTTGGCTGCTTGGTCGCCGCCTCGCTGCTCATGATGCAGTGGTACCCAAAGCTGGCATCCCACCACAGGGATGAGGACACGAACACGGTAATTCGCCTGGTAGCTAACATTTTTGTGGTCATGACATCGCTGGTCTTTGGCTTGATGATCAATTCCGCCAAAAATACCTTCGAGTCCATCGACGCAAACTTCCATGGGTACGCAACCAGCATGATCATTTTTGATCGGACACTGCGGGGCTATGGCGATGCGGCCCAAGACACGCGCAATCGTCTGATCACCTATCTAGAGCACGCTATCGAGACGCCCTATCGGGGGGACGAGGCGCTGCAACACCGTAACAGCGAGGCGGCTAAATACTTGGATGACATAGGCAAAGCGCTGGCCGTTATAAGGCCTGTGGACCGCTACCATGAAACGATGCTTCAGGATATTCGTCAGCAATATCACTCGCTCATTGAGCAACGCTGGAGAATCGTCGAGCAGTCAGAGGGGGCAATTCCTGGCCCGCTTATTGGGATGCTTGCTGCTTGGTTGACGCTCATTTTCGCCAGTTTTGGATACCGTGCGCCTCGTAACTCGATGGTAAAAGGCATGTTCATCCTCTCTTCATTGCTTATTGCGGCTTCCGTGTACCTCGTATTGGACATGGACATACCATTTCACGGTCCTATCCAGATATCCGACGAGCCCCTGCGTAGAGCGCTCGCCGTGATGCAGCTCTAGGCTCTGTACGAAAAGTCTTGAGACGCAGGTCAGGCGAGGCTGTTTTCAACGCAGCATGGCCTGGCTCTGTTTGCCCGCCACGCTTGGGTGAGCCTACGTGCCAATGCTGCTGGCAGTAATGCCACAGTGGCCAGGGCCTGGATGAATGACCTCAGGGACAGGGCGCAACGGCAGATGACACCGGGTCAAGGAAGATCAGTTGCAAGGGCTCTGCCAGCAGCTGTTCAGCCTGCTCGGCAAACCGCTGGAAATGAGCAGTGGTCAGGTGCGCATCCAGGGCCTGCTGGTTATCGAACGCCTCGCGCATGTAGAACGTCCCTGGCTCGTCACGACGTTCGAACAGCATGTAGTCGCGGTTACCGGGCTCCGCCCGAGTCGGTTCGATCAACGCCAGCAAGGCCGCTTTGAGCGTTGGTGCCTGGCCTGGTTTGGCCTTGAGGATGGCGAGGGAAACGAGGGGGTAATCTTGTCGGTTCACATCAAGCTCCTGGTCAGTTGCAAAGAGCAGGCACGGTAGTGCCTGCTTCAATGTGTGCATGCGTTTCACCGGGCGTAGCGCCGGGAATCTGCGCGGCGCAGAGAAACACGGTTCGTTCAAGCATGCATGCTCCTGGCAGACCGGATCGACCGGTCCGCCGTTGTCGGTCAAACAGGTTTCAGAAGCCTTCCAGGACGATCTTGCCGCGCGCCTTGCCACTCTCGACCAGCGCATGGGCACGGCGCATGTTGGCGGCATTGATGGCGCCGAAATGCTCGCCCAAGGTGGTACGCAGGATGCCTTGATCGATCAGCCCGGCCACGCGCTCGAGCAGCTCGTGCTGGCGCACCATGTCGTCGGTTTCGTAAAGCGAGCGGGTGAACATCAGCTCCCAGTGCAGCGACAGCGACTTGCGCTTGAGCGGCATGACGTCCAGGGTCTGCGGGTCGTCGATCACGCCCAGGCGACCTTGTGGTCGCAGCACTTCAACCAGTTGCGCAAAGTGTTGATCAGTATGGGTAAGGCTGGCGACATGGCTGACTGACTCGATCCCCAAGGCCTGCAGCTGCCCTTGCAGCGGCGCACTGTGATCGATGACGTGATGGGCGCCCAGTTCGCGTACCCAGTTGCTGGTCTCGGCGCGGGAGGCCGTGCCGATAACCGTCAGGCGGGTCAGTTGCCGGGCCAACTGCACCAGCATCGAACCGACGCCACCGGCAGCGCCAACGATCAGCAGGGCATCGCCCTCCCCGCCGCCCTCCACGATACCCAGGCGATCGAACAGCAGTTCCCAGGCGGTGATGGCCGTCAGCGGCAGCGCGGCTGCCTGTGCTGCACCCAGGCTACGCGGTTGATGCCCGACGATACGTTCGTCAACCAGGTGATATTCGCTGTAGCTGCCGGGCCGGGCGATGGAGCCGGCGTAGTACACCTGGTCTCCGGGCTTGAACAAGGTCACCTGGGCCCCGACTTCGCGGACGATACCGGCCGCGTCCCAGCCGAGTATTTTCGGCTCACGCGTGAAAGTGCCGGCACGCACCTTGGTGTCGACGGGGTTGACCGACACGGCGTTGACCTCGACCAGAAGGTCCCTGGGCCCAGGGCTGGGCTTGGGCATGAAGATGTCTTGAAGAGACGCAGGGTCTTCGATAGGCAAACCTTTGTGGATGAAACTGATCGCTTTCATGGGCACTCGCTGCTGAATGTGGTTTGATTTGGCATTGAGTCTGGCGTGCCAGGCGTCCGGGAAAAACGGGCCCTGCCCGTCAACACTTTCATTGCAGGAGTGATAATGATCCGTCTCGACGACCTGGGCATCTTCGTTCGCAGCGCCGCGCTGGGCAGCTTTACCGCGGCGGCCCGCGAGGCCGACCTGCTACCCGGCCAGGCGGCCGAAGCAGTAAAGCGCCTGGAGCGTGAGCTGGATGTGCGATTGTTTGCCCGCACCACGCGCAGCTTGCGCCTCACGGCCGAAGGCGAGCAGTACCTGCCCTCGGCCCTGATTGCCCTGGAAGCCCTCAGGCAAGGGCGCGACAACCTGCGTCAGGAAAGCGCCCAGCTCAGCGGAACGTTGCAGGTGGCCGCGCCTTCCGATCTGGGGCGCAACGTGCTGCTGCCCTGGCTCACGGCGTTTCGCCGAGAGCATCCCCAGTTGAACCTGCGCTTCTTCCTCTCCGACCAGATCGCCGATCTGTTCCGCGATCCGGTGGATATCGCCATCCGCTATGGCCTGAACGCCGACGCCAACTATGTAGCCCTGCCACTGGCACCTTGGAACCGCAAGGTACTGGTGGCCTCGCCCGAGTACCTGGCGCGGGAAGGCACCGTGCAAGCCCCCGAAGATCTGCTCGAACACCAGTGCCTGCTGTACATGCAACAGGGCCGGGTCTACGACAAGTGGCAACTGGGCACGCAGACCGTCCAGGTGCGTGGCGCCCTGCTCTGCGACGACGCCGATATTGCCCGGCGCTGGGCCGTGGGCGGCGAAGGGATAACCTACAAGTCGTGGCTGGATGTGAGCGACGATGTGCTGGCGGGAAGACTTGTCGTGCTATTGCAGGATTACCCCGGGCCGACCATGCCTCTGAGCCTGGTGTGCCCGCACCGCAAGCAGTTGTCGCCTGCGGTGAGGCAACTGCATGCCTGGTTGTCCAGCCGCTTCGCCGAACTGGAGCGCGACTGATCAGCGGGAAACCAGCCACCCTGATTGAAAGCATGCCGGCGCCCCGCTCGTACGCAATCGAATAATTTCAAGCGCTGCTTGACCAGGGAGAACGATCGTTCTACTCTGGCTACATGGATAAGCCAATGACTGACACACGCGAAAAAATCCTGGCGACTGCCGAGAAGCTGATTTACGAAAATGGGATTCACGCCACGGGCATGGACCTGTTGGTAAAGACCTCGGGCGTCGCACGTAAAAGTATTTATCGCTATTTTGCGAATAAAGACGATGTCGCAGCAGCGGCACTCAATGCACGCGATATACGTTGGATGACGTGGTTCAGAAGTGAATGCGAAAAAGCGCAAACGCCAGAAGCGCGCATCCTTGGCATTTTTGATGCACTCAACAGTTGGTTCGCGTCAGACGGTTTTCGCGGATGTGCTTTTATCAACACCGCCGGAGAGGTAGGTGACGCAGACGACCCTGTTCGACAGATCGCAAAACTGCATAAACAAAAGTTGCTGGACTACACGCTAGAACTGACCAGCGCATTAGGTGTTAACGATCCGACAGGCTTGGCCAAGCAACTTCTTTTGATTATAGAGGGCACGATAACTGTGGCCCACGTCATGGGTGATAACACCGCGCTCGACAGTGCACGAGAAATCGCAAAGGTCTTGCTGAAAGATGTGCAGCGCGCAAGCGCTTTAAGTTAAAGAAATACCCACTCAACTGAACCATCCAAACGACTGGAGGCACCACCATGTCCAACGAACCCGCTCGTCCGCCACTTCCTCCTTTCACTCGCGAATCGGCCATTGAAAAGGTCCGACTTGCCGAAGATGGTTGGAATACCCGTGAGCCGGAAAAGATTGCGCTGGCCTATACGGTGAACACCCAATGGCGTAACCGTGCCGAGTTTGCAAACAACCGTGAAGAAGCTCGGGACTTCCTCACTCGCAAGTGGAAGAAAGAACTGGACTACCGCTTGATCAAAGAGCTCTGGGCCTTCACCGACAACCGCATCGCCGTCCGTTACGCCTACGAGTGGCACGACGATTCGGGCAACTGGTTCCGCTCCTACGGCAACGAAAACTGGGAATTTGAAGCCGACGGCTTGATGCATCGGCGCTTTGCCTGCATCAACGACATGCCCATCAAGGAAAGCGAGCGAAAGTTTCACTGGCCACTGGGTCGCCGTCCGGATGATCACCCAGGTCTGACTGAACTGGGCCTGTAAGTCATGCTAAACCTGATCCTTTACATAGGGATCAGGTTTTTTGTTTGAGGGGCACAGAGCGTGGCCAAGCGCAGGTTTCAATTCTCACCCCCTACTGCGCGGTAACAACGAATGCGGCGCCACTCCAAACGCCTTGCGAAACGCATGGCTAAAATGCGAAAAGTCTGAAAAACCAAACTCCAACGCCGCCTGCGAAACACTCTTTACCTGCCCACACTCAATCGCCGCGCGGCTAGCATTCAGCCGTTCCCTCCAGATCTCGGCAACCGGTGACTTCTGATGCCGGGCAAACGCCCGTGTCACCGTCCGTGTCGACACGTGATGTGCCAGGGCAATCGACTCGATCGACAGCTCCGGCTCAGTCAAATGGCGTTGAATGTAATTCATGATTCGCCCATAAAGATCCAGTTCTCGATGGGTAGTCTTCAGGTCCTGCAACTCAAGGCTGAGCACCAGCAGGTCGACGATGGTGTTGGAGTACCGTCGGGAGACGCCTTCGTCCCGCAGCAACGGCGCAGAACTGGCCGCTTGGCCAATCATCTGCCGCAGCGGGATCACTCCGGGGCGCCCCTCTTCCAGCACCAGCGCGGTGATGTCAGCAATGTGCGGGACGCGCTGTGCGAGCAGCGGCCGGGGGATGCGGATAAGGTGGTTTTCGGTACCACCCAGGCTGAATCGAAACGGTTGGGTTGCGTCGTAAAGAAACACATTGCCGGCCGTGAGCCTGGCCTTGCGGTTGTGTTGTTCAATTTCGCCGTAGCCGTCGAGGGTGACTCCCAACCATATGTCTTCGGCGGGGTCGCTGCGCAGGTGTTGCTCGGAGCGCACCCAGTGGTGCAGCGGCGACGACAGCGTCGTGACATCCAACGGGCCGATGCCGTTGACCTGCAGCGCTCCCTCGAAGTTGCTCTGCGACGAGGGTTTGCTGTCTGCCGACAAACAATGGCGGCAGACCACCTCCCGCCAGTAATCAAAGCGACGGGATGGCGAAACGGCAAGGGTCGAATAGTGGTTGGTCTCAGCCATGATGGCGCTCACCTTCATGTGGCAACTTGAAAAAGGGGCACTGTTACAGAAGTTCGCGTAGGCAATATTCACGCCAGCGGTATTCGCTGGTACATGCTGCGGCCATCTCAGCCTTCGTCCTTATAGCGCCAACAGGCGCTTTCCAAAACCTCCCATATCGCTCCCCATTTCGGGGCAAAAATGCTGCTTTTCCCTGGACGCTGCACCATCGCGGTTCGTGCTCAAGCGGGTGTTACGGCGCTGTCGTTTCCAACCAAACGATTGTCCTTGCGAACAAAGCGACGTTGCCCAGTCCTCCCTAATTTTGACCTCACGTTGTTTCCAGCAACTGCGCTGATGAGGTAGCCCATGCAATTACAACAACAGCGAATCGCCGACGAGTTCAGGTGGCTGCATAGGCGCGACCTGGCGCCCGAAGAGTTTTTATCGTGGGTGCTCGAGTGGGCGGCGTGTGCGCTGCGCGCCCGGCTGGCGAACGCACCACGCAATGCTGAGCGTGTTCTGAACATAAAATAACAAGGAGCCTGTGATGGAATCTGCAATCGATAAACACCTCATGTGCCCGCGCACGTTATCGCGCCGGGTGCCTGATGATTACCAGCCGCCCTTCCCGATGTGGGTCGGCCGCGCTGATGAGCAACTGACGCAAGTGGTGATGGCCTATCTGGGGGTGCAGTACCAGGGTGATGGTCAGCGTGAGCGGGCCTTGCAGGCGATGCGCGAAATTCTCAACAGCTTTGGCTTGAGCGACGGCCCGCTGACTCACGACCTGACGCACCACACCGACAGCAGTGGCTACGACAACCTGATGATCGTCGGCTACTGGAAAGATACCGGCGCTTACTGCCGCTGGTCACGCTCGCCTGAGGTGGATGGCTGGTGGAGTTCGCCGCAACGCTTGAATGATGGCCTTGGTTACTACCGCGAAATCACCGCGCCGCGGGCCGAGCAGTTCGAGACGCTGTATGCGTTCCAGCGCGATTTGCCCGGGGTCGGGGCAATCATGGACAACACCAGTGGCGAGATCGAGGAACACGGTTACTGGGGCTCGATGCGCGACCGTTTCCCGGTATCGCAAACGGACTGGATGAACCCGAACGGCGAACTGCGAGTCGTGGCTGGCGACCCGGCCAAAGGCGGTCGCGTGGTGGTGCTCGGCCATGACAATATCGCCTTGATTCGCTCGGGCCAGGACTGGGCAGCGGCAGAATCGGCTGAGCGCTCGCTGTATCTGGATGAAATCTTGCCGACCTTGCAGGATGGTATGGATTTTCTACGCGATAACGGCCAGCCGCTGGGCTGTTACAGCAATCGCTTTGTACGCAATATCGACGCGAACGGCAATTTGCTCGACATGAGTTACAACATCGGCCACTGGCGTTCACTGGAGAAACTCGAACGCTGGGCGGAATCGCACCCCACCCATCTGCGTATTTTCGTCACCTTCTTTCGGGTAGCGGCAGGGCTCGAGAAGTTGCGGCTCTATCACGAAGTCTCCGTGTCGGATGCAAGCAGCCAGGTGTTCGAATACATCAACTGCCACCCACACACCGGCATGTTGCGCGACGCAAAAGTCAGTTCCAACTAGCCCCAACTCCACGTTTAGCCCCGCACCTGCCGTCCCTGCGGCAGTGGGGCTCTTTTTGCCCAGAATAAAGGACCTCTGTCCATGAAACAGCTCCGTTACCTGATGCTCGCGGCAGCCGTGCCAAGCGTGTGTGCGCAAGCGTTCGAAGTTGATCCGGGTGATTATGAAGCGCTGCCGGTGGGTGCAACGATCGGTGTGGTCTATTACCAGCATTCCACCACCGACAGCGCTTATGCCAACGGCCACAAAGTCAGCTCCGATTTCAACCTGACCTCCAACGTCGGCATCCTGCGGCTGCTGCACGTCTATCAATTGACTGATCGACTGACCCTGGAGCCGCAATTTCTGCTGCCGTTCGGCCGCGTATCGAGCAGCGGCGATGCCTCGGGCCTGGGCAACACCAGCGGCGTCGGCGACCTCACCCTGACGGCGCCGCTCAAGTACCGCTTGAACGAGGCCAACGACATCCTTGGCGCCACCGTCTACCTCACCGCCCCCACTGGCAATTACGACCGCGACGACGCGCTCAACCTTGGCGAGAACCGCTGGAAGGTCGATCTGCAGGCCGCCTACGTCAAACATTTGGGCGAAAAATGGGCTGTGGACCTGGTCGGTGATGCCATCTGGTACAGCGACAACGACGACTTCGGCTCCAGCTCTGCGCGCCGTGAACAGGAGGTTTCCTACGGGGCGCAACTGATGGGGCGCTACATCGTAGACCCAGGCACTTCACTGGCAATTGGCCTCGGTCACACCTGGGGCGGGGAAAACCAGATTGATGGAACGGCGCAGGACGACCGCGCCGAAACCACCAACTTGCGCCTCACCGCGAACAAGTTCTTCACCGCCAAGGACCAGCTGCAGGTGCAACTGGGGCGTGACCTCGCGGTAGAAAACGGCCCCAAGGAAAACTTCCGCCTGAACCTCAGGTACGTCCGGGTCTTTTAACCCAAGGCCCGTTGGCACCAGCAAGCCCCCCAGCAGATACGGAGCACCAGTACATGACTGATCAACAGGCAACCCCTGAACAGCAACCTTCGTTGTATACCCGCCTCGGCGGCTATGACGCTATCTACCAGTTCGCCGGCGCGGTACTGCGCAAGACCATGGCCCACCCGGCGATCGGTCATATCTGGGCACACATGTCCGAGTCGACCTTCCAGAAGGAACACATCAACTTCGTCGACTTCCTCTCGCAACACTGGGGTGGTAGCGCCAAGTACCGCGGCCGGGACATGGTTACCGCACACCGCGGCATGGGGCTTACCGAGGTTCATTGGCAAGCCACGCTGGATTGCCTGGAGGAGTGCTACAACGACTACAACCTGCCACCGGAGCTGCGCAAGGAGGTCAACGACTTCCTGGTCAAGTTCAAACCCGCCGTAATCGGCAGCCCTTCCTACCGCGATGTGGTGTTGGCCAACCCCACGATGGACCCGGCCAAAGGCATGAAAAGCGTCGGCGTAGTGTGGCCCGGACGCACCGATTCGGCTGAGCAGGCAGCTGTGCCCAAGTTGGAGCCGTAAGCCCACCCGGCCACATTCAGGACGCACTTCACTTGGCGCAACGCAGTCCTGCTCAACAAAGCGACTGTCCTGCTCAACCAAGTACCGCTCGCGCGCTGGCGCTAGCTTGTTACCAGGCCCAGCCGCGGCGAGCCTCTCGAATAGTCATTTATCGGCCCCTGCGGCCTGCCACCGGAAACAGGACACCCCATGGCCATCATCCGCCCGACGCTCGAACAGTTGCAGGCCCTCGCCAGCCGCCTGCACATGCAGCTGACCCCCGAACAAGCCAGCGAATACCTGGCGCTCATGCAGGCAAGCCTCGACGCCTATGACCTGGTCGACGAACTGCCGGACTTCATCCCCTTGGTGCGCTACGAGCGCACTGCGGGTTACCGCCCCTCCAGCCGGGAGAACCCGTTGAACGCCTGGTACTACCGTACCGAGGTGATGGGCGCCAGCACCGGCAAACTGCTCGGCAAAACAGTCGCACTCAAGGACAACATCTCGCTGGCGGGCGTGCCGATGATGAACGGTGCCGCGCCACTGGCCGGTTTTGTACCGTCATTCGATGCCACTGTGGTTACGCGTTTGCTCGACGCCGGGGTGACCATCCTCGGCAAGGCCACTTGCGAGCACTACTGCCTCTCCGGCGCCAGCCACACCTCGGACCCGGCACCCGTGCACAACCCATTGCGCCCTGGTTTCAGCACCGGCGGCTCTTCGTCGGGCAGCGCCGCGCTGGTTGCTGCGGGCGAAGTTGACCTGGCGGTGGGCGGCGATCAGGGCGGTTCAGCGCGTATTCCCGCAGCGTGGTGCGGCATCTATGGCATGAAGCCGACTTTCGGGCTGGTGCCGTATACCGGGGTGATGGCGATCGAGGCCACCTTCGACCATGTCGGCCCGATGACCAGCAACGTGCGCGACAACGCGCTCATGCTCGAAGTCATGGCCGGTGCCGACGGCCTTGACCCACGCCAGGGCGTGCCCGAGGTCGATACCTATGGCAGCTACCTCGAGCGCGGTGTACGCGGGCTGCGTATCGGCATCCTCCAGCAAGGTTTCCAGCTCGCTAACCTTGATCAGCGCGTTGGCGACAAGGTGCGCAGCGCCATCGCTCGCTTCGAGGCGTTGGGCGCAGTGGTCGAGGAAGTATCGGTTGCCGAGCATACGCTGGCCGGCTCGCTATGGAGCCCGATCGGCTGCGAAGGCCTGACCATGCAGATGATGCACGGCAACGGCGCGGGCTTTAACTGGAAGGGCCTGTATGACGTCGCCTTGCTCGACAAGCAGGCCGGCTGGCGAACCCAGGCCGACGCCCTGTCGCCCTCGCTCAAGCTGTGCATGCTGGTTGGCCAGTTTGGCCTGGAACACTACCACGGCCGTTACTACGCAAAGGCGCAGAACATCGCCCGTTTCGCGCGCGCCGGCTACGACAAGGCGCTGGAGCGCTACGACCTGCTGGTAATGCCAACCGTGCCCATCATCGCCCAGCCGCTGCCTGCGCCAGGTTGCTCGATCACCGAGAGTGTCTCGCGCGCGCTGGAGATGCTCGGCAATACCGCCGCACAAGACATCACCGGTCACCCGGCCATGTCCATCCCTTGCGGCCTGGTCGATGGCCTGCCGGTCGGGCTGATGCTGGTCGGCAAGCACTATGCCGAAGGCACGATCTATCAGGCAGCGGCAGCGTTCGAGGCCGCGGTGGACTGGCGCACGCTGTGACCCAGGCAGCGGGCGCTACGCCCCTGCAAAAAAACAACTGGCACAACAACAGATTTCAACAACCGTGTTGGACGAGAGGAGTAATCCCATGACGGCAACTTCAACCCCTGGTGAGCGGGCGCGCGCATTGTTTGCAGTGCTCAAGCGCAAAGACCTCATCCCCGAGGGCTACATCGAACAGCTCACCCAGCTGATGGAACACGGCTGGAGCCCGGAAAACGGCGCGCGCATCGTCGCCAAGGCCTGGGTCGATCCGCAGTTTCGCGAGCTGCTGCTCAAGGACGCTACGGCCGCCTGCGCCCAGTTCGGCTTCACCGGTCCACAGGGCGAATACATCGTCGCCCTGGAAGACACTCCGCAGCTGAAAAACGTGATCGTCTGCAGCCTGTGCTCCTGCACGAACTGGCCGGTGCTGGGCCTGCCGCCTGAGTGGTACAAGGGCTTCGAGTTCCGTGCGCGGTTGGTCCGGGAGGGGCGCACGGTATTGCGCGAGCTGGGCACCGAGTTGCCCGGCGACATGGTGGTCAAGGTCTGGGACACCAGCGCTGAAAGCCGCTACCTGGTGCTGCCGCAACGGCCAGCGGGCTCAGAGCATATGAGCGAAGAGCAGTTGCGGCAACTGGTCACCAAGGACGTGCTGATCGGCGTCGCCCTGCCCCGCGTTGGCTGAGCAAGACCGCCCAACCCCATTCACCTTCCGGAGTGTTCAATATGGATGGCTTTCACGATCTCGGCGGTTTCCAGGGCTTTGGCAAAGTGCCCCACCGCATCAACAGCCTGAGCTACAAGCAGGTATTCAAGCAAGACTGGGAACACCTGGCCTACAGCCTGATGTTCATCGGCGTCGACCACCTGAACAAGTTCAGCGTCGACGAAATACGTCATGCCGTCGAACGCATTGACGTGCGCCAGCATGTCGGTACCGAATACTACGAACGTTATGTGATCGCCACTGCCACGCTGCTGGTCGAAACAGGCGTGATTACCCAGGCCGAACTGGATGAAACACTCGGCTCGCACTTCAAGCTGGCCAACCCCGCTCATGCGCAAGGGCGTGCTGCAATTACCGGCCGAGCGCCTTTTGAAGTGGGCGACCGGGTCATCGTACGCGATGAGTACGTGGCCGGGCATGTGCGCATGCCTGCGTACGTGCGCGGCAAACAAGGCGTAGTGCTGCACCGTACCACTGAACAGTGGCCATTTCCGGACGCGATTGGCCATGGCGACCAGAGCGCTGCGCATCAACCGACCTACCATGTCGAGTTCCGCGTGCGGGACCTGTGGGGCGATGCCGCAGACGACGGCCTGGTGGTGGTAGACCTGTTCGAAAGCTATCTGGACAGGGTCGAAAGCCCGCGAGTGGTGCGCGCATGAGTGCCGGCGCCCAGGCAGGCCGGCTGCCGGTGACGGTCCTTTCAGGCTTCCTCGGCGCAGGCAAGACCACCCTGCTCAACCACATCCTGCGCAACCGCCAGGGCCTGAAGGTGGCGGTTATCGTCAATGACATGAGCGAGGTCAACATCGATGCCGCCCAGGTCCAGCGCGACGTTGCGCTGTATCGTGGCCAGGATGAATTGATAGAGATGAGCAACGGCTGCATCTGCTGCACCCTGCGCGCCGACCTGCTTGAGCAGATCAGCGCGCTGGCGCGCCAGCAGCGTTTCGATTACCTGTTGATCGAGTCCACCGGGATTTCCGAGCCGATGCCAGTCGCCGAGACCTTTGCCTTTCTCGACGCCAACGGTTTCAGCCTCAGCGAACTGGCGCGGCTGGATACGCTGGTGACGGTGGTCGATGCCAGCCAGTTCATGACCATGCTCGACTCACCCGAAACCGTCGCGCGGGCCGCCGTCGCCACGGATAACACCAGGCGCCCGCTGGCCGATCTGCTGATCGAGCAGGTCGAGTATGCCAACGTGATTCTGGTCAACAAACGCGACCTGGTCGATGAGGCGCAATACCAAGCCCTGCAGGCAGTTCTCGCCGGGCTCAATCCAGGCGCACAGATCCTGCCGATGGTGGCCGGCAACGTCGCCCTGTCGAGCATCCTTGGCACTCAGCTGTTCGATTTGCCCAGCCTTGCCGCAGCGCCCGGCTGGATGAAACAGATGGACACGCACGACACCCCGGCCGGCGAGTCGCAGACCTATGGCGTGACGTCATGGGTCTACCGAGCGCGTGCCCCATTCCATCCGCAACGCTTGCTTGATTTTCTCGCACGGCCCTGGCGCAACGGCCGTCTTCTGCGCAGCAAAGGTTATTTCTGGCTTGCCAGCCACCACCGCGAGATCGCCTTGCTGGTGCACAGCGGCCAGCAGTTTCAATGGGACTACGTTGGCCATTGGTGGAACTTCATCGACCCGTCACAGTGGCCGCAGGACAAGTATCGCTTGCAGGGCATCATGGCCAAGTGGGACAGCATCGTCGGCGATTGCCGTCAGGAGCTGGTGTTCATTGGCCAGGACCTGGATACCCAGACACTGCAACGCGAACTCGACCATTGCCTGCTGAGTGCAGAAGAAATCGCCATCGGTCCGTTGGCCTGGGCAAGGTTGCCAGGGGCGAGCGCGTTTGACAGCCGGGCCTTGTCGGCCAGCAAAACGCAGTCATTACCGGCTGATGCCGTTTTCTAGTTGGAGGTATTGCATGCTGTTCTTCAACCGCACCAGCCGCTGGGTACTGGCGCCGCTCGCCGACCGCCTCGACCGGCCCGATCAACCTAGCGCACCGTTGTCGTCGAGTCACCCGCTCTTGCGCCGCATTCTGGCGGGCGTTGATCAGTTGTTGCACGAGCGGCGAACACTCAAGGAACAGGCCGGTGCGCTAGCCTCGCAGGTGAGCGAGCTTGAACAGCGGCTGGCTGAGCGCGAGGACGTCGTGCGGCAACTGCAGACGCGCTGGACCGAGGTTACCCAGGGGGCCGATCAACTGTTCTGGCAACTGCACACCCTTGTCGCCACCCCACCGGCAGCGGAGTGCGCGATGGAGTGGACCGGCTCTGCCTCGCTGCAGGCACCCCGGCTGGCCCAGTTGGGTCAATGGAGCGAGCAACTGCATCCGGCTGATCGACCACTTCATCTGCAGGCACTGGCCCGGCACCTTGCCGACCGCAGCGGGCGCACACCGTTCGCGCTGGACGTGCGGATGAAGCTTGCCGCTGGCGGTGACTATCGTTGGTGTCGGGTCAGCGGCAATTCGCTGCGCGATGCACAAGGCGTCGCGATCACTATGACGGGCACGCTGCGCGACATCCATGCACAACACTTGCACATCCAGCAGGTGGAGTTGGCCGCCAAACGCTTCGAGATTGCCCGTGAGATGCTCCACGACGGCCTGTGGGATATCGAAGTGGTGGCCGGCGACCCGGCCAACCCGAACAACACCATCTGGTGGTCGTCACAAATGCGCAGGTTACTGGGCTGCAGCACCGTTGAAGAATTCCCGAACACCCTGGAAAGCTGGACCTCTCGCCTGCACCCCGATGACAGTGCCCGTGCTATCGCGGCATTTGTCGCCCATGTTGACGATCGCAGCGGTAGCACACCATTCGATGTGGAGTACCGGCTCAAGCACCAAAGCGGCGCCTACCGCTGGTTCCGCGGCCGTGGGCAGACCCGCCGTGCCCAGGATGGTGCGCCGCTGCGGGTAGTCGGGGCGATAACTGACATTCATGCCCGCCACGAAGAAAGCACCCTCCGCGAGGAGCAGGCCCAACAGCACCAGGTGATGCAGCAGACCCTGGGTAAGCTGACCCATATCGTCGCCACCATCCAGGGCATCGCCAGCCAGACCAACCTGCTTGCCTTGAACGCTGCCATCGAGGCTGCGCGCGCCGGTGAAGCCGGGCGGGGCTTTGCAGTGGTCGCCGATGAAGTGCGCAAGCTGGCCACGCGCACCAGCCAGGCAACCCGGCAAGCGGCGCAGATGATCGACAGCTGACCAAGCCCTGGCACGGTGTGGAAGGACTCAATAAGCATTGCGCTCTGCGTGGCTGTTCATTTAATGGGCATATTTCCTGGCCCCGTAAACACAGATGACAGCACCCAGCGTCACGAGAAGCATCGTCCAGCTGACATGCTCGTGCAAAAGCAACGCTGCCAGCCCAAGCCCCATGAACGGCTGAAAGAGTTGCAGTTGGCCCACAGCCGCAATCCCCCCCTGGACGAGCCCTCGGTACCAGAACACAAACCCGATCAGCATGCTGAACAGTGAAACGTAGCCAAAGCTGAGCCATGCAGGAGCACTTACCCTGGCAAAGTCATCAGGGGCTGGAAGATTGACCACCGTCAGCAGCAGCATGACCGGTAACGCTACAAGCAATGCCCAACTGATTACCTGCCAACCACCCAATGTCCGCGAGAGGCGCGCCCCTTCGGCATAGCCCAAACCACAGACCACAACCGCAGCCAACATCAGCAGATCGCCCACCGCCGATGCCTCGCCTCCGTTCATCAAGGCATAGCCAACGACCAGCCCGGCACCTGTCAACGAGCACAACCAGAACAGTGGCCGAGGTCGCTCACCGCCCCGCAGAACCGCAAATGCTGCGGTACACAATGGCAGGAGCCCGACAAAAACAATGGAATGAGCAGAGGTGATGTGCTGGAGGGCGAATGCTGTCAGTAGCGGGAAACCGATAACGACGCCGAGCGCTGTTACGGCCAATGGCGACAAATCACCCCGTTTGGGGCGAGGCTGCCGTAGCACGATCAGGAAAAGCGCACCCAGCATGGCGGCAATTGTTGCCCTGGCACAGGTCAGGAACGTAGGTTCGAAAGCCGTGACTGCCACTCGGGTGGCCGGCAACGAGCCTGCAAAGATGGCGACGCCTATGAAACCATTGAGCCATCCGCTTGCTGATTTTTCCATCGGTAAGTCCTCGATAAGCCAAGGTTCAGTACATCACCGACAGGCTCGCCCAGGCCATGTACAATCCAATACACTTAAACCGAACTGTTAGGCATATTTATCCAGCACAGTTGAGGGTGTGATGAAACGGAGCGCAACGCGAATTCGAACTGTCATGGGTGAGATCCAGTCGCGGATAGCCTCTCGAACCTACACCCCGGGCGCGAGAATCCCCTCGGTCCGCGCGATGGCTCAGGCCATGCAAGTGTCGGTTTCTACGGTGCTTGAGGCCTATGAAAGGTTGATGGCAGAGGGTGTACTCAACTCTCGCCCTGGCTCCGGCTTTTACGTAGCCGGGCCAGTGGCACCCCTGGTGCTCACCGAACTCGGCCCAAGGCTTGATCGTGAAGTGGACCCGCTGTGGATCTCGCGCCAGTCTCTAGACACCGCTAGCGATGCGTTGAAACCGGGGTGCGGGTGGCTACCGGCCTCCTGGATGTTCGAAGCCGGCTTGCGCAAGGCGCTTCGTACCGTTGCCCGTTCAGACACGTCGAAACTGACGGAGTACGCCTCGCCACTTGGGCATCTGCCGCTCAGGCAGTTCCTGTCACGCAAGCTGACAGGGATCGGGGTCGAAGCCCCTCTTGAACAGCTCATGCTCACTGAGTCCGGCACCCACGCCATCGACCTGATCTGCCGTTTTCTGCTTGAGCCGGGGGACACTGTGCTGGTCGACGACCCCTGCTATTTCAATTTTCACGCATTGCTGAAAGCGCACAGGGTGAACATCGTAGGCGTTCCCTACACCGCGACGGGCCCGGACATCGATGCTTTCGGCGCAGCGCTGCTCGCGCATTCTCCCCGGTTGTACATAACCAATTCAGGCATCCACAACCCGACCGGCGCTACCCTGTCTCCGGTCACGGCACACAGGTTGCTGAAGCTGGCCGACAACTCCAGCCTGGTGATTGTAGAGGACGACATCTTCGGGGATTTCGAGAGTGCGCCAGCGCCACGGCTGTCTGCCTTCGATGGCCTCTCTCGTGTCATCCAGATCGGTAGCTTCTCCAAGACCATCTCCGCTTCGATTCGATGCGGCTACATCGCGGCTCGCAGTGACTGGATCGAGAGCCTGGTCGATCTCAAGATTGCGACCACATTCGGGGGTGGCCGCCTGGCCGCGGACATCATCCATCTGGCGATTACCGATAGCGGGTACCGGAAACACATGGAGAGTGTTCGCCTCAGGCTGGCCGAGGCTATGGACAGAACGGTAGCGAGGCTTCGGGCCATTGGCATCAAGCCCTGGATAACGCCCCAGTCAGGCATGTACGTCTGGTGCCAACTCCCTCAAGGCAAGGATGCAGCAACGCTGGCTCGGGCTTGCTTGAATGAAGGTGTAGTGCTGGCGCCTGGTAATGCGTTCAGCCAGTCGATGGCTGCGGGTGATTTCCTCCGTTTCAACGTTGCCCAATCAGGTGATGGCAAAATTTACGACGTGTTGAAACGGGCGCTGAGTGCTTAGTCGCGTGACCATCCCCGTTCTGCCTGAGCAAGGATCGTTAGATGCAGGCCTTCATCTCCTTACATTCAACCTGGCCGAGGCTCGGGTATCAGGAAAGCACTGTTGAACGTGGTGAGTTCCAGGGTCTTTCAGGATGGGGCAAGCGGTAACCAGATGCAGACTTCAAACCCATCGCGTCGGCCTGTTGCCGGGGAGAACAATGCCATGCGCGCGTTTACCCCCTGCACGATGGTTTTGGCAATCGCCAAGCCCAGCCCTGAACCACTGATCTCACTGTGACCGCGCACAAAACGCTCGGTCAGGTGCTCTAATACAGACTGCGGCACTGCCGGGCCGCTGTTGACTATCCGCAGCTGTGCCTGATCGGTGAGACTGACTTCGACCGGTTGGTCCGTTGCACCATACTTCAGCGCATTCTCAATCAGGTTGCGCAGCAGGATGCCAAACGCGTCCGGGTCAATGATCGAGTACACGCCGGCCTGACTTGGCAACTGCAACTCGATGCGCTGCCCGCTGCGCTGGTTCCACTCGTCGACGCCGTGGGCAAGCAACGGAATCAGGTCTTGTGGCGTTTCGGACAACAGCCCGCCGCCCTCCGCTTTGGCCAACTGCATGAGCTTTTCTGAAAGCCTTGAAAGCTCGCGCAACGCCTGCTCGATCTTCTGCGCACGCAGTCGCAGCGGACCTTCCGGCGCTTCGTGGTGTAACCGCTGGATCTGCGCCAGGGTCGAGGCCAATGGCGTGCGCAGCTCGTGAGCGCTGTTGGCGGTAAAGCTGCGCTCGGCCTCAAGGGCATTGCGTAA
Organism: Pseudomonas sp. FW305-E2; assembly: GCF_058782925.1. Lineage (NCBI taxonomy): Bacteria > Pseudomonadati > Pseudomonadota > Gammaproteobacteria > Pseudomonadales > Pseudomonadaceae > Pseudomonas > Pseudomonas sp. FW305-E2. The sequence goes on along the minus strand of NZ_JBYSYE010000008.1, from coordinate 20,704 downwards.
GCGCTCCAGAAGGTGATTGACCGCCTCCGCCAACGGATCGATTTCTGCTGGCAGGTGCGCCACCTTGATCGGCGACAAGTCACCCACACCGCGTGTTTCAATGGCACGACGATAAGCCCGCACGCTGCGCAGGCTGAAACGTACAAACAACCAAGTGCCCGCCAGGCTGACAGGAATCAACACCATTAGAGGCAACAACAACGCAAACAAGGCCTCCCGCGCGGCTTCACGACGATGACCAAGCGGTTCGGCCATCTCGATGAACAGTGTCTGGCGCAATGCGCTAGCGCCATACAATCGGTATTTTTCAGAAGTGGAAAAACCTTCAGACGGTTGTCGGTTGAAAATCTCCGGGTTGGCGTCGTGAGATTGCATCAGGATCTTGCCCTTGGCGTCGCGCACCAGGTAAGTCAGGTACTCCTTGTGCATCTTCAGCGTCGCGACGTGTTGTGCAGTCCGGGATTCTTCCCGATTGCTGATTTCCAGCACAGCCAAGGGCAGGATGCGTTGTGCTGTCTCTTCCAAGGCGCTATCGAACGCTTCGTTCAACTCATGCCGCACCACGAGCCAGGCCCCCACTGTCGCTACCAGCCAGAGTAAGGTCATACCAAGCGTCAGCCCCAGGCCGAGACGTATCTGCAGGCTCGAAGACGGCTTCATGCGGACATTAACCGGTAGCCCATGCCTCGCACGGTTTCGATCAGTTCGCGTCCGAGTTTTTTACGTAGACGGCTGATGTATACCTCGATGGTATTGCTCTCGATTTCAGCGCCGAACGCATACAGCCGCTCTTCGAGCTGCGACTTTGACAGCAGTGCGCTGGGGCGCTGCACAAACGCTTCGAACAGCGCCCATTCCCGCGCCGTGAGGTCCACCGTCGCACTGCCCCGCTGCACCGTGCGGGCACTCATGTCGACCTGCAAATCACCGAGTTTGATCTGTGGATTGGGGTTGCCGCTATAACGGCGGCCCACCGCTGCCACGCGGGCCGAGAGTTCAAACAGGTCGAACGGTTTGACCAGGTAGTCATCGGCGCCAGCGTTCAGGCCGGCGATACGATCGGAAATCTGATCCTGGGCGGTCAGGATAATCACGGGGGTCACGTCTCCTGCCGCGCGTTGTTGACGCAGAAAGTCCAACCCGCGCCCGTCCGGAAGCATCAGGTCCAGCAAGATCAGGTCATAAGGCGTGCTGCGGACGCTGTTGCGCGCGTGGTCCAGGCGCTGTACCCAATCGACGGCGTGGCCGTCATCGGCAATTTGTTCGCGCACCGCTTCACCCAGGCCTGGAGCGTCCTCAACCAATAGAACCCGCATCTGACATCTCCTGAGATGGTTGCCTTGCAGCACCTTAATCGCCTTGCCTGATGTGAATCTGAAGATTCAGCTGGCTGTCAGGTAGGCACTTTAGGTTATGCCACAGACGCCGCCCTCGACAGGAGACAAGTCATGAAATCCGGTTTTATTGCCAATGCCACGCTGTTGGGCTTGCTGGTCAGCGGTTACGCCCTGGCCGGTGACGACTGCAGCGACCCAGTAAGCGACTGGCAGCCTCGCGAAACCTTGCGTCAGCAGGTAGAGCGGCAATACGGCTGGCGCGTGCAGCGCATCAAGGTCGACGACGGCTGTTACGAACTCAAGGGCCTGGACCGCAAGGGCAATGACATCGAAGCCAGCTACTCCCCGGCATCGCTGCGCCTGAAGACACTCGAGGTCCATTTGCGCAATGACGGCGATGCCAATGACTATCTCGGCAGCCCGCTCGCCGAATGACAACTCACCTGTCTATGAATGTTCCTGCCGTTCAGGTTGCTGTCAGCCGGCAGGTCCAGGCTCTCGACCTGACGATCAAGAGGACACGCTCATGAAGAAGATCATCGCAGCAACCTGCCTCATCGGCGCCATTACCCTACCGGCGCTGGCCCAGGCCCGTGAAGTGACCCTGACCACGCAGCTCAAGGACTACAGCGGCAATGATGCCTACCTGGCGATCTACGTCACCGACGCCAATGGCCAGTACCAGAAAACCCTCTGGGTGGCCGGCAAGAAGGCCAAATATTACAAGCACCTGGCCGCCTGGGCCCGGGGCAGCGGGATGAACCCGAGCGAATTCGACGGGGTCAGCGGCGCCAGCGTCGGCAGTGGGGGCACGCTGAAAGTCAGCGTAGAACTGGCGGACACGCTGATTGATGCCGGGTATCAGATCCGCATCGACAGCGCCGTCGAGGACAAACGCGACGCCCGCGGCGATGTCAGCGTGCCGCTGACCTCCAAGGGCGCAGGCAAGCCCGCGACCGGCAATGCCTACGTCGACGCCTTTACTTACGACCTGTAGCACCCGCCACCTCCGGAGGCTGAACATGCTTCGTCAGTTCCATTCCCTTCCTGGCCTGATCGCCGCCCTGTTGGTCATGGTATTGGCCATCAGCGGCGCGATTCTGTCTGTCGAGCCGGCGCTGGAGCGTCTGCACAGCACGTCCACTTCTGCCAGGCAACTCAACGTCGGCCAACTTGCCGGGCGCGTAGCCAACCACTTTACGGGGGTGGAGCAGATCCAGCGCTCAGCGTCCGGCACGGTGATCGTCTACTACAACCAGAACGGCAAGGCCGGGGCGGAGAAGGTCGACCCACTGACCGGCCAAGGGCTCGCCCCTTACGAGCCATCCGCGTTCACCCGCTGGGTGAAAGACCTGCACCGCTCGCTGTTCCTTGGCACGCCGGGCCATGGGGTGTCGGGTGTTGGTGCCCTGCTCATGCTGGCGCTGTCAGTGTCCGGCGCGCTATTGCTGGCCCGACGCCTGGGTGGCTGGCGCAACCTGCTACGGCCGCTGCGGGGCACTTTCAGCCAGCGCTGGCATGCTGAAGTCGGGCGACTGGCCTTGCTCGGACTGTTGTTGTCGGCACTGAGCGGGGCCTACCTGTCCGCCACCACGTTTGGTTTTATCGCCGACGGCAGTCAAGCTGAACCCGCCTTCCCTGCCCACGTCAGCGCCGGCCCGGCCTTGCCGGTGGCAAAACTGCAGGCCTTGCAAGCCACCGACCTGAACGACCTGCGCGAGCTGGTCTACCCGAGCCCCGGCAACCCTCGCGATGTGTTTTCCCTGCGCACAGCACAGGGCGATGGCTACGTGGACCAAGCCAGCGGCGCCTTGCTGTCCTATCAAGCCCACGACCCAATGCTCAACCTCTATGAATTGATCTACCAGTTGCACACTGGCGAAGGCCTCTGGTGGCTGGGCCTGCTGCTCGGGCTCTGCGCCCTCTGCGTGCCGTTGATGAGCGTGACCGGCATTCTGTTATGGTGGCGCCGCCGCAAAGCTGGCCCGCGCCTCCGCCACAACAGCCCTGCTTATGCCGCCGACAGCGTGATTCTGGTGGGCAGTGAAAACAACAGCACCTGGGGTTTTGCCAAAACCTTGCATGACGCCTTGCACCAAAGCGGCCATCAGGTGCACAGCGCGGCGATGAATGACTGGTTGGGCGATTACCCTAATGCCAAACGAGTGTTCATCCTTACCGCGACCCACGGTGACGGCGATGCGCCGGCCTCGGCTTCGCAGTTCCTGACGCGGCTGGCCAAAACCGGCGTCAAGCCCGGCCTCCCCTTTGCGGTGCTGGGCCTGGGCGACCGCCAATTTGCGCGATTCTGTCGGTACGCCCATCAAGTGCAGCATGCGATGTTGCAGGCCGGTGGCTCGCCATTGCTGGGGCTGGAGACCGTCAACCGCCAGTGCCCTCAGGCGTTTGCGCGTTGGGGCCACGCGCTGGGCGACGTGTTGGGGCAGGCGCTGGCGCTGGTTCACACCCCGCAGCAGCCGCGCACCCATTCATTGGAGCTGACAGAGCGGATTGCCTATGGCGAACAGGTAAATGCACCGACCCATGTCCTGCGCTTCAACGCTCGCGGCGGACTGCCGAATTTTCTGGCCGGCGACTTGGTCGGGATTCTGCCCCCGGGCAGCCCAATCCCGCGCTTCTACTCGCTGGCCAGCGGTTCCCAGGACGGCGTGCTGGAGATCTGTGTGCGTAAACATAGCGGGGGCATGTGCTCGGAATTTCTTCACGGCCTGGACATTGGCGCGCAGATTGACGCCTTCATTCAGCCCAACCCGCAATTTCGTCCGGCATCGGGCACGCACCCGGTAATCCTGATCGGCGCCGGCACCGGTATTGGTCCTTTGGCCGGTTTTATCCGCAACAACAAGGCCCGACACCCGATGCACCTGTATTGGGGCGGGCGCAACCCGGCCTCGGACTTTCTCTACGAACCGGAGCTCAACCAATACTTGTCGGACCGCCGCCTGACGCAATTGCACGCCGCCTTTTCTCAAGTCCAGGAGCGCAGCTACGTACAAGACCGGCTGATCAGTGATGCCCTCGCCTTGCGCCGGCTGATTGAAAAAGGTGCCCAAGTGCTGGTGTGTGGCAGTCGCGAAATGGCCAAAGGCGTGATGCAGGCCCTGGATGAAGTCTTGGCGCCCCTCCACCTCAGCGTGCTGATCCTCAAGGCACAAGGACGCTACCGTGAAGATGTCTACTGAGTTGCAGCGTTATAGCCTGAACGGCGAAACCATGGGCACCCGCTACACCGCCCTGTTTTATGCCGGGGCCGGGATGGATACCGACGAACTTGGCCAGCAGCTGGCCCGCGCCGTGGCCCGGGTGGACCAGCAAATGTCCACCTGGAAACCCGAGTCGGACCTCAACCGCCTCAATGCCGCCCCCGAGCAGGAATGGGTATCGGTGCCCAAGGAACTGGTCACGGTGCTGTCTGCTGCATTGCGCGTCAGCCGGCAATCCGGCGGCGCCTTCGACATCGCTGTCGGTGACCTGGTGAGCGCGTGGGGCTTCGGCCCAGCGGCGCGGCAGGTCACAACGCAGGTGATCGATTCCCCTGCGCCGCGCACCCGGCTGTTAGCCAGCGGCGCATTGGAGGTTGAGCCACAACGCAACCAGGTGCGCAAGCGCGTGCCGCTGAGCCTTGACTTGAGTGGGATTGCCAAAGGGTTTGGCGTGGATGAACTGGCCCGTTGCCTGGAAGGTTCAGGTATCACGCGGTACTTGGTCGGTATCGATGGCGAGATGCGCGCCCGGGGCGTCAAACCTGACGGACAATGCTGGGTCGTGGCGCTGGAAAAGCCCAAAAGGGGCGTGCGGGAAGTCATGGGCGTCATGGCGCTTAGCGATATGTCAATCGCGACCTCCGGGGACTACCGGCAGTGGGTCGACATAGCCGGTCAGTCCTATGCTCACACCATGAACCCGGCCACCGGCGCACCACTGTGCAACGCGCTCGCCGCCGTTACCGTGGTGGCGACCTCGTGCATGCTCGCCGATGCCTGGGCCACGGCGCTGATGGTCCTGGGCGAAACCGAGGGCCCTCGTCTGGCTCAGGAACGCGGGATGGACGCACTGTTCGTGCTGCGCGAAGGTGAGCAGTTCAGGGAAATATCCATTGTCGGCGGACAGCTGCAGGTGCAAATTGAAGCCCGCTGACGCCGGCTGCCGACCCGCTCGGCACCCGTGCAACGTGAACCGCCTGATGACAGGGAGCCGCGTCAAACAATGAAATTCATGCACAGGCACACCGAGGCACACAGAAGTGATCGTATCGGCTGGCTACGCGCCGCTGTCCTGGGGGCCAACGACGGCATTGTCTCTACCGCCAGCCTGCTGATTGGGGTCGCGGCGGCCAACGCCAGCCACGCCACGTTGCTGGTCACCGGAATGGCGGGGCTGATGGCCGGGGCCATGTCCATGGCCGCTGGCGAGTACATTTCGGTGCACTCCCAGGCCGATACCGAGCGGGCGGACCTGTCCCGCGAACGGGCAGAACTGGCCAGCGACCCGAAAGCTGAGCACGCCGAACTCGCCAACATCTACATGCAGCGTGGAGTAGCACCCGAGCTGGCACATCAAGTGGCCGATCAATTGATGGCCCATGACGCATTGGGCTCCCACGCCCGCGACGAACTGGGCATCAGCGCCACGCTCACCGCCAAACCGTTGCAGGCCGCCCTGGCGTCCGCCGCGAGCTTCGTGGTGGGCGCCGCCTTGCCGCTGGCGGTGACGTTTGTCGCACGGGAGCACAGCGTGGGCCCCTGGATATCGGGCATGTCATTGGTATTTCTCGGGTCATTGGGGGCTATTGCCGCCAAGGCTGGCGGGGCCAGCATCATGACGGGCGCCTGGCGGGTGACCTTCTGGGGGGCGTTGGCCATGGGCGTCACGGCACTGGTGGGGCACTTGTTTGGCGCGGTGGTCTAGCGCGAGAATCGGGCCTCAGGCCGCGCCATTGGCGGCCTATGCATCGATCCTGCCTAATACCGTTCGGCCAGGGCGCAGAACTCAGCGTCGGAGTATTCGGCCCAGTTTCTTCGATGTCATGAATTGTCTCAGCTGGTACGAATCTGAAGATTGAAAAGGGGCAATGGCAGGCGCTATAAATCAGGTTTAAAGCCGTTCGACAAGGCACATCATGCAGCTGCATTTCCGGCGTCTGAGCGACGCCCCCATCGCCGACATCATCGCACTCAACAACAACCCCGATGTCTTGCGCCAAATGCCCTTGGGTCGTCCCGACTTTGACGAACGCAAATGCAAGGTGTGGGTTGCCCAAAAAGAGGCCCAATGGGCACTGAATGGCTATGGTCCCTGGGCTTTTTTCGTTGACGGTCAATTCGCCGGCTGGGGTGGCCTGCAGCAGGAAGACGGCGACGCTGATCTTGCCTTGGTGCTTCATCCAGACTACTGGGGGCTTGGCAGAGTGATTTTCGATGAGATCGTACGGCGCGCTTTCCAGGAGATGGGGCTAGCGTCCATTACCCTATTGCTTCCATCAACCAGAACTCGAATCAAAGGTATTCTTCGCCTGGGGTTTTGCCTTGACGCAGAGGTGGATATCGACGGCACGCCCTTCTCACGCTATCGGCTACTCGCCACCGCAAAACATTGACTGGTTGGCGGGATCGCCGGGGCACGCCCCCTGCCCTAGTTGGGTTGTGGTATACCCACCTTGTGTGCCCTGTCACAGCGTTGCGCTCTGCTTAACCGGCAGTTGTACACGAAACGTTGTTCCCACTCCGACCTGACTTGATACAGATATCTCTCCTCCGTGTTTCTTTACAATGCCGTAGGAAAGGGACAGGCCTAGCCCGGTTCCTTGGCCGACGGGCTTGGTGGTGAAAAAAGGATCGAAGATTTTCTTGATGTTCTCCGGTGCTATCCCAGCGCCTGTATCCGCAACGTCGATGCACACCCAGCCGCCTTGATGAACAGTGCCCAATGTGATGGTGCCCCGCTCGGGGCCCATGGCTTGGACGGCATTGAGCACAAGGTTCATTATCACTTGGTTGATCTGCGACGGCAGGCATTCGACAGGGGGTAACGGCTGGTACCGTTTTACCACGTCGGCTTTATGTTTCAGCTCGCTCGCGACGATGTTGAGCGTGGAGTCAATGCCCTGCTGCAAATCGGCTAATTGCCACTGCTGAGCGTTGTCAACGCGCGAGAAGTCTTTGAGGTCCTTGACGATATGCGCCACTCGACCGATTCCGTCCTTGGACTCCTTGATGAGGATCGGGATGTCTTCCATGAGGAATTCCAGCTCAGTCTGCTCACGAAGCCTTTGCAAGCGCCCAGTGGTTTCGTTTGCGCCGAGCATCAGTTCGGCCTCGCGATAGGCGTCGAGCATCGCTAACAGTTGTTGAAAGTACCCTCCCAGAGTGCCCAGGTTGGAGGACACGAAACCGATCGGATTGTTGATCTCGTGCGCCACGCCGGCGGCCATCTGCCCCAACGAGGCGAGCTTCTCCGATTGCACCAGCTGGCTTTCCAGCTGCTTGCGCTCCTCGATCTCCTGCTGCAGCGCCTCGCTGGCCTGGGTCAGTTGCTGCGTACGCCGCTCTACGCGCTGTTCGAGCTGGTGCATTTTCAGCGAGGCTCGTTGGGTCATTTCCCACTTGGTCAGCAAGGTGCTGGCCATTTGCTGGACCTCGATGTTGTCGAACGGTTTTTTCAGGATCAGCAGGCGATCGTGGGCCCGCAGCCGGTCAAGCAACTCATCCCAGGAATAGTCCGAGTAGGCGGTGCAGACGACTACCTGCAACAGCGGGTCCTCTTCCCACAGGTGCTCAATGGTTTGAGCGCCATCCCATCCACCTGGCATTCGCATGTCGACGAAGGCTAACGCGTAAGGCTTGCTGGCCTGCAGCGCACGCTTCAGCAGGCCGAGCCCTTCCTCACCGCCATAGGCTGAATCGAGTTCGAATACCGGTCGGTCGTTCTTGATCTGCTCGCCAAACAACAACCCTTCCATCTCGTCCAGCTCAGTGTTCTGCGCTTTGGCCGGGGCAAGGATCTTGCGAAAATCCTCGTGGATAGTCGGCATGTCATCGATCAGCAGGATCCGGCGATTGGTCAGGTCACTCATGCAGGCTCCGTCACCGCGATCAGCGGGATCCTCAGGGTAAAGACAGCACCCAGGCCAGGGCCGTCGCTGTGTGCGGTCAGGTGACCATTCATCTCGATGGCGGCCAAGGCGCAACTGTGTAAGCCGAAGCCATGCCCGTCTTTGCGCGTGGTGAAGCCATGGGCAAAGATCTTCTGCAGGTTTTCGGGCGCAATGCCTTCGCCTTCGTCCAGCACGCTCATTTCCAGCAAGCCCCCCTCAATGATGCGGGTCCTGAGGATCATCGTCCGTGGGTCGCTACCGGGGCCGGACATGGCGTACTTGGCGTTGCTGATCAGGTTGATCAGTATCAGCAACAGCCGATGCCGGTCGCCCATCACCAGAGGCAGATCTGCGAAGTCGCGCACTACCCTCACCTGATGCCGGATCAACGCGCCTGCGTTCATGCGCAGCGCGTCCTCGACCAGGTCGTTGACCGACAGCGGCACTGGCACATTTTTAGCCCCGGCGTAGGATTGCTGGGTGGCCACCACTTCCTTGATGTGGTCGATGCTCTTGTTCATCCGCTCCAGCTCGATCACCATCTCCTTCTGCTCCTCGGCGATCGCCTCGGTCAGCTGGTGGAGGTAGCCGGGAAGCAACCGGCCTCTGGGATCCTCGTCGAGAAACTGACCGATGTCAGTGGCATGCTCGCGGAACAGTTGCATGGCCTTGCCCAAACCCTGGGTTTTGCTGCTGCGCAACGTTCGAGCGATCAGATCAGAGGATGTGTTCACGCTGTTGAGCACGTTGCCCACGTTGTGCAACACATTGGTAGCGATCTCCGCCATGCCCGCTTGGCGCGCCGCGTTAAGCAATTCGCTCTGAGCGTTTCTGAGTTCCAGGGTGCGATCCTCGACCCGCTGTTCCAGGACATCATTGGCGCTTTGCAACGCATTGTTGACCCGTCTCACCTCGGCGAAGCTGCGCACCAGCAGCGCAGCCAGGCAAATGACCGAGAACATCAGCAAGCCGGATAGCCATAACGTGTAGAGATGGTTTTTACGGTTGATCCTTTCAACCTGCTGTTGATCCCTGTCCAGGAGGCTGGTGATCGTATCCAGGCGTTCGGCAACCGGGATCGCCTCGATCTGTTCGAGCAGGCGGTTGACGACAGGTTGCTCGCGCAGGATCAACGCCACGTGATTACTCAACAAATTGAGGGGCGTGTGGAACTCTTTGGGCAGGTTCTGCGCGTTAACAGCCAGGTTACCTAACCCCACCTCTATCTCGGCAGCCCTTTCCACAGAGGTAACCTGCGCGAACTCCAGGGTACTTAGCAACAGGTCATAAGTGTCAGCAACGAATACGTGTACCTCCGGCCGATTCGGGGCCAGCATGGTGTTGATCTGGGCCTGAATACCGTCCTCGGCTGTGGGTAGAAATGCCAACGAATTTCGCAGCAAGGCATTGTGCGATTTGAATTGCTCCACGAGCCGAGCCTTTTCCCCAAACGCAGAGAGAAAACCGTCATAGGCATCGCGCCACTGGTCTGCGTCAACGCGCCCTTGTTCGGCTTCCCGGCTGTCGAATCGTGCCCACAGCCGCTTCATCTCCTTGAGGGGGGTCACGAGTGGATCATAGTTATGAGAGACGGCTACCCGGGCCTTGAGCACCTCGTTTTCCCATACAGCATCCTGTTGCTTGAGCTGACGAATGAGATCTCGGGATTCGTTGTAGGTCTGGGTCTGCTCTGACCCGGAATTCAGGTACAGGTACAGCAGCATCGACGCCAGTACAAGGACCAACCCACTGAATAGAATCAGGCTTGTGCGCCGGGAAATCACCCTCATGGCTGACCCGCCTTTTCAGCAGTAAGGGTTTTGAGGAACAGCATGATGAGCCTGCGGTCCTCATCGCTTGGGATTCGTCCAAGCTGATACTGAAACATCACATCGATCGCACGCTCCAGCGTAGGCGCCGAGCCATCGTGAAAATAGGGCGCGGTCATCGCCACATTGCGCAGGCTCGGCACTTTGAACACGCCCCGGTCGGCCTCCTCTCCGGTCACGTTGAAGCGGCCCTGATCCGCCTCGGTGGGGTGGCCGCGGTCCGCGATGTAGTCGCCGAACACGCCAAATTTCTGGAACATGTTGCCCCCAATATTCACCCCTTGGTGGCAGGCGATGCAGCCATAGTCCTTGAAGCGCTGGTAGCCGTATTTTTCCTCCAGGGTAAGCGCCTCGGTATCGCCCTGCAGGTAACGATCGAAGCGTGCGCCAGGGGTAAGAAGCGTCCTTTGGTAATCGGCCAACGCGCTGAGGATGTTGTCCTTTGTCACCGCGTCCGGGTAGGCATCCTTGAACGCCTGGCGGTAATGCACGTCTGCAGCGATGCGCTGCTCGATCACGCCCCAGTCTCCGCCCATCTCGTGAGCGCTGGTGATCACGGCCTCCCCCTGCTCCTCGAGTGACTCGACCCGGCCATTCCAGAACTGTCGGAAATTAAGGCTGGCATTGAGTACCGTTGGCGTATTGAGCGTAAGCGGCAGGCCATCTGCCCCCATGGAAAACGCCCGGTCATCGGCCCCGTACTTGTCCAGACGGTGACAGCTGGCGCAGGACCGTGTGCCGTTGCGCGACAACCGCGGATCGTTGAACAACTGGCGGCCCAACTCGACACGCCCAGGTGCCAGAGTGGGTATCGGAGGCAGCGGCTTGAGCGGCTCGTCCAGCGGCTCCGCCCCGCTGCCTCCGCTCAGAACGAGCAGCACCCACAGGCCCAGACAACGGCGCAAGCGCTGCAGGTGAAGAGCGGAACGATAACGACAGGTTGTGCGCGCTGACATCCGGGAGAATCCTTTTCCCTGGGCTGACGGACTTACAGAAGGGTGGTGCCATGCCGTCAGGTTAGATGCCTTCCAGACAATTTGCCTGCCACCCGCCACACCTTGCCCGGCACCTGTCACGGAAAAATGAACTAGCCTTTGACCTAAGCGCTCGTTGAGCTCGAGTGCCTCCATCGATCGACCACGTGAGGCCTGCCATGGACGTGCAACCGCCCCTGATTTCACCCTATCGGCCGACCGTGTTGCTGGTAGACGACGAGGAGTCGATCCTTAACAGTCTGCGTCGGCTATTGCGTGGCCAACCCTATGACGTGAAGCTGGCGACCAGCGGAGAGCAGGCACTGGCGCAGATGGCCGAGGGCCCGGTTGATCTGGTGATGAGCGATGCGCGCATGCCCGGGATGGACGGCGCCACCTTGTTGGCACAGATCAATCAGCATCACCCATCGACCGTCAGGATCTTGCTGACCGGCTATGCCGACCCAAGCGCAATCATCAAGGCCGTCAATGACGGTCAAATCCACCGTTACATCAGCAAGCCCTGGAACGACGACGAATTGCTGATGACCTTGCGCCAGGCCCTGGACCACCAGCATTCCGAACGCGAGCGCCAACGCCTGGAGCTGCTGGCACGTCGGCAGAACGCCCAGTTGAGACTGCTCAATAACGACTTGGAGAAACGCGTTGCAGCCCGTACCGCGGAGCTGCAGCAGACCGCTGACATGCTCGATCTGGCCTACGAAGAACTGAAACACAGTTATGTGACCGGGACCGAGGTGTTCTCGATGTTGGCTAATCTGCGGCTGCCTCCAGCCAAGCAGACCAATCGACAGATCATCGAACTGGTGCGTTGCTACTGTCGGGTCCACGCCTTGGACGAGGCGATAAGCCGCGATCTGGCCATGGCTGCGGCGCTGTACAACATAGGCAAATTGAGTTGGCCGGATAGCATGATCGTAGCCCCATCGGACCAGCTGATGCACGGCGACCGCGACCGCTATCGCGACTACCCACGCCAAAGTGAAGCGCTGCTGATGACCCTTGAGCCCATGAAAGATGCCGCGCGCCTGATCCTGCATCATCAGGAGCACTGGGACGGCAGCGGTTTCCCGGACCGGCTCAAAGGTGAAGCTATCCCGTTCGGCGCTCGCTTGCTCAAGCTGGCCGTGGACTTCGTTGAGCTGCAACGGGGTTTGATTCTTGAACGGCAGATGAACAGCGATGAGGCCTTGCTCTACCTGCGCAAGTACGCCGACCGGTTGTATGACCCGGCGCTCCTTGAGGATTTCGTCCAGGTTTGCGCCTCGTTCCACAGCGATATCACCCTGGTGGACCCTGAAGTCAAGGTGTGTACCACCCGTGACCTGGCGCCGGGAATGGTGCTTGCGCGCAACCTGAACGCCGACAACGGCATGTTGCTGCTTAACGCCGGCAAGGTTTTGAGCGCCGCACTGGTGGAAAAGCTGGTGGCCTTTGAATCGATGGAAGGCGGTAAGTACTGCATTTTTGTAAGGGTCCCTTCGAACGACCCTATAACGCCTGGAAGATCAGACTTGGCGCCGTGCTGAAGGAGGTGGGGCGCTCATTCAGCCCGGCACCGTCAGAACTGCGCGTACAGCACCACGTCGGCGTCATCCACACCGGCAATACACCCAAGCGCTATGCTTGCTCTGGCAGGAGGGTTGCGCATGTGTGGAAGGTTGAGTCAGTACCGAGGCATACACGACTTTGTCGAAACCCTGAGCCTGCCAGAGGCCTGGCGGAACAACGTCGGCGACCAGCCACTTGGCCGGTACAACGTCGCGCCGACCACCCCGGTGGCAGTGCTGCGAGTGGATGAAGCAGGCCCGCGGGCGGACCTGGTGAGATGGGGCTGGCGGCCGCATTGGGCGACCGACCGTGCCGCGCCGATCAACGCCAGGGTCGAAAAGGTGGCACACGGCCCCTTCTTCCGGGCGATCTGGCCGCACCGAGGCATAACGCCGATCGACGGCTGGTATGAATGGGTCGATGAAGGCGGACCGAAGAAACAGCCGTACTACATCCGACGCCGGGACGGGCGCCCTTCCCTTTGCGCCAGCATCGGCCAGTTCGCTGGCAGCGAGCATGATGGGTTCGTCATCATTACGGCCGATGCTCAGGGCGGAATGGTGGATGTGCACGACCGCAGGCCAGTGGTTTTGGCCCCAGACCTTGCGCGTGAGTGGATGCAAACCGCGATGCCCGGGGAACAGGCCGAGCAGATGGCGCTCAACCTAAGTGAGCCAGCCGAGGCCTTCGAGTGGTATCGAGTGAGCACAGCCATTGGCAATGTGCGCAACCAAGGCGCCGAGCTGATAGAGCCGCTTCAGTGAAGCGGTAGTAGACCATGCCGGCCCAAGTACCGGTAGCGCAACATCATCGACCACTGATGTGCAGGGTTTCGACTCGGGGACCGCGTCGACTTGGAACCCGCGCAGCACGACGATTGGTAACACCACCGTCCACAATGGCACTTGCGCAAGCGGTTACTGTTGAAATGGCTCGACTCGACGAACAGGGAATACCGTTATCAACAGCTGCACAGATTCGCAGGTGGTCGACCTGCCCGTGGTTGCGGTGGGTCCGATCAGACCTCGGCGAATTCACCTGGCAGCACAAGCTCCGCTTTTTTGACTTTCCACGTACTGTTCAGCCATAACCTTCCCTTCGAGAATGGCTTCTGTCGAAGAGGAGAATGGTCGGCTCACACGCAGGGTTCGCGCCGTTGCGCCCGGCTTCCCTACCTCGACCAACATCCCCGTGGGAAATTCGACGCTCGACTCCCACAGCACGTAAATCGATGCCTGGTAACCAAGGTAGGCATGCACGTAAAGGTCATGACTGGTGGACTGAAGGCTCATCATTTTCTCCAACTGGGCGCCTCAATGCGCTTTTGATGGAGATACGACTCAAGCGATCTGACGAGCGTTCCGTTTTCCCTGCATCGTTATCCGTGAAGACGCGAGCCTCTGCGCGGGAGTGGTTCAGGCCCTGGTGCTTTGGGCGCAGGAAACGCCTTGGCGACCCAGTCGTGAGCACGCTCGAGCGCCCAGGCCATCGCCGCGGACAGTTTCTGTCCACGGCAGTCAGGGTGTACCTCTTCGAGCAAGAGCACGCCTTTTTTCCCGTAGATACCCAGGAAAAGTTGAGTGACGTTTTCAAGTGAGAGTCGGGCTTGGATGTTGATTAAAGTGCCGCAGGGAAGGCGCTCATCGTAATTGCGGGAATGCAACGCAGAATTGGCCCATTCCCAATAGATTTTGCCGCGATCACGCATGGAACGGACCTTGAACTCATATTCTTGACTGGAGAGACAGAATACACAGCTATTCCAATGAATCCACTGCTGAAGGTGCGTGTTACATTTTTTTACATCTGCTTTTTTCATTTAACAGCCGTGATCGCACCACAAGCCCCCCCTTCAATCGCCGCGCGGTCAACGCACGGTCGCTCAAGGAAAGTGGCTACGGTGTTCCGCTAGGCGAGCGCCATGAATTACCGGCGGATGGACAACCTGGCCTAGCGGATGGCCACGCTCCGGCGTATGGCGTCCAAAACCCCATACCCGGTCAGACCCTTTGTGCTTCACCCGAGCAAAGGTGGGCTGTGGCCCAAAATTGGCCCAAACCTGACGCGCGCACCGTTCTGATGCTTACGCCGAGGGCGATGGAGTCCATCTATTGAGATGCCCTGTCCCGTCGGGCAAACTCCGGTTGTTTCATTGGCCGATAACAGGAGTTTACGGATGCCATTTCCACTGACGGAACATAATGCCTTGTTGGCCCTAAAGGGCGTAGGGCCGGCCGTTATCGCTCGCCTTGAGCAGATGGGCATTGACTCGCTGGCTGTGCTCAGCAAAGCGAATGCTTGTGACATCCTGGCTCAGGCATCGGCAGCAGTGGGATCGAGTTGCTGGAAGAATAGCCCCCAAGCTCGGGCCGCCATTAACGCGGCCATCGAGCTTGCAAAGGACTCTCAGTTGGGCACACCTAGTGCGTAAAGCTGATCGCTTATTTCAATTGGTAAATCTGATTCGTGTCCATCAGCCGATCTCTGCTGAACGACTGGCTAGCCGAATTGGCGTTTCCGTTCGCTCAATCTATCGATACATCGACGATCTTTCCTTCAGTGGAATCCCAATCTATGGTACCGCCGGCGTGGGGTATGCCTTGGATGCCGACTTCGAGATGCCGCCATTAACGTTGAACAGGCTCGAACTGGATGCATTGATGCTCGGGATGGAAATGCTTTCAGCTTCCGCCGATAACGATCTAAGTGCTGCTGCAAGGTGATTTCTGAGTGGACAATAGTTCGAAAATCCAAGCGATTATCTCAGATGACCCCATTCGGTGGCGGTTACTCGAAATAGTGCGCTCCTTGGGATTGCCAGACTGCTGGATCGGAGCAGGCTTTGTACGAAACGCGGTTTGGGATTATCTGCACGGGCGCGATTCATCCCCGATTTCAACAGACGTTGATGTGATCTGGTTTGATGCACAACGCTGCACACCAGAGCAAGATGAAGCCCTGGAAGCAGTTCTCAGAGGTCTAGAGCCGAACGTATTATGGTCTGTGAAAAATCAAGCGAGAATGCATGCTCAGAACGGCGATAAGCCATATCTCTCAGCGACCGACGCAATGCGCTACTGGCCAGAAACCGCAACGGCGGTAGCCGTAGCACTGCGAGAGAAAGGCTCATGCGAGGTCGCGGCGCCCTTGGGGCTTGATGATCTTTTTGACTTGATTATCAGGCCAGCGGGGAGGTTCGCCACGGAGAAAACTGCGATCTATCAAAGCCGCCTCAAGTCCAAAAATTGGGTGAAAATCTGGCCGCAGCTCAAGCTTGCGCTCGTAGCGGTACCTCCCATCCCTCCGACAAAGTAACTTAGCCGGACGCATATCTTTTAGGAGAGAACCATCAAGGCTTTATCAATTGTACGGCCCAGTGGCAGTCGAATCGCTTCTGGCCAGAAAACACTCGAAGTCCGTCGTTGGCATCCAGACTTACAACCTACCGAGGATCTTCTGATTGTCGAAAATGGGCGTTTTCTTCATGCCGACGGGGAGGAAGATGATGACGGTATTGCGGTCGCGATTGTGCGCGTAAAAGCCGTGCGTCCGTTCATCCTGGCTGACATGGAAGCAGCCTGCGCAAGTTATTTTGAAGACGGCTGGCTCGCATGGGAGTTGAGTGACATAAGACCAATATCCCCTGTTACCATCCGCGCGGCGCGGGGTATCTACGAGGTAGATTTCCTGCATACAGAAGAACCCTGAACATTGAGCAAGATGTGTTGGGCAGACGCTTACTGCAAACTGACGTTATCTGGCAAAGCCGTTTCGCTCCAAGCTGACGCTCAACAAATTGCGCCCCCAACGGACGGGTCGGTGAAACAATGGCCAGATGATCCAAGGTTGAACGCCTCATGCTCTCTTATCTCCCTGATCAGAGAACCTCGTTTGTTGCCTGCTCTTCATCCGGCACTCTCGATCTTAGTTCCACTTACCTACGCTTGATCAGTCCACGCGATAACGGCGAATACAGAGGTGCCGCGTATTCAACCAATCTGTGCCAGACACTCCGGATCCAACCAGTACTTCCCAATTTTGCACACCGGGCCCTTCATGAGTACGTGGTTGTCCTCATCAAGTTCGATGGTGATCTGACCGCCAGGCATGTGCACTGTCACATGATCGTCAACGAACCCAAGTCGTCGTGAGACTGCCGCAGCGGCACAGCTGCTGGTGCCTGAAGATAGGGTGTAGCCCACGCCACGCTCCCAGATCTGCACCATCAGGTTTCGGCGATCGACAACGTTCACGAATTGCACGTTGGTTCTGTTTGGGAAGAGCGACAATTGCTCAATGGTTGGCCCAAGCTTGCGTGCAAGTGCCTCAGTCGTCTGATCGACAAACACCACGCAATGGGGGTTGCCCATCGACACAAGGTTCAGGTGCAGGCGCATGCCATCGACTTCCATTGAGTGTCGTTCGTTCTCGGGGAATGTCGCCATACCCATGGCAATGGAAATGCGTCGGCCGTCGTCAAGTACCTGGCAACGAACCTTACCGCCTTTGGTTAACAACTCGAAGGGTTCGTGCGAAACGATGCGCTGATCCCAAAGGTAGCGACATAGGATTCGCAATCCATTGCCACTCTTTTCCGCCTCGGAGCCATCGGTATTGAGAATCTGCACTGAGAGCATCTTGCCTGGCTCGATTACAGGAATCAGGATGCCGTCACTGCCTAACCCTCTATGCCGGTCGCATATCACCGAGATGGCCAGCATAGAGCAATCGAATGGCGTTTTGTCGTGGTAGACGAGATAGTCGTTGCCAGCCGCGTGATATTTTACGAACTGCATGAGTTATGAGACCAAGGCGCTCGGGGCGGGGAATAATGAATGGAGTTAGAAACATAGCACACAACCGCTGAGGCGCTAGCGGGGCCCGGTTGAGGATTCCACACCAGGTTAGAGCGATGGTGAAATAATAGATGTCAGCGACTTGCTAGCAATGACCGCAATCGGCCAATAGCAGTCATTAGCCGCCGAAAAGATAGACCACCCTCCACGTCAGTCAGCGCAGAGCTAGACTGAGCCCAGTATTCTGAATCGCTAATGGTGGTTCCCATGAAGCACTGGCTTCCCCTGCTGCTCACCCTGCCTCTGTCGCACACCCAAGCTAAGGGACCTGCCTTCAACTGCACTCAGGTCGAGGCCGGCAGCATCGAACAACAGATCTGCCAGAGCGAGCCGCTCTCGGCACTGGACCGGAAAATGGCCGAGGTCTACACAGCCGCGCAGCAGAAGGCCGGCAATGAACATCCGCCGGTGCTCAAGACCGAGCAACGGGGCTGGATCAAAGGCCGCAACGATTGCTGGAAAAGCGCGGACCAGCCCGCCTGCATCGCCGACAGCTACCGCCTGCGCATCGCCGAACTGCAGGCGCGCTACCGGCTGGTCGAGGCCACCGGCCCCGTGTTCTACCAGTGTGACGGCAACCCGGCCAAGGAAGTGGTTGCCCGCTTCTTCCGCACCGAGCCGCCCACGGCCATCGTCGAGTTCGGTGACCGCAGTTCGCTGATGTACCTAGAACAGACCGCAAGCGGCGCGCGCTACCAGGGACAAAATGAGAGTTTATGGGAGCACGATGGCGAGGCCATCGTGGTGTGGGGCTATCAGGGGCCGGAAATGCACTGCACAGCACGTTGAAAGCCGCCGCTATGACCCATTGCAGAAATTCTCCAGGGGTAGCTATCGGCATCAAGGCCTCGATCAATCTGACTCAAGTCTTAAAAGATAGACCGTGACCGACCGCTTTGAGTCGATTGCAGCCATTCTGGGACTGGCCGCATTCGACCCCGATATAGATAGCCCGATCCAAGGTACCCTGTAGCGGTCAATTCCAGATCATAATCGAATGACCTCGCCGCTGGGTGCACATTGACCCGGAGGGAGCCCTTGTCCAAGCTGCCACTGGCAGAGTGCCAACCTCACCATCCTTGGCAACCTCAACCGCCTAATTGACGTGTGTCTACGCACCCCCTGCATCACCCATGAGCACCGTCTGGTCTATTTCTTCGAGATAAAGGTGGGCGCACGTCCTGGCAAAAGCTGGGGACGACGGCTCCGCAGCGCAGGTCCTTCTGATCTGAGGGCAAATCCGTACTCTTTCTGATTTAACCCCTGTCCCCTTCTCCCTCTATTCACTGCCGCGATATGGCGGCCAAGGGGTCAGCTGCGTGCTCGTTTCACGATGCGGGCAGCCATGAGCGCGGCGCCCGGTATCCAGAGCCCAGGATTTGAAGTGCCTAATCCTACGGCAAGAAGCGCAATTCCGACAGCAAACATAAGCGTTATCCCTCGCTAGAAAAATCCATTTCAACAATCGCCCATTAAAGCACAGGCCGGTCGCAAGAACGGCCAAGGAATCGTCATGCCCGAAACAATTGAGTTGGACCTCGACGCGATCGAGGCGGCGGCGAAGGCTCCGTTGAGCTGAAGCACCACTGTGCGTGTTGAGGCCCCAAGCCTGAGATAGGGTTTCGATATCCTCAAGCCAAGGACACGACAGAGAGCACGAGGAAGCCAGCAATCAGGACTGTTCGCAGTTCGGATCATTGCATGTGCTCGGATTGCTCATGCGTCGCTGCAAACACTAGATGCTGGTGCAGAGCCCTCAATCGAGAGCAAGATAACCGCACCCAAGCGATGGGCAAGATTTTCCGGCCGTCTTTCGACACAGGAGTGACCATGAAAGAACACCATTACGCTGTCACGGTAAATTGGATAGGTAACACGGGTGAAGGTACTGCCAGTTACACGGCGTACCAGAGAGACTTCAACGTGGAGGCTCCAGGCAAGGCACCTATCCTTGGCTCTGCCGACCCCGCCTTTCGCGGGAACCCTGAACGCTGGAACCCTGAAGACATGTTGCTGGCCTCGATCTCGGCCTGCCACAAGCTTTGGTATCTTCATCTGTGCGCAGTCAACAACGTGAACGTCTTGGAATATGTCGACTACCCGGTGGGCCGGATGCTTGAAGGGGATGGCCAGCGCAAGGGCCATTTCAAAGACGCTGAGTTAAGGCCTCAGGTCATTATCAGCAGCCAGTCAAATCTGGATCTTGCAAGACGCCTGCATGACGATGCTCACCACGAATGTTTCATTGCCAACTCAGTCAACTTCCCTATCAGATGCAGTGCTGTTATCAAGCATCAAGACTAGATGTTTTGAATACAACTGCTTCCGTTGTTTAACAATGGCTTCTAATCGACGCTATCAATAGAAGGGGCGAGGCACTCTTTCACGAGAGGCCGATAAGGGTCGAAAGCTGATAACCACAACCGACCGCGATCAATCTGAAGCGAAAACCTGACCAGACGAAAACCAAGCATCATCGGGTGGTCCTGTTAAACGAGCGCGCATTGAACGCCATCAACCATGCCCAGCCAATCGCTACCCTTCGTCGCATGGCGTCCAAGTCGGCCCACCCGACTAGCCCCTTCGTGCTCCAACCTAGCAAAGGTGGGCTGTGGATCAACGAGCCAAGTGTTACAATCCGCCCCTTCAAATCGGCGCTGAAGGCGCTGAACATCCGTGAACGCCGTCAGTACGACACCCGCCACACCTACGCCACCCTATGCCTGATGCCTGGGATGAACCCCGCGTTCATCGCGAGCCAGCTTGGCCACAGTGTCGAGATGTTGCTCTCTACCTACGCGAAATGGATCAGCTCCTCCTCGGACTGGAGGGAGCTGGAGAAGCTGCCGCCCCGAGTCGAATTGGCCCAAAAATGGCCCAAGACTGACGACAGGGCCTAAATACACCTCTGGAACCCCCGCAGGACAAGCACTTGATTTCTACCGCTAACATCACCATGCGCTATGCAATGGGGTTTAGCGGGTGGGGATGAGTAGGTTTTACTGGCTGAAACTCCCCTCTC